>NZ_JBDMHA010000013.1:0-38161 GCF_039752985.1 Collinsella aerofaciens
ACGCCCTCATGGATTATCTCGCTCCCCAGGGAGCGATTGTGCTCATGGAAGCTGAGCATATGTGCATGACCATGCGCGGCGTGCAAAAGCCCGGCACCAAGACCGTGACGCTCGCTCGCCGCGGCGTCTTTGAGACCGACCCCGCGCTCGAAGAGCGTTTCTTTAGGATGCTGGGACGCTAACTATGAGAGTCGTCAACGACTTTACATCGAATACTGACGAGGGAACGCCGCGTCGCGGTTTTATGGCTTCGGGCCTGGCGCCTTTTGGCGTCATGCCTCGTATCGATTATATCTGTGCCAACGGCCTGTTCCGGCGCCACCTGGGCAACATTGCTCAGCTGGAATCGGGGCGCATCTTCTGCCGCCACGGTATCGACCATCTGCTCGATGTCGCTCGCATTATGTGGATTAAGAATCTCGAGGAAGATCTCGAGTTTGACCGCGAGGTCATCTACGCCACGGCACTTCTTCACGATATCGGCAAAGATGAACAGTATGAATCGGGTATATCCCATGATGTTGCAAGCGAACGCGTCGCTGATGCAATTCTCGGCGGCATGCCTGATGACGTGGCGTTTGAGCCGGCCGATGCCGCAGCCATTAAGACGGCCATTCTGGGCCATCGAAAGCTGCGCGTGAACAGCCAACCGCTTGAGCGTTTGCTCTATGCAGCCGACAAAGCGTCGCGCGCCTGCTTTGCATGCCCCGCGCGCAATGCTTGCAACTGGAGCGATGATAAAAAGAACCTGTCGATTCGCGTGTAGTTAGTTTGCGCGGTCGGGGTTCTAAACGAAGGAGACGATCGCGATGAGCAACAAGAAACTGCCCGAGAATGCAACCAAGACTGAAGGCGCCGAGCTCGCCCGCCGTGGAAGGGGCGAAATATCCACCGCAACGGCGGTTCCCCACGTGAGCTATGACGATCTGCGCCATGCCGACCGTATTACTATCGACGGTCTCGAGGTCTTTGCCAACCACGGCGTGTATCCCGAAGAGAACGCGCTGGGCCAGAAGTTCATCGTGTCCTTGGTGCTCTATGCCGACCTGCGTGCAGCGGGGGAGCACGATAACCTGGACGCTTCGATTGACTACGGCTCGGTGTGCCACGATGTCGATGGCTATCTGCGCGAGCATACGTTTAAACTCATCGAGGCGGCAGCCGAGGGTGTGGCCCAGATGCTGCTGCGTCGTTACCCCTTGCTGCTTGGCGTGCGTGTTAAGCTCGATAAGCCTTGGGCGCCCGTCGGTCTTCCCCTGGCAAGCTGCGGCGTCGAGATCGAGCGCGTGCGCTAACCGGTTCTAATACGTCTCTATGGGTGGCTGCTTGAGCCGCTGCGACAGCGCTCTATTGTTGGGGCAGTACCTGTCGAGCAGGGCGTGAAACCGCTGATTGTGGCTTGGCTCGAGCAAGTGGACGAGCTCGTGGGCGACAACCATGTCGAGACACTCGATGGGATAAGCGGCAAGTTCGCGTGCGATGCGAATGGCTCCGGTCTTGGGCGTGCATGATCCCCAGCGCGTTTTCATGCTGCGCACGGAGACGCGGGAAACGGCGACACTCATTGTGATTTCGTATGCGTGCACGATGTCGCGTAGCGCTGCGGTGACCTCGGTCGTATAAAGCTGGCTGATGTGGGCTTGGAGCTCGTCGGACGTTAGGCCGTCGAGGATTACGCGCCGCTTGGCCTGTGGGCCTTCGTCCGATTCGTCGGTACCCATAAAGCTTGCGAAGGTGGCCTGCTTGGGCCGCGGCGCGGGTGATGCAAAGTTGTGATCGAGTGCATCCTGTACCGTGATGGGCTTGCCCCAAAGTGCAATGACGGACGAGGTGCTGAGCGGCTCTCGCGCCGTCGCCTGATGTTGCTCGCGCTTGGCAAGTCGGCTGACAATCCAGGTGCTGTTGCGCTTCACAAATGCCTCGATGCGCTCGCGGCTGGCGCCGAGCGGTGCGCTGGCGTGGACCTCACCGCTTGATGTGACGCGTAGGTTGAAGTTTTTGACGCGCTTTTTGGTAACGACGACGGAGATGGGCGTCCCATCCGGTCGGGATATGGAAATCGTAAATTGCTGCGTCAAAAGCGGTCCTTCAGATTGGGGACGGGCCGGCATGTCGACCGTTCGGCATGCCGGCCCGCTCAAGGGATGTGAAATTAATAACGCTCAAAGAAGGCAAGCGCGTTGTCGCTACAGAGCTTCTGCATCACGGTCTTGCCAAAATGCTTGGAAAGCATGTTCTGGAACTCGGGCATCATGCTGGCATCGGAGAGGAAAGCGGGCACCGTGGCACCGTCCCAGTCGCCGCCGAGCGCGATGACGTCCTCGCCGCCCAGGTCGAGCCAGTGCTCGATATGTGCCGCCAGCTGGTCGAAGGTGACGTCTGCGGCGGTCTTGTCGGTTGCGTCGTTGGATAGGAACTCGCTGCAGTAGTTGAGGCCGACGATGCCGCCCATGTCGCGAATGGTGCGGAACTGGTCGTCGGTGAGGTTGCGCTTGACGCCGCAAACCGCACGGGAGTTGGAGTGGCTGGCGACGAAGGGGCGCGTGGCGTGGGCGACAACCTCGTCAAAGCACTCATCGTTGAGGTGGGAGACGTCGAGTACCATTCCGGCGTGCTCCATCTGCGTAAGTGCCTCGATGCCGGCGGCGGTGAGGCCGGCGTGGGTATCGTGTCCGCTCGCGAGCGGTCCCTGCGCGTTCCAACTGAGTGACGACATAAGCACGCCCAAGCTCTTGAGCACCTCGATCAGTGCGGGGTCCTCGGCAAAGAACGTGGCGTTTTCGATGGTGTGGATGCAAGCGACCTTACCGTCCTTGAGCGCGGGGCGAATGTCTGCGGCGCTGCGTACGTTGACCATGCGGTCGTGGTTGAGCATTGCCTGGCCGCTCATATGCGCCATGATTTGCGCCTGGAAGCGCGCGGCGTGGGCGGTGGGAATCTCGTCGGGGACAAACGTGGCGAAGCACTGTGCCCACGGCGTGTTGCCGATCTTTGCGAGCGAGATGGCGCAGGCGTTGCCCTCGATGAGGTCGAAATCTTGCGGATGCGTTTCGTCGCCGGGGAAATAACCGTCGGTGCCGGCGGTAAAGCGCAGATCGAGATCGAGCGTGGCCCAGCCGATTCGGTCGGCGGTGTCGCAGTGTAGGTCAAATACGGGATATGCCATGGTTCCTCCGGTTGCAGCGTTTCTTTGCAAACTGTCATTGAATTGTATGACTAGGGTATAGTTAGCGCCATATGTTCACGGCGGCCTGCGTTGTGCGCCGCCCTTATCACGGAGGTTACCATGTCCAACCAGGGCAAGAAGGTCAAGACCCATTATCGCGGCACGCTCGACGACGGCACGCAGTTCGATAGCTCCTACGATCGCGGCGAGCCGCTGGAGTTCACCTGCGGCGCCGGTCAGATGATCAAGGGCTTCGACGCCGCTGTTGTCGACATGCAGGTGGGCGAGAAGAAGACCGTGCACATCCCGGCTGCCGATGCCTACGGCGAGCACAATCCTGAGATGGTTATTACCTTCCCGGCCGAGCAGGTTCCCAACATCGAGCAGATCGAGAAGGGCATGAAGCTCTTCCTGTCCACGCCGAGTGGCATGCCTGTCCCCGCCGTCGTCATTGACGTGACGCCCGAGGCCGTGACGCTCGACGCCAACCACGAGCTGGCCGGCAAGGACCTCAACTTTGATATCGAGCTCGTCGAGGTCGAGGGTTAGAGTATGCCTGAACGCTTGGTTTCGACGACATGTTTGGGAAATCTCAACGATCCGTCCTATGAACTCCTGCTTCGCCGGGAGCTGGGCGGTGTCTTTGAGGTCGATGAGCTACTGCTCGATTGGGACCAGGCTGATGTATGCGCGTTTGCGGGCGTGACGGAGCTGGGGCGCACGATCGATGTTCGGCCGGATGCTACCGACGGTGGTCGTCTTGCCGACGGCGACGTGCTCGCCATTGACCGTTCGGGCGTTGTGCCCGTGGCGGTTGTCGTGCGCCTGCGCAGCGCCGAGGTTTATTTGGTCGAAGTCGACCGCATGGATCCGATTGCGCTCGCGCATGCGTGCTGGGAGATCGGCAACATGCATGCGCCGCTCTTCCGGGGCGACTCGGACGAGCATACCGTGCGCATGTATACGCCGGTGCAGCCTGTTTTGGGCCGCATGCTCCGGGGTATCGAGGGCGTTCGCCTCTCGGTGGTTACCCGTGAACTCGATACGGACCGGCGCTTTGCGTCGAGTGCGGCGGAGGTCGTCGTTAGCATGGCTCCGGACTTTACCATCGTAAAGAAGGCGCGCGGTTAACGTGCGTATGAGTAAGACGGACTTTGAGAGGCAGCTATTCAAAGTCCGTCTTACTGTTGATGAGGTGCTTTGGGGGAAAGCATATGGGTCTTGAGGGAATCAAGCTGATTGCATGCGATTTGGACGGCACGTTGCTGCATCCGGGGGAGCGCGAGCCGCGTTCCGAGGCCTTTGAGCTTATCGATGAGCTACATCGTCGCGGTATCGTGTTTATGCCGGCGAGCGGCCGTCAATATGCGAGCTTGCGCTACCTGTTTGCCCCGGTGGCCGATGAGCTCGCCTATGTATGCGAAAACGGAGCCCTGGTGATGAGCGAGGGGCGTGCCGTCGTCAAGCGTTCCATGGAGCGTAGCCTTGCTATGGATATCGCGAATGCCGTGGTTGCGTATCCCCATGCCGACGTGACCCTTTCGTGTGAGGGGCACCTCTACACCATGAGCGGCAACGATGCGTTCGTCGACCATTTGCGCTATGAGGTCCACTGCGATGTGGCGGTGGTCGACCGTCCCGAGGACATCGACGAGGACGTCATTAAGATTGCCTTCCAGACGCCCGAGGTGGATCAGCCGGCGGCGCTGGAGCATTTTGAGCGCCTCTTCAGCGACCGTGTCGACGTGATGACGTCGGGAACCGAATGGACGGACTTTATCGGTTTCGGTTCGGGCAAGGGCTCCGCGCTTGCCGATTACGGTCGTGCCCTGGGTATTTCGCCCGATGAGATGATGGCGTTTGGCGACAATGAGAACGATCGCGACATGCTTAACGTCGTGGGCCATCCCTATCTGATGGAGAGCTGCAATCCCTCTATGCGTGGCATCAACGACCGCGTCCGCTACGTGCGCACGGTCGAAGAAGAGCTGCGTCGTCTACTTGCTGAGTAGACATTTGGGACATGTCTAGAAATCTACTTTTTGCTGCAGAGTGCGGAAAGGTGGATTTTAAGGCATGTCCCAAACATCTATCGGCAGTCGGGGCAGAGACCCTCGAAGATGGTGTAGTGCGACGTGACGTGCCAGCCGATTTGCTCGGACGCTTTGGCGTCGAGCTGGGCATCGAAGGGGAGCGGTACGTCGATGACGCGGCTGCACGAGGTGCAGATAATATGCGCGTGCGGCTCGATGGTGCGATCGAAGCGACTGCCGCCCGGTGTCTTGATGGAGAGAATCTCGCCGGCGTCGGCCAAGAGATTGAGATTGCGGTAGACCGTACCGCGGCTGATTTTGTCATCCTGCGCGCGCACGACGTTGTAGATTTCGTCGGCGGTGGGATGGTTATAGCTTTGGCGCACGGCGTCAAGAACCAGCTTTCGCTGCTTGGTATTCCTTCTTTGCACCGCCATGCGCCTCGCCTCTTTTCTATCAACGGTCGTAGGTAAATGATACCGTATTTAGCACACAATACTAATAATGAGGAGTGAAACCGTCTTCATTAGCAAGTGGGGCTCGGGCCTGGGCGTCTACGAGGCGAAAACGCGTTCCCATGCGCTCGTAGGAGGCATGAAGCGTCTCGAGATGAGATAGGATGTTTGCCGGAGCTCCCTGTATCTCCATCTCGACTGAGCCGTCTTCCATGTTACGCACCCAGCCGGTGAGGGAGCGCGCCTGTGCGAGGTTGGTGTTGGTGAAGCGGAAACCGACGCCCTGGACCTGCCCCTCCCACCGCAGGAAATAGCGCTGCGGGGCGTCTTGAGTGGCCTCGTCGCTTGCGAGCACAGTAAGCCTGCGGCGCAGCTCGAGCTCGACGTTTGACGGTTTTTGAGGCTCTCGACTGCCGCTGGTGACGCTGGAGAAGAACGTATCGAAGAAGCCCATCGCTATGCCTGCTTGCCTGCGTCGGCCGGGAAGGTTATGCCGGCCTGCTGGCGCACGGCATCCATGATGCGCAGTGAGACGAGCGTGACATCGCGGTAGTGGCCAAGCTCGTGGCGTCCCGCCGGGGTCTCCCAAATCTCTTCCTTGACGTTATCGATGCCGCCGATGGCGGTGATGAAGTCTGTGAGTTCGTATTCCATGGTGTTGCTCGATTTGGGCAGGTCGAGCACGCGGCCGTTATCGCCCTGTTCGCGCGGCGCCTCGGTCGCCGAGCCGCGTACGACGTCGCCGCGATAGTCGATGCGGACGTTGCGGGGCGTGGACAGATGGTCGATCTGGATAGTGCCACGCTCGCCTTCGATCTGCGAGGGCAGTAGGTCATTCGTAATTTTGGAGTGCGCGAGCTCGACGGAGATACGGCCACCGCCGTAGCTGGCGAGGACGGAACCGCAGCCGTCGATGGGGCCGTGCGTGAGCTGTCGCGTGGTGGGGTCGAGCAGAGTAGCCATGCTCGTAAGGCCGGAGGGCATGCCGAAAATCTCGACCATGGGCTCGACGGTGTAGACGCCAATATCCATGAGGGAACCCGATGCCATATTGCAGTCGAAGATATTGGTGGCGCGTCCCGCGAGAATCTCGTTGTAGCGCGAGGAATACTTGCCAAAGCGCAATGAGGCGCGGCGGATGGGCGCAATCTCGCCCAGGGCGTCCTCGATGGCGTGGAAAGCGGGGTCATGGAGCGGGCGCATGGCCTCGAGGGCTACGACGCCCGCTGCCTCGGCAGCGCGGAAGACTTCCAGCGCCTGCGCCTCGGTGGCGCAGAAGGGCTTCTCGACGATGACGTGCTTGCCACCAGCGATGCAGGCAAGGGCCTGCTCGTAGTGAAGTGCGTTAGGGCTGCCGATGTAGACGGCGTCGACGTCGTCGGCAGACGCAAGCTCGTCAAGTGCGGTGAAGTTACGCTCGCCGCCGTGCTTAGCGGTGAAGGCGGCGCCGCGATTTGCATCGCGCGAGAGCGTGCCCACAAACGCGGCTTGGTCGTTGGCGTTGACGACCTGGATAAAGTCGTCGGTAATCATGGATGTGCCGATGGTCGCTATACGCAGCATGTATCCCCCTCGTGCCGTTCGGTTTACAGGATGAGTGTAGCGCGGGAGGACACAAAAGCGTGCGAAAACGCCGTTACAGGTCGCTCTCGTTAAAGCCGGCGTCGATATCGAGGTTGGCTCCGTCGGCCGCGGTGGTGGCGAGCTCGTCGCAGCGCTCATTGAGCTCGTGGCCGGCATGCCCCTTAACCCAGATGAACTCAACCTTGTGCTTGCTCTTTGCGGTGAGCAGGCGCTCCCACAAATCGCGGTTCTTGACAGGCTGCTTGTTGGCGGTCTTCCAGCCGCGTTTTTTCCATCCGTCAATCCAGTGCTTGTTGAAGGCGTTGACGACGTACTGCGAATCGGAATGGACTTCGACGTCGCAGGGGCGGTTGAGCGCCTCGAGTGCCACGATGACCGCCATGAGCTCCATGCGGTTGTTGGTGGTCTTGGCGTAACCGCGCGAAAGCTCGGAGGTGAAGGTCTTGCCGGCGGGGCTGGTGTATTTGAGCACGGCGCCATAACCGCCGCGTCCCGGATTTGATCGGGCCGAGCCGTCGGTATAGATGATGACCTTCACATGGTTCCTTTCGTTGGGTATGTTTCGTGCGAGTGACCATTGTAGCGCCATGCCCGCCGGGGGCTAGCAATTTACGATTTCTACCCCGTCTTCCGACAGTTGGTTGGCATGGATGATGCGGTTGAGCTCGTCGAGGTATTGCTGCAAGAGGGGAGAGGGCTTGCGGTCGTCATGCATGATGTAGCCCACATGCATCGTCGGGGCGTCTGCCAAGGGGATCGAGGCCATGCCCCACTGCATTTCGCTGGAGAGTACGCCGGTCGACAGCGCATAGCCGTTCGAGGTGATAAGCAGGTTGGTGAGCGTCCCGCGGTCGGATACGCGGATATTGCGGTTGCAGGGAATATAGCTAAACGGCTCCTCGGCGTAATAGAAGGAGTTCGAGGTGCCTTGCTCAAAGCTGTAGCGCGTATAGGGCGTAAGGTCGGCAAGGGACAGCTGCGAGCGACGGGCGAGCGGGTGGCGTTCGCTCACGAACACGTGGACCTTCGCGTCAAAGAGGGGATGGAAGCTCGCTCGGGCATCGGTAAAGGCCTTCTGCAAGACACGGGTATTAAAGTCGTCCAGATAGAGGATGCCGATGTCGCTGCGAAACGCGCGCACGTCGTCGATGATCTGCGCTGTGGTGGTCTCGCGCATGATGAACTCGAACTTGCTATCGCGGCAGCGCTCGACCACGTTGACAAAGGCCTCGACCGAAAAGGCGTAGTGCTGGGCGGAAATGGCGAGGCGGGCTTGCGGGGTGCCGCCGTCCTCGTAGCGGGCCTCGAGCATGTCGGCCTGCTCTACGACCTGGCGTGCATAACCCAAAAGCTCGGTGCCGTCGTTGGTGAGTGCAACACCGCGGCTGGAGCGCGTAAAGATTTCGATATGAAGTTCCTGCTCCAGGCTTTTGACGGCATTGGAGATATTGGACTGCGCCGTATAGAGGCGCTGGGCTGCGGCGTTGATCGAACCGGACTCTGCCACGGCGATCAAAAAGCGAAGCTGCTGGAGGGTCATCGGCGCCCGTCCTTTCGAGTGTTATCTATAAAACCGATAAAAAGTTAGCGCTTTTAAGTGATTGACCGAGGGAAACAATGCTCGTACTATTCAAAACACACAAAGGCGGTAGGTAATTAAGCCGACCACGGAACCGGGATGCGAAAGGAGGCCCGCATATGAACTGCTTACCAAGACGAATGCCGGGCTCCTGTTTGCGCCCGTCGGCGTGATCAGGAGACAGCCACTTACTTCTCTTACTCTTATTACTTATATTCGATCAAGGAGATCATCATGAGCCAGTTCATCAACAACCCCGAGCACACCTTTGGTTTCGACACCCTGCAGCTTCACGTTGGCCAGGAGAGCGCCGATCCTGCATCCGACTCCCGTGCCGTGCCTATCTACCAGACCACGAGCTATGTGTTCCGCAACTCCCAGCACGCCGCCGACCGCTTTGGTCTTGCCGACGCCGGTAACATCTACGGCCGTCTGACCAACTCCACCCAGGGCGTCTTTGAGGACCGTATCGCCGCCCTCGAGGGTGGCGTGGCAGGTCTTGCCGTCGCCTCCGGCGCTGCTGCCATCACCTATACCCTGCAGGCTCTTGCCCAGGCCGCTGACCACGTGGTGGCTCAGAAGACCATCTACGGTGGCTCCTACAACCTGCTGGAGCATACGCTCTCCCAGTTTGGCGTCGAGACCACGTTTGTCGATGCCCATAACCTGGAAGAGGTCGAGGGTGCCATCAAGGACAACACCACGGTCATCTATCTCGAGACGCTCGGCAACCCCAACTCCGACATCCCCAACATCGACGCCATCTCCGAGATCGCCAAGAAGCACGGTCTGCCGGTTGTCGTCGACAACACCTTCGGCACCCCGTATCTGTTCCGTCCGCTGGAGCATGGTGCCAACATCGTCGTCCACTCCGCAACCAAGTTCATCGGCGGCCACGGCACCTCGCTGGGCGGTGTGATCGTCGACGGTGGTAATTTCGATTGGAAGGCGAGCGGAAAGTACGCCCAGATCGCTGAGCCCAACCCCTCCTACCACGGTGTCTCGTTTGCCGAGGCTGCCGGTCCCGCCGCCTTCGCAACCTATGTCCGCGCTATCCTGCTGCGTGACGAGGGCGCCTGCATCAGCCCGTTCAACGCCTGGGTCCTGCTCCAGGGCACCGAGACCCTGTCTCTGCGCGTCGACCGCCATGTCGAGAACACCAAAAAGGTCGTTGAGTTCCTTACCGGCGACAGCCATGTTGCCAAGGTGAACCACCCGAGCTTGCCCGAGCACCCCGACCATGAGCTGTACCAGAAGTACTTCCCCAACGGCGGTGCCTCGATCTTTACCTTCGAGATTAAGGGTGGCCAGGAGGCAGCTTGGAAGTTCATCGACCATCTGCAGGTGTTTTCGCTGCTCGCCAACGTGGCCGACGTCAAATCGCTCGTCGTACACCCGGCTACCACCACGCACTCCCAGCTCTCTGCCGAGGAGCTCGCCGAGCAGAACATCACGCCCTCCACGATCCGTCTTTCCATCGGTACCGAGAACGCCGAGGATATCATTTGGGATCTGAAGCAGGCCTTCGCCGCGCTGGACGAGTAAGGCGACTTGTGCAAGGACCCCTTGCGACTCGATAGGTATAACTGCATAAAATGCCTGCTCAAGGCGCCTGTGTGAACTATGGTTGCACAGGCGCTTTTTTGCATAGAGAGGGTGTAAAAACAGGGTTTTTGGCACGCTTTATGCATTCGAGTTGTGGAAAACTCCTGTTAAGAGGATGTGAGTTTTACGCAATTGACGTGCGCCTTTTGAGTAAAACCGCAGGTCGCGATTTGCTCGGGGTACTATGCAGCGCGATCGAATCACACGCAGCTCAAACGCAGCAAAAACACACTACGGAGGTTTCCAGCTACATGAGGATCGATTCACGAAAACCGAAAGCCGCCGCCCTTTCCGCCGCTCTGACTGTGGCACTTTTGGCGGGCGCCGGCGCAACTGATGCCCACGCGGCAACACTATCCGATGCGGTCGGATCTACGCCGTCCGAGGCGACGCTGGTGCAGCCCGTCGACTACCGCGGTGACGGTTATGGCTCCATGCAAGAGTGGAACGCCTCGATGGGGGCAAAGCGCGATTCCCTGGAGATGCGCGCTCAGATCATTATGAATATGTATGGCGACTATGCTACCGATGACGAGCGCGCTGTGTTGCAGGGCTGCATCGACGGTGCGGGTAGCCTGTTGACGATGGGGGAGGTCGACGCCAAGTCGACCGAGCTCGACGAGCTGCGCTCCACGCTCGAGGATGCCAAGCGCGAGGCGCTCGAGGCTGCCGCAGCCGAAGCCGAGGCCGCTGAGGCCGTTCAGGCATCGTATTACAACGCCGGCTCCGGCTCGTCTTACGCGTCTGCTGCGTATTACGCGAACGGCTCGGGCCTGACGCGCTCGAGCGGCGTCAATAACTATAACGGCCGCCGCGAGACTTATTACAGCAGCAACGTACTCTACCATCACCGCACGGGCGAATGGACGCAGGATTCCGAGGGCTTTTGGCGCGATTCCGATGGCTACTACGTCGTGGCCGCGGGCGATAAGGCCCAAGGCTCCACGTTTACCGGGTCCAAGGGCGAGTGCAAGGTCTATGACTCCGGCTGCGCTGCCGGAACCACCGATTACTACACTGGCTGGTAATTTTTCTGCATCACGGATACTTGGCGGACGGGCGTCTTTACCGAGCTTTAGGGCAACGTAAGGACGCCCGTTCTATGTATGCGTTTGAGTTAACAGAGCGCTTACCGTGGCAGTACGCCGCGCATATGGGCGCGGGACACACTAAGTCACGAGAAACAAAGTCTTTCTCGTGGAGGAAGTGGTCTTGTGAACGCTCGAGATATCGCCGTTGCCGCCGTTGCATTGACGCTTGGTTGCCTTGGTCCTACGGCCGCGCTCGTCGCGGGTATGCAGGGGTCTTGTGGGGCTGCCCCTATCGTGGTCGGTGCGTTGATCGCGGCTGCGCTGCTGGGAAGTGCGGGTGTAGTTCTTTGCCGCGATGGCGAGGACGAGGTGCCTGAGTCGCAACGCTAACTGTTGTGAGGTTGCCGCCGGTCATAGACGAAGATGAAAGCCGCCGCAGGGGAAAGGTTCCCTTGCGGCGGCTTTGCTGTTAAGGCTGTTGAATGCGGCGCGTTGGCGCTACCAGCTTACCTCGATATCGCGAATGCGCTGATAGAGCCATTCGTTCTGCGGTGTCTGGATATCGTGCTTGGCCGCCAGACGGCAGATGGTGCCCGCGAACTCCTCGACTTCGGTTTTTCGTTGTGCGATGCGGTCCTGTGCCATCGAGGGCATACCGGCGGGGTCGATTCCCTCGATGAGGTGCACCATCTGCGTCAGGTCTGCCTCAGTCAGCTCAATGCCCTCGGCGTTGGCGACCGCAAGCGTTTCGCGCATGGCGGAAACAAAGCAGCGACGCTGCTCGGAGCCCGGCTCCGTGGCGCTTCCGTAGGTCCCGCTGTAGGCCATGCACGTCTGGTTGATGCCGTCGTTGAGCATGAGTTTGGCCCACATGCGGTGCGCAATATCGCTCTCGACGGTATGGGCGATGCCGCAGCGCGTGTAGAGCTCGTCGATGGCGGTGACGGTTGCGGGCTCGGTGCCGGCCGCCGCGCCAAAGCGGATTTCGCCCGCATTGGTAAAGGTGAGCGCGCCGTCGAGGAATACGGCGTCCATGCCCTGGCAGATACCCAGGACGGTGTGCTTCCAGCCAAAGCGCTCGGCAGTCTTTTGCTCGCTCGTAATGCCGTTGCACAGCGAGGCGATGAGCGTGTTGGGTCCCACGACGCGCTCCATAGTCTTGAGTGCTTGGTTGAGTCCAGTCGTCTTGACCGTGAGAATGACCAGATCGGCGGGCGTTGCCTCGCTGACGCGGACGGATTTTAGCGCACAGGGCTTGCCGTTGACGGTGAGCGCGTCGCCCGCGTGACGCTCAAAACGGGCGTCATCCATAACGTATTCGACGGCGTCATTGCCGAGGGCCTTGGCAATCATGCTGCCGTAGAGCAGGCCGACGCCGCCCTTGCCGATAAAGGCGACCTTGTTGATCTGCACGTGAATCATCTCCCCATATATAAGGCGCCCGCGTAAGGGGCGCCTGATGGATTGTATGTCGCCGGGACGTTTGGTGAGCGCGCGGGGCTGCTGTTAAGAAAAAGAAACTATTGCGCTGTGCGCTTATGCCGCAGGGCAGACCGCGAAAACGCGTGCGGGATATCCAACGCCATCGCGCACCTTGGGGAAGGTGCAGAAGATGACAGCGCCTGTGGCGGGAAGCTCGTCCAGATGGTCCATGACCTCGATCTGATAACGGTCGACCGAGAGGATGTATTGTTCACCGGGGTAGGGGTAGGCGTCCTCGCGCGTGGTCACGCTGCCTCCTTTCATCGGGCTTTTTGCTGATGTTAAAGCGGTGTCGTGACGGCTCGATTTCTGCTACGTTACGATACGTTCTCGATTGCGATTCCAATGTGTTTCGACGGCGTGGCCGTTGTGTTTCGCCTCATTAGGGCTTCGAGGGGAGAGGAAAGGCAGTGCAATATCGCGTTGACCCCAAAAGCGGCAACCGTATCTCGGCGCTGGGGCTGGGTTGCATGAGGTTTCCCGGCGCGCCGGGACGCCCCGATGCGAAGACAGCCGATGCCATCATTTCCCGTGCGGTGGAGCAGGGGATTAACTACCTGGACACGGCCTATCTCTATCCCGGCAACGAGGCTTGCGTGGGCGCTTCGCTTGAGCGCCTAGGCCTACGCGACCAGGTTTTGCTCGCGACCAAGCTGCCACATGCTTTGTGCAAATGCGCGGAGGATTTCGACCGCTTTTTTGACGAGCAACTGCACCGTTTGCGGACTGACCATATCGACTACTACCTCATGCACAACATCACCTCGCCCGCGCAGTGGGAGCGCGTGGCAGCGTTGGGTATCGAGGACTGGATTGCGCACCAAAAGGCTGCGGGGCGTATTCGCCAGATAGGTTTTTCGTACCACGGCAGTGCGGCGGACTTTCTCACGATGCTTGACGCGTATGACTGGGACTTTTGCCAGATCCAGTACAACTACGCTGGAGAGCGCTACCAAGCGGGAACGGCGGGACTCATGGCGGCCGCCGAGCGCGGGCTCGCGGTGTTTGTGATGGAGCCGCTGTTGGGCGGACGTTTAGCGGGCAAACTGCCTCCGCGTGCCCGCGCCGTGTTCGATGGCGTACGCGATCCGTACCTGAAGACGCCGGCTGCTTGGGGCCTTTCGTGGGTGTGGAACCATCCTCAAGTCACGATGCTGCTTTCGGGCATGACCGATACCGCGCAGGTGGACGAGAACGCGGCATTGGCGGATCGCGCACTGCCGGATTCGATGACGACAGAGCAGCTCGATACCATCGCACGTGTGCTGGGAGAGTTTGAGAAATCGAATCGCGTGCCGTGTACGGGGTGCGGCTACTGCATGCCGTGCCCCAAGGGCATCAATATTCCCGGTTGCTTTGGCGCCTACAACGCGAGCTACGCGCATAGTTGGTTTACGGGGCTGTCTCAATACTTTACGGCAAGCGCGGTGCGGACGAACGAGCCCAAGCTGGTGAGCAATTGCGTCAAGTGCGGCAAATGCGCGCGTCACTGTCCGCAGCACATCGATATTCCCGAGCGTCTCGACGATGTGCGCCGACGTTTCCAGCCTGGCCCCGTAACGGCCGCGCTTAAGGCCTTTTGCAAAACGCGCTCCTGATGCCCCTTTTATAACTTGCGGTGGAATAGTTCCTGTTTGCGGCAGAATAGGGGCCAAACAGGAACTATTTCACCGCAACTGAAGGGGGCTGTCGTGGACCATCGGGATTCATGTGATGACTTACGTGAGGTTCGTTGGGGCGTTTTGGGCGCTGGGAACATATCGCATCGATTTGCATCGTCGCTCAAGGAGGTGGACGGGGCACGGCTTGTGGCTGCCGCCGGTCGCACTCCTTCGCATGTTGAGGAGTTTTGCAGGGCGTTTTTGATTGATGCCGCGCACAGTTATGCCACGGCTGACGATAGCGGCGATGCGGCTTATGATGCGCTGATTGCCGACCCCGATGTCGACGCAATCTACTTGGCTCTTCCACATGGCATGCATGCGCATTGGGTCTGTCGGGCACTGCGCGCGGGAAAGGCCGTGCTGTGCGAAAAGCCGGCCGTTTTGAATGAAGAAGAGGCTCTCTCGATTGCCTCCACCTCTCGCGAGCGCGGCGTGCTGTTTATGGAGGCGATGAAAAATCGGTTTTGCCCGATGCGTACTCGCGTGAAGGGCTTGCTTGCGTCGGGCGAGCTCGGCCGTATCGTCTCGATTGAAAGCGTGCAAAAACTCGATTATGGTGAGCCCCCTTCGAGTTATCTGCTCGACCCGTTGCAGGGTGGCTGTCTATATGACATGGGCTGCTATGTGGTCGGGTGGTTTGAGGATTTGCTCGCGGGTGCGTGCGATGTTTCGTCTCGTGAAGTTCGCTGGCGTGACGTATCGGGCGGCCGCGTGGATTGGGCCGACGAGATCCATATGAGCGTCGGCGGTATACCCATTCATATGGTGTGCGACGGCAAAGCAGCATATGAAAGCCGCTTAACGATTGCCTGCGAGCGGGGCTCGTTGGAAATCGACCGTCTCCATCGCCCCGAGCTCGCCCATGTGAAGTATTCCGACGGGCGAACGCTCGAAATAAATGCCCCGTTTGAGGTCGATGATTTCTACGGCGAAATCCAGCATGCGACCCAGCTCATCCGGGCGGGGAAACTCGAGAGTCCCGTCATGCCCCTTGCCGCCACACAGCGCTGCGCGCGCATTATCGATGCAATCCGTCTAGCCCTCTAGGCTTGGCGCTGACGCGTAGGGGATCATGACGCTGGCGCCCGTAGCCGTAGTGCTTGGCGGCCCGCATCTCTGATGCCCCTTTTATAAGTTGCGGTGGAATACGGTCTATTTGCGCCAAAATAAGGCACCAATAGACCGTATTTCACCGCAACTGATGAGGGGGAGCTGGAGATGCTGACGATTGGGTGTCATCTTTCGACGACGAAGGGCTATCGGGCGATGGGGGAGACGGCGCTATCCATTGGCGCCAATACCTTTGCATTCTTTACGCGCAACCCGCGCGGCGGCAAGGCGAAAGATCTTGACATGGATGACGTGGCGGCCCTGCGCGAGCTTATGGAGCAAAACGACTTCGGCCCACTCGTGGCGCATGCCCCCTATACCTACAACCCCTGTTCTGCCAAAGAGCGGGCGCGTGAGTTTGCCTTGGAGGCAATGGCCGAGGACTTGCAGCGTCTGGAAGCACTGCCCGGCAACTACTACAACTTTCACCCCGGCGCACATGTGGGGCAGGGGACTGATGCCGGCATTCAGATGATCGTCGACACCCTGTGCCAGGTGATGTTTGAGGGCCAGCAGACGACGGTGTTGCTCGAGACCATGGCCGGCAAGGGCACCGAGGTGGGCCGCAGCTTTGAGGAGCTGGCGCTCATCATCGAGGGCGTTGCCGACAAGCGCCCCGAGCTGTCGGCCAAGCTGGGCGTGTGTCTGGACACCTGCCATGTGAATGACGCCGGCTATGACATCGTCTGCGATCTTGACGGTGTGCTTGACGAGTTCGATCGTGTGGTGGGTATCGAGCGCCTGCGCGCCGTGCACATCAATGACTCCAAGAATCCCTGCGGCGCCCATAAGGACCGCCACGAATGCATCGGTAAGGGCTATCTGGGTAGTGAAGAGTTTGGCGGCGGTATGCAGGTTATGCAGAATATTGTATTGAATAGCCGCTTGCGTGCGCTTCCATTCATTTTGGAGACGCCTAACGAACTTGCAGGTTATGCAGCGGAAATTACGCTATTAAGGTCATTGCAGCAGTAATGACTGTCACAAAGTGGAGTGTTCCATTCACGTTATGGGTTTGTTTCAATCAGTTTTCTAATTGCAGTTTCGCATTTACGGGTGCATAATATCCAACAGTTTTTGCAGACCTCTGAATCAAACGGGGTCACCGGAAGGAGACTGATTATGAAGCTGAAGAAGCTTGGCGCATTTGCCGCCACGGGCGCCATGGCGATCGCCCTTGCACTGACGGGCTGCGGCTCGTCCAACGCCACCTCTGGTTCTGATGCCGGTTCCAGCAGCTCTGACGACGCTAAGGTCGAGAAGGTCGACGGCTCCAAGGAGTACGCGCTCGTCAAGGACGGTACGCTGACCGTCGGCACCTCTGCCGAGTACGCTCCGTTTGAGTACAAGGATGACAACGGCGATTATCAGGGCTTTGACCTTGAGCTCATCAAGGCTATCGGCGACAAGCTGGGCCTGGATGTCGAGTACGTCAACAATGACTTCGACACACTCGTACCCGGTGTCGCTTCGGGCGCTAAGTACGACGTCTCCATCGCGGCTATCACCGACACGCCCGAGCGTGAGAAGGAAGTCACTTTCTCCGATTCCTACTACATGGACGATCAGGCTATCGTGACCAAGGTCGATAACACCGACATCACGGCCGACAACTACAGCGAGAAGCTCAACAACGCCGACGCTACCATCATCGTTCAGTCTGGCTCGACCGCCGAGTCCTTTGCCCAGGAGAACTTCCCCAAGGCCAAGATCGTCCCCTACAAGGACGCTACCGAGTGCTTCAGCGCCCTGCAGTCCGATAAGGGCGACGCCGTAGTCACCAACCGCTCCGTTGCCAGCCAGCTGACCGCCGAGCAGTTCAACACCTGCCAGACCATCAAGCAGATCAGCACCGGCGAGGAGTACGCCATCGCCATCAACCAGGGCAACACCAAGCTCAAGGACGACATCAACCAGGCCATCAAGGACCTGACCGACGACGGTACCGTCGACGCCCTCATGGCTAAGTACAACATCAAGTAAAATAGCTACTTGATTGCGTGTAGGCCCTTTCCGTTTTGCGGAGAGGGCCTTTGCGCTTCTCTTGACGGAGAGTGCTTCCGTCTCGTTTTGCCGGCAACTTCTACGATAGGAGCCACCTTGTCTCGATTGAACGAAGGGGCTGCGGAGCAGCGTTTTCCACTGCTCGCCTTGCTCCAAAAGCTAGCCTGCGCCATGGCCGTGGCGCTCGCGCTGGTGTGCGTGGGGGCATATGCGCCCACGACCGCCCAGGCGCTTGAGACCGCAAAGATTACCGCCCGACCCAACACCGGTTCGGGCAGCGCTGTGGTCGGCGGCACCGAGACGCGCATTACCTGGGAGGTCCAGGCCGATGCCGACGAGGAACTGAGTGGTCTTTCGCTGACGTTTGCCGATGGCACGACCTTTGGTGCGGACGACACACGTCTGACGATGCTCTCGGGCGATGACCTTATGGACCGTACGCCCATGAAGCCTACGTGCAAGGTCGACGGCCAGACGCTCAAGATCGATTTTGGCGAGACGGCGCCCGCTGGCGGCTATTTCCGTGTCGAGGTCTACGGCGTGACCTTCCCCGTCGAGGGCGGCGACGAGGCCTTTAGCGGTACCTATACGCTCGCCGATGGTTCGACCAAGAAGATCTCCAAGATTCCATCGGTGGAGATCAAGGGCGTGACGGCATTCGATAACTTCCTGGCCGACCTTAAGGAGCAGCCGTGGGTCGAGGCATGGAATTCCAACATGTTCCTTCGCCTGTTCCTGAACCCGGTCATTTTGGTCCAGAGCCTGCCGATCGTCTTTAAGGGCTTCCTTATGTCGCTCTCGATCGTGCTCGTGGCGTTTCCGCTGGCCATTCCCTTTGGCTTTGCGCTGTCGCTCATGCGCATCTCCAAGTCGCGCATCCTGCGTTGCCTTGCCGGCATCTATGTGAATATCATCCGCGGTACGCCGGCGTTCCTGCAGATCTACATCGCGTTCTTTGGCCTGCCGCTGGCCGGCGTCAAGGTTGACGACTATGTGCTGGGCGTTATCGTCATGGCCATGAACTCGTCCGCCTACCTGTGCGAGATCTTCCGCGCCGGTATTCAGTCAATCCCCAAGGGCCAGAACGAGGCCGCGCGCTCGCTAGGCATGAACGCCTTCCAGACGCTGCTCTACGTCATGATTCCGCAGACGTTCCGCAATGTCCTGCCCACGCTGACCAGCGAGTTCATCCTGCTCTACAAGGATACGTCGCTGCTCGCCGCCGTGGGCGTGGTTGAGATCGTCATGAACGCTCGCACCATCGTGGCCACGACGGGCTCCATCACGCCGTATGTGGTTGCCGCGCTGTTCTACCTGGTCATCACTCTGCCGCTTGCGCGCTTGGTGAGCGGTCTTGAGGCGAGGCTGCTGGGTACGGCCGAAACCAAAAAGAAGCGTCCCACCAAGAGCGCCGGACAGGTCGTCGCGACGCCCGCCGATCACATCGCCGGTCTGTAAGGAGGTCCTATCATGAGCGAAACCAATAACTCGAACGAGGTCGTCGTCAGCATCAAGAACCTCCAGAAGGCCTTTGGCGATAACGTGGTCCTGCGCGATATCGATCTGGATGTGCACAAGGGCGAGGTCGTCGTAGTTCTGGGTCCTTCTGGCTCGGGCAAGTCGACGATGCTTCGCTGCATCAATCGTCTGGAGCATCCCACGAGCGGCTCGATTGTCGTTGAGGGCGTGGACGTGTGCGCCAAGGGCGTCGACCTCAACAAGGTACGTACGCATCTGGGCATGGTGTTCCAACAGTTCAATTTGTTCCCGCACCTGTCAGTCAAAAAGAACGTCATGCTTGCGCAGCAAAAGGTACTCAAGCGCAGCAAAGAAGAGGCCGAGAAGATCGCCATCGAGGAGCTGACCAAGGTCGGCCTTGCCGAGCGTATCGACTTTATGCCGAGCCAGCTGTCGGGCGGTCAGCAGCAGCGCGTGGCGATCGCCCGCGCCCTGTCGATGAATCCGCACGTGATGCTCTTTGATGAGGCCACGTCGGCACTCGATCCCGAGCTTGTCCGCGACGTTCTGGGTGTCATGCGCGACCTGGCACGCGACGGCATGACCATGATCGTCGTGACGCACGAGATGGGCTTTGCCCGCGACGTCGCCGACCGCGTGGTCTTTATGGACGGCGGCGTTATCGTGGAGGAGGGCTCGCCGAGCGAGGTCTTTGACCATCCCAAGAGCGAGCGCACCAAGGCGTTCTTGGGCAACATTTCCTAGATTGCATTGATATTTGAGCATAGTTTGAGTTGACGGGCTGTGGCGATGCTGCCGCGGCCCGTTTTGTATTTTGGCTAAAAGACAGCCGTTACCCCCCCCGTGGACTCTTCGGACACATGTTTGGTGAATTCTGTGGACGCGGTATGGGGCGCGTGTCAACCATGCGGCCTTTCATACAATGACATGTTGTTTGAAAAGAAGCCGGACCGCGGGTGCGCTTGGCGCATAAAAAGGGAACTGGGTGGGAATCCCAGACAAGGCGGTTACTGTGTGCGGGGACGTTGTCTTTGCGAGTCAGATTACTTGCCCACGGTCTTCTCGTGTCGAGGGTCTTTTGGAAGCCGCTGGATTCCGGTGAACAAAAGATGACATCATATATTGCTCCTATGCGCCCCGCCTGTTGTGCGGGCCATTGTTGCGTGCTGTCAGGTGCGGGCGCCCCGTTGTGTCTCGTTTCCCTTTACATGATCGGCCTCGATTCTTGTTGAGGTAATGATCTTCCGATTCAAAGGGGAGTGGGATGCTCAATAACATCCGAACTGTTGCGAGGAAATTCCTCGTGGTGTTCATGGCGTTTATCTTTGCCAGCTCGAGCACCGGAATGACTGCATTTGCCGAGGAGGTGGGTGCGGGCGTAGCCGTGATGGCCGATCAGGTTGCCGCGGCGACCGATGCTGAGCAGGGCACGTCTAGCGAAGATAAGCCTTCTGCCGATGCTGAAATTGGCGTGTCCGAGGACGGCGACAGCGCACAGGAGCAAGAAAGCTCCGATGTTGCCGCGCCGTCCGTTGTGTCCAACGGGGAGACTTCGGCCGCGCAGGCCGAAGTGGCCGGAGCTTCTACGGGGGTAGCGCGCCCGGGCGAGACGGTTGTCGTCAACGACGCGGCCGATATGCCTTCGGTCATCGAAGCCGGCGCTACCGTAAAACTCGGTGCGAACATTTCGATGGGTGCCGACCAGCAGATTGAGACCGTTGCCGGCGTGTTGGACGGTCAGGGTCATACCGTCACCATTAGCGGCAAGGCCGTCGCGAACAACGTAACGGGAACTATCCAGAACCTAGGCGTGACGGGCTCCGTCTCGAGTAGCGATAATGTGGGCTCCATCGCCATGACGCTTTCCGGTACCGTTCAGATGTGCTGGTCCACGGCGAGCGTGAACCTGAGCGGTTGGATGGGCTATGCCGGCGGCCTGGTCGGCGGCATGGCGTCCGGCAAGATCGTCAATTCCTATTTTGCCGGTTCGGGCGTCGAGATGAATGGCGGGCTGGTGGGCGAGGCCCGGGCTGGCTCGCTTTCGAATTGCCTCTATACCGTAGGTTTTTCGCCTGCCGAGATAAATAGCCCTAGCGGCTTTAACAAGGGAAACGCGGCTAAAGCCGCCGACCTCTCTTCTGCTGAATCACTCGCCGTGCTCAATACCGATGTGCCGTCGACTGGCTTTTCCTGGGTGTCCAACGGTGGCCTGCCCTTGCTTGTGAGCGGCTCTGCCCCCGTCGTTGTCAATAAGGACGCGCTCGTCGCGGCTATCACGGCCGCCGAGGCGCTCAATGAGTCAGACTACACAACGGATTCCTGGTCCGCCTTTGCCGCTGCTCTTGCGGAAGCCAAAATCGTCAACGATAACGACGATGCATCTCAGTCCGACGTAAATGCGACGGTCAAGACGCTCAAGGATGCCTCGGATGCGCTTGAGAAAAAGAAGCCGACGGCTCCCGTCGCCCAGCCCGAGAGTGTCAAGCACATCAAATCGCAGGGCGACTTCATATCTATGAACGTCAAGGACGCAAATAACTACTATGTGCTCGACCGCGATATCGTGATTGACGAAGAGTGGTTCTTTGGTCCTTCGGGTGAGCTCAACTGCACGTTTGACGGCCAGGGTCACACCATTACCTTCAACAATGGCGGTGGCGTTAAGTCGCTCTTCGCGAGCGTCGGCTCCTCCGGCGTTGTCCAAAACGTCTCTTTCGCCGGCGAGCTTAAGCAGGCGGTCGACGGCAAATCGTTCGGCCCGCTCGGCAACCAGATTAAGGGTGCCGTTATCAACTGCTCCACGTCTGTTACGGGCAAGGGCGTTGTGGGCTTTGGCCGTACGCTCGAAGGCGGCGTAATTTCTAACTGCGTGTCTACCGCTGCAGCGACCGGCGGCGTGCTTTTTGCGAGTTATGGCTCTGGTCAGCTCGTCAATACGTACTGGCAGGAAGGCCTTACCAACAAGGCTCAGTTCCCCGCAAAGGCGCTCATCAACTCCTATGCTGTCGATGCCGACGACATGAAGACGGAGGCCTTTGTCGAAAATCTCAACGTCAACCGTGGCGAAAACGGTAGCGCGTGGGGTATGGGAGCCGATGGCTTGCCGTATTTTGGTGAGGACCAGGACTACGAATCGCCCGAGAGCCCTGCCGCAAACAATAAATACGAGGTGACGTTTACATCTGCGCGCACCGGCAAGACCGTGACTGCCGCCGATGGTATGCTCTACCCGTCTCCCGACGATGTCGTGGTGGGCGAGAACGGCGCTGCCTGCGTCTCGGGCACACTTGAGCTCAAGGGTTTGCCTAAGGGTGCCAAGGTGACTTGGGGCACTCCGGACGCTAACAGAGGAGATATCGCCGTTAACGAGGAAACGGGCCTGCTGCACGTATACAACGATGCCGTGGGTACGGTGACCGCTACGCTTCATAAGGATGACGGCACCACCGAGAACGTTGCGACCGTCGTGGTGAAGGCGATCTCCAAGCCTATTGATGATTTCCAGATTTGGTACAACGGCGAAAACGTGACGGGCGGCACTATTGCGGTTACGGGCTCCGAGGTCAAGAATCTCGAGATCCGTGTTCATTACACCGACGCCGCCGAGGGCGAGTACACCCCTGTTTCCTATACGCGCTTTCGCTTTGCGGGTACGCCTTCGAACGTACTCTATTCCAATCCCGGATCGGCATGCTTCTACTTTAAGAAGGCGGGCGAGGCCACGATTTGGGTCTCCTCGCGAACGAACGTCGACCTTGCCGATAAGAGCGTAAAGGTCACCTCGACCTATGTGCCGGCGACGAGCATTTCGCTTGGCTACAACGAGGACGGCAAGACGGTCTATCTGCATGGCCGTAATCCGCTTGCCAAGGGTGCTTTCCTCACTGACAAGGCTGCACCGATCGTGGGCCCGGAGCATGCGAGTGACCGTGCAAACTACACGGTCACCTCGAGCGATACTGCGGTCGCCGAGTACACTACAAGCGGCGATATTGGATTTACGCCGTACAAGGCCGGCAAGACGACGTTCGAGGCGACGGTCAAAAACCAGGACGGCAGCGTTATCTCCTCGGGCAAGCGAGAGGTTACCTACGCTTACCGAAACCCGCTGAAATCGGTGACGATTGCAAATGTTCCCGTGTTCATTAAGGCCGGCAAGACGGTCGGGCTCGACCTGAGCTATACGGGCGCAAACGATGCCGAGGGCTGGAGTGTCTCCGAGCCCGGCATGATATGGACCGTGACGAGCGCAGACGGCCAGGATGCGTCGGATGCGGTGTGCATCGACCGTCGTGCTCTCGGTGACTGGAAGCACGTTGACGGCGCTCCCGACGACGGGCTGTTTGTAGCGAGCGGAACCTACGTTCTAACGGCCAACAAGGCCGGTACCTATACGGTGACGGGTACGCCGGTCGACCAGACTGCCGGCGCCAAGGCTGTCTCCTTTGAGATTACGGTTGACGGTATCGCCGCCTCGCCGGATAACGAGGCACAGGCCGATGAGGGTGCCCTCTCCGCCGCCAAGTACTTTGACGCTAACCGCACGACCGATGCGTACACCTATGGTCAGGAATGGGAAATCTACGCCTTCGCAAAATCGGGGCGCATGATCGACGACGCACTTATCCGGAATTACAAGAAGTCTCTTGCCGACCATAAGGCCGAGTGGGCCGGTAGCACCGCCAAGGTAACGGATTGCGAGCGCGTTGCGCTTACGTTGGCCGCACTTGGCGAGGACATTACGTCTTTTGACGGCGTGAACCTTGCTGCTGTCATATGCTCTCACGGCGACCTTGCGGCTTCGGCGAATAACTTGGTCTATGCGTTGATCGCCCTTGACGAGGCGCGCGTTTCGGATGAGGCGCTGTCTGCATTCGGCTCATCCTGGACACGCGCTCAGCTTGTTTGCACGCTGCTCACGTTCCAAAACTCGGATGGCGGCTTTACCATTGATACGGCTGGTGCAAGCAACGTCGATGTGACCGCCATGGCGCTGCAGGCGCTTGCGCCCTATGTTGACGGCGACGCATGTGCCGCTGCCCTGGCTTCGAATGGTCAGCTCTCGGTTGCGTCCGCTGTCGACAAAGCGCTCGGCTTCCTTAAGGGGCAGATGAACGGTCTTTGCGATTTTGGGTCTGTTGAGTCGAATGCCCAGGTGCTGCTTGCTCTTGTGGCGCTTGGCAAGGACCCCGCAAATTCCAAGAACGGGTTTGCGGCGGGCTCAAATAGCCTGATTACCGCGATTGCCGCCTATGAAGTTGCCAACGGCAAGGGATACGCTCACACCATGGGATCAGACGGTAAGCCCGGCAATGCCAACGCGCTTGCCACCGTGCAGGTCTTGCGGGCCCTTTCGGCCTATAAGTTCGCGGGTACCGGCGTGAGTTGGACCAAGATCGGCAATGTGAAAGCCGGCACCGCCAAACCGAGCGGTCCTCAAGAGCCTGTGACGCCCGAGGTCCCCGTGCCTACGGTTCCGACGAAGAACCCGACACCTGCGGTCGTGCCGCCCGCCTCGCAGGATGGCAACGGCACCGGTGGAAAGCAGGGCGCTACCACTTCGAAGGATGGCGCGAAGCCGGAGACGGCGGAGCACGCGGATTCCGCCAAGAGCGAATCCAACAAGAAGTCTAGCTCTGACAAATCTTCTGGTTCGAAGGCGAAGACCGCTACTGCCGCCGCATCGCGCAAGGATGCCTCGGCTGGGCAGAGCGGCGTGAATCCTGTTGCCGTTGCCGGTGTCGCCGCGGGCATCGTGTGCCTTGCGGTCATTGGCGCGTGGTTCGTGCGTTCCCGTAAGAACGCATAGCAATTCAATGTGCAGAGCGCCCGCCGCCTGCCGCGCGGGCGCGACTATGCCACCTATGCGCGGATTTATAGATGAACGGGCCCCGGGTCTTGACGACCTGGGGCCCGTTTACGTTGCGGTTGGCGTGGCGATGGGAGTTTTAAGCCAGCTCGGCGCCCAGGGCCTTGCAGCCGGCTGCGGCCTCGTCGTCAGGCGCGTCGAAGCAGATGACGGTATCGACGACATTGACGCCGGTCTCATCGGCGTCGGCCTTCCAATTGTCCATCCACTCGCCCTCGGCCCACGAATAGGAGCCAAACAGGACGACCTTCTTGTCGCCCAGATTCTCCTTGACCTCATCCCACATCGGCTGGAACTCGTCGTACTCGAGTTCCTCGGAGCCCATGGCGGGGCAGCCGAAGGCGATGGCGTCGTAGTCGGCGGTCTTGTCGGCAGAGAAGTCGGCACAGGGGATGACCTCGGCCTCGGCGCCGGTGGACACCGCGCCCTCTGCGACGAAGTTTGCCATGGCCTCGGTATTGCCCGTTCCGCTCCAGTAGACGACGGCGATCTTGCTCATGTTAGGTCCTTTCGGTTGTGCGGCACGCAGCCGCGTTTTGTATGTTCTATCGGGCTGCCTGAACAAGCTGTTCCAAGGTGCAGCCCTGCTGATAGATGTAGGTAAGGTATTGCGTGCATGCGCGATAAGCGTCAAAGGTCGCAAGCGCTTGTTCGACGTTTGAGTACACCTTCCAAGCACCAAAAACCTTGTAGTTTTCGCCGTGCTGGGCAATAAACTGATGCACGTCTTCGTAGGGGTAGCCCAAAAAATACCCAATTTCGTGAGGAAACTCGCATGCGCAGCTCTTATCGCACGCTTCGTTCTGAGCGAGAACGCAAGGTCCGCTGTCGCAGGCGCTTTCCGCAACGTTGCTGCTCGCCAGCGTAATGCGTGCGGCTAGATGCACAAGGGATGCGCTCAGGTTGCAAACGTCGTAGCCTTCGGTGGCAAGAGCTGCTGCGGCTCGAGGGTCGGATAAGTAGCGCATGAGGGCGGCGGGGCGGTACACGTAGATCAGCGCTCCGCAAGGACGCCAGACGAGGACGCTCATGTGGATGCCGAGTGGCTCGAGCTCGCGGTTGCATTGGGCTATGACGGCAAGCAGACGCGTGCGACGCGCTTCGATATGAGGGTTGCCGGGCTGTTCGTTTTGGTTTGCGTAGGGACCGGGATAGGTAAAGAGTGAAGCGGGTTTGATGCCCGCGAGCGTGGGGGAGCAGTTGCGCACGACGGTCGTTTGAAACGTTGGAATGTCGATGGTTCGAGTCACGGTGCTCCTTTCGGTTCCTTATCTGTTAACCTAGGAAAACTTATACACGAAAGTAAGCCTTGGTCAACTAAAAAGTTTGAATTGGGAAACTATTTGACCGAACTGACACGAGTTTGGGGTAAGATGGGGGACACCCCATGGGGGTATTTGGCTAGAGCTTTAATGGGAGGGGAACATATGGAAGACCTGCTTAACCCTGCAAATCTTATCGTGCTTGCCGTAATTGCCGTCGGCATGTTTTTTGGATTGCGACGTATTGTCGCCTCGACGCACGGCAAAAGCTGTTGCAGCGATGGCGCGTGCGGTAAGAAGATCAAGAGGGCTGTGGTGACCGATACCGATGAGTCTCACTACCCCTATAGCGCAGAACTGCTCATCGGCGGTATGAGCTGCGACGGCTGTGCTCAAAACGTCGCGAATGCTTTGAATGCGCTGGATGGCATTTGGGCCACGGTGACGTATGCCGATCACACGGCGAACGTGCGCTCTAAAAACCCAATCGATCGCGAGGCGCTCGAGGGCGCCGTGAAGGGCGCAGGCTATTACGTCATGAAGCTATAGGGTCGGACGTATCGCTTGCGCCTAGGCACGGCCGCGCAGCTCGATATCCTGGATATCGTCGAATTTGATGGCGATGTCGCGGAGTTTGAGCAGCTTGAACGCGGGAAGCACCTCGTCGAGAATGCCGGTGCGGGCACGATAGCCATACGTATCGTAATAGGTGACGCGCACCAGGTCGCCGCGCTTGAGCCCCTCGAGCTTATTCGAAAGCTCGAGGGCTTTTTCTTCCGTCAGTTCACATTTGGGCTCAACGGTAATCTCTTGCTTGCGTACGAGCTCGTAGTATCCCGTGAGAGCGGCGAATGGCATAAACTGTGCGGCGCGGTTGGCGCGGACGGCACCGTTGGCGGTAAGTTTGGGGTCGGCGACACGCCGCCTGCCCTCGGGGTCGGCCAGACGCTCAAAGGCGGTTGGCGGGCGCATAGGTTGTTGCTTGGGTTTAGGCACGATGTCCCCCAACCTGGTCGTTGCGTTCGCGTGCGGTGGCGCCGGCGGTAAAGCTCAGTCCTTTGACCAGGGCGTTCTTGCCATATTTGCCTTTTACGGCCAGCACAGCGCGGGCCAGGTCGCGCTCGCGCCCGTCGGCCTCGACATCGCTAAATAAATCGATGGTGGCAAATTCTTCGGGCATAAGGTTTCCGAAGCCCAGGTTAATACGTTTGACAGGTCGTTTGGGATCGACGGTCTGCGCCCACAGGTCATCGAAGTAGCCCATGATCTTCTTAAACGAATTGGTTCGTTCGGGTAGCTTTCGAGACGCGTTGGAATGGGCAAAGAGCGCGGCATAACCGCCACGCGGCTTACCGCCGTGCTCGCCCACGAAGATGCCGTCAATCGCCTGTGCCTCGCGAACCATGCGACGGCGCTCGTCGTCGCGCTGGACGGGCTTGGGCGCGCGGGGTGCAAGTTCGGGGCCATCGCTTGCGGTTGGCTCGACACCTGAGGTGCTTGAGCGTAGGTGCCCGCAGCCGTCGATGTATTGCGCTGTGCCGCTGGCATCGAGCCGGCGGATATCAGCACGCTCGCTTGCATAGCCCACAAAGAGCGAGATGCTGTCGCAGACCACGTGCTTGTCGACCAGGTCCAGTACGGCTGCATCGACCATCTCGCGCAACACCGTATAGGCCTGTTCGTAGGCATAACCCTTCGAGAGCACCTGTCCGGTCGTGGTCGAGGTTGCCTGGGGGCGATAGGCCTGGATGTCGGCAATGGTTGTCGGTTCGCGCCCAAAAGCGTGGTCGATCAGGTACTCGGCATTGACGCCGAGCTCGTCATAGAGCAGGTTCTCGTCGAGGGCCGCGACGCCCATCAGGTCGTAGACGCCGTACTTTTCGAGACGCGCCGCCACGCCGGGGCCAATACCCCAGATGTCGGTGATGGGGCGATGCGGCCAGATCTCCTTGCGAAAGGTCTCGTCGTCAAGTATCCCGATACGGCTGGGCGCGTGTTTGGCGGTGATGTCGAGCGCCACTTTTGCTTGGAATAGGTTGGGTCCGATACCGACCGTTGCGGTGATGCCGGTGCGGCGCAAAACTTCGTCGCGCAGCATGCAGGCAAAGCCTTCGTCATCGGTGTGATAGAGGTCCAAATAGGGCGTGACGTCGATAAAGCACTCGTCGATCGAATAGACATGGACGTCTTGCGGGCTTACGTACTCCAGGTAGATACCGTAGATCTGCGCCGATACCTCCATATAGTGCTGCATGCGCGGTACGGCTTTGATGTAGTCGATGCCGTTGGGAATTTCGAACAAGCGGCAGCGGTTATGGATGCCGAGGTCCTTCATCGCCTGCGTGATGGCCAAGCAGATTGTCGTGCGGCCGCGAGACTCGTCGGCCACGACCAGGTTGGTGGTAAGCGGATCGAGCCCACGGTCGACACACTCGACGCTGGCGTAAAACGTCTTGAGGTCGATACAGATATAGGTGTGACGCTCGTGCCCCACGCGTCCTCCCATCAAACACATGTTCTTATCGAATACTTGTTCGATAATACCCGCTCGTCCGGACATCGTCAAAACCTGTCCCTTTTTGGTGGGTATGGTCGTGCGGTTGGATCGGGTTTTAACGCAGCTCTAAAGAGCGTGAAACAGCTCGGAAAACCTCGCTTCTTAGCATGAGCCTAACGATTGATACCGCCTATACGCACGGAAGGGTTGTGGGAAAGATGGTCAATTATGGGTTTGGTATGCCGACACGCCTTGTTGCGGATGGGGACGTGGCTCGCTGGTGCGGACGATTGGTCGCTCACTACGGTGGCACCAAGGCGCTGGTCGTGTTGGGCGGTGACAAGCATACGCGTGATGAGCTCGTCTCGGCGGCACTCGGCTCGCTCGATCGCGCCCTGCTCGAACGCGTGCTTTTTCGCTGCGACTCGGTTGAGAGCGACGGGGGAGACGAGCTGATCGACGAAGCCGTGGCCCTGGCGACCGACGAAGGCGTGGACTTTGTCCTGGCGATCGGCGATGCCGATACGGCGAGCTTTGCGCGCGAACTCGCTCGTCGCATGGCTGTGCTCGATACCGGCGAGGACGGCTTCGTTCCCTATGGGTGCATCGTCTCCGAGGGAAAAGTGCCTGCCGTCGTGGGAGCCGGCGAGGTTCCCGTTTTTGCCATTATCGCTCCCGAACTGCTTGAGGGCATTGGGTCTCCTCTGCGCGAGTTGCTCGGCAGCGTGTGCGCCGCGGCCTAATACCTGCCAGGAAGGGACAGGTTTATTTTGGTTGGTAAAGCGTTTGACCTGCCAAAATAAACCTGTCCCTTTTTGGTCGGTCGCCGTTTGGGGGCGGATTGGCAACGCTCGCTGATTACGGTCTTGACCTGCGCTAGAATAGGGGCATCTGATTATCCGGGCGCATGGAGGTGTGTGCCCGTATGCTGAGGAGGACTTTATGGCAACTGTTGCCGCACCTATCGACGCTACGTCGACCGCCGCTTGGAAGGCGCTCGAGGCCCATCAGGAGAAGCTCGAGGCCGAGGGCATCGACCTCAAGGCCTGGTTCGCTGCCGATCCCGAGCGTGTGAACAAGCTGAGCTTTGACGCTGGTGACCTGCACTTTGACCTGTCCAAGAACCTGGTGACCGATGAGACCGTCAAGCTGCTGTGCGATCTTGCCCGCGAGGTGAAGCTCGAGGAGCGCCGCGACGCCATGTTCTCCGGCGAGCACATCAACACCACCGAGGACCGCGCTGTTCTGCACACCGCGCTTCGCCGTCCGGCAAGCGAGAAGGGCCAGCTCATCGTTGACGGCCAGGATGTCGTCGCCGACGTGCACGAGGTCCTCGACCGCATGTATGCCTTCGCCGAGCGCGTGCGCTCCGGTGAGTGGAAGGGCGTAAGCGGTAAGAAGATCGAGCACCTGGTGTCCATCGGCATCGGTGGCTCCGATCTGGGCCCGGTCATGGCCTACGAGGCCCTGCGTCCCTACGCCGACGCCGGTATCGACTGCCGCTACATCTCCAACATCGACCCCAACGATCAGGCCGAGAAGCTCAAGGGTTTGGATCCCGAGACCACGCTCGTGATCATCGTCTCCAAGACCTTCACCACGCTCGAGACCCTCACCAACGCCCGCGAAGTCAAGACCTGGATGCTCGAGCAGCTCAAGGCTCAGGGCGCCATCGACGGCTCCGATGAGCAGAACGCCGAGGCCGTGGCAAAGCACTTCGTCGCCGTTTCCACCGCACTCGAGAAGGTCGAGGCCTTCGGCATCGACCCCGCCAACGCCTTCGGCTTCTGGAACTGGGTCGGCGGCCGCTACTCCGTCGACTCCGCCGTGGGCCTGTCGCTGATCGTCGTGCTCGGCCCCGAGCGCTTCCAGCAGTTCCTCGAGGGCTTCCATGCCATCGACGAGTACTTCTGCAACACGCCGCTCGAGAGCAACGCCGTCGCGCTGATGGGCCTGCTCAACGTCTGGTACGTCAACTTCTTCGGCTCCAAGAGCCACGCCGTGCTTCCGTACTGCCAGTATCTGCACCGCTTCCCGGCCTACCTGCAGCAGCTCACCATGGAGTCCAACGGCAAGCACGTCCGCTGGGACGGCAGCGCTGTGACCTCCGATACCGGCGAGATCTTCTGGGGCGAGCCCGGCACCAACGGCCAGCATGCCTTCTACCAGCTGCTGCACCAGGGCACTGTGGTGGTTCCGGCCGACTTCATCGCCTTCGCTAACACTGCCAACCCTGCGACCGATAGCGGTCAGGACGTGCATGAGCTGTTCCTGGGCAACTTCCTGGCCCAGACCAAGGCGCTCGCCTTTGGTAAGACGGCCGACGAGGTTCGTGCCGAGGGCACGCCCGAGCAGATCGTCCCGGCCCGCTGCTTTGAGGGCAACCGCCCGACGACCTCGATCTTCGGCGACACGCTGACCCCGTTTGCACTCGGCGAGCTCATCGCCCTGTATGAGCACATCACGTTTGTCGAGGGCACGGTCTGGGGCATCGACTCCTACGACCAGTGGGGCGTCGAGCTGGGCAAGCAGCTTGCCAAGCAGATTACCCCGGCCTTCCACGACGACGCCGCCAAGGCCGAGCAGGACGCTTCGACCCAGGCGCTCATCGAGTTCTACCGCGCGCATCGCAAGTAGTCGCTGCTGTTAACGCATCGCGTCTTATAGTCAGGGGCCCGTATCCTATCGGATGCGGGCCCCTTTGCTTTGCCGTGGTCCCGGGGCGCACGGCCTTTGTGAAACATCGCCGGGGCGCCGCGCGCTGCGAGAACCCTGCGCCTAGATCTCGGCCTCCGCATGGCCTCGCTGCGCCTCGGGCAGCTCCCCGTAGAGCGGATGGTCTTCGAGCCTAAAGCGCTCGACCTGTTCGGGAGTGTGGCCGCGCACAAAGAGCCACGAGCGATCGATCGGCGTCGCCATGAGCGTGCTGGGCAGCGCGTCGGCGCGGTCGGAAAACACCCGGGCACTCTCGGGATCCTGGAACGCCAGCACCAGATGCGTGTCGCAGTTGCCCATGATGGAGCGTGCGCGTGCCTCGCCATAGAGCGCATCGAGCTGGTTGGTCGACTGCAGCAGCAGCGTTGCCCAGATGTTGCGGCTTCGGATAATCGAGAGCACGTTGTCGATCTGGGGGATCTGCAGATTTGCGAAGTCATCGAGCATAAAGCGCACGGGCACGGGCAGGCTGCCGTCGGGCTGCCTATCGGCTTCGCGAATGAGGCCCATAAACGCCTGCGTAATAAAGAGGCCGGTCAGCGGATCGAGATTGCGGTCAATATCGCTTACGGTTACAAACAGGGCGCAGGGGGTGTGTCCCATGGAAGTGAAGTCCACCTGATGGCACTCACGATAGAGCTGTGCCGCACCGTCGAATCCCAGACACATGACCTTTTCGGCAAGGATGCCGACGATGCTCGCGTGCATGCGCTCGGCATTTTGCGTAATGGCGTAGCGCCGCCATAGCGAGAGGGCATAGCTTTGGGGGTCGGTCGTGATCAGATCGTCAAACAATCGGGCCGTGGCACCGTCCTGCAGGTGCTCGATCAGCTTGATGACCGAGCTGATCGTCTGCTCGTCGGCGGGTAGCTGTTCGGTGACGTAGGCGATAAGACACGACAGCAGGTTTGCCGCCGCATGATCCCAAAAAGGCTGGTTGTTGTCCTCGATGGGGCAGATGGCCTTTGCCACCGAGAGGATGTCCTGCTGGTTGGGCCTGCCGTCCGCCTTGCGGCGAATGTGCCTCAGGGGGTTGTAGCCGCAGCGCTCGATGCCGGGCGCAAGGGCCGGGACGGTGTTGAGGTCGGCGAAGTTGAGGCATTGCACGCGGTAACCGTGGGCTGCCAGCACGGGTCCCACTTCGCGACAGAGCGTGCCTTTGGTGTCGAGCACGATGTAGCTTGCGTTCATTTGCAGCAGGTTGGGCTTGAGGATGTTTCGGGTCTTGCCGGCTCCCGAGGGGCCGATTACAAGTGCGTTGTTGTTGAGTCCCGTTTGGCGGGTGTCGCAGGAAAGCGTTCGATCCTTGGCGAGGATGGTGGACGATGCGGACTCAGATGCGGCGAGGCGGCTGGCGAGGTTAGACATGGGCGACCTCCTTGGTGGTCGAGAGGATTTCGTGGGCAAAGCCGAGCTCGACGGCGCGCTTGGCCGAAAGGTAGGTGTCTTTTGCAGTGAGGGACTGGATGCGCTTGGGCGTGAGGCCGCTGCGGTCCGAGAGGATTTGCGTGAGGGTCTTGCGGGTCTGCATGAGACGCCGGCTGGTTTCCTGCAGCGCAAGTGCCGAGCCGCCTGCCCCCTGGGGGATCAGCGGGTCGTGAATCATGAGCTCTGCATGGGGCGCCATACGGCGATCGTCGCCGCCCATAAAGATCACGGCGCCCATGGACGCGGCGAATTCCAGGCAGACGGTGCGGATGGGGCACGATGCGAGGCGCATGGCGTCATAGATCGCGAGACCCGATCGCACGCTTCCGCCGGCGCTGGCGACAAATATGGTGATGGGGCGGCTGGGGTCGGTGGCATCGAGCAGGCGGATCTGCTGGCATAGGTCGTGGGCCATCGGGGTTTCGATGTTTCCCATGACGGAGAGCTCGCGACGGGCGAGCATCTCATCGTAAATGCTGGTGAGCGTGATACCTCGGGCGGATTCACGCATGGTGAGGGGGCTGATGATGGGGGAATGATTGGTGTCCATGAGGACTCCTTTCTGTTGGTTGTGTTGTGGAATAGGATTGTTGCCCGCGGAGGGGCTGGCGGGCTACAGGGTTCGTCCGAGCCTGAGATCGAGCTCGGTTGTGGGGCAGGCTGCCTGTTCGTGAGGCTCGCAAGCGCCAAGGGCTCCAAAGCGATGGAGCGTTGCGGCGGGCGTGGTGTAGGCGAGCCGCAGCTGATGCTCGACAGGGGCACATCCGTCATTTTTGTAATGAGCCGCGTAGTACTGCGCGATGCTGGCGTTCATCTCGCTGCCATTGCGATGGCGCTCAAACTGGCGTCTGCAGGTCTCGATGATCTTTGCTACCGACTTGGGTGCCGTCGCGGGAACAAGGGCGAGATAGCCCTCAAATAGCTCGTTGATGCTCAGGAGGTACAGCAGATCGATCAGCGTCCTTATGGCTGCTCCCTCGGCGGAAAAGTGCGCGGTCATGCGGTTATATCGGTTGCGGTCGACGATGGCCGCATGGGGTCTTGGAGTTTTCTGCCCCGTGGTTCCGGGCTTTTGCCGCGCCTGTGTATTGAGCTCGACGTTGCAGCGCTTGAGGCCGTCCAACGGAAGGAACAGTGCGGTGCGCAGGGTGTTCCGCTTGCTTTCGAGTTCATGACGCTCGTCGGGTTCCCATTCGAGCTTGAGTTTCGTGTCGAGCGCCGTAAGCATATGGGCTAGGCAGCCTACGGTAAGAACGTACGAATCGTTGTCGCGTTTTGGGGCATAGGGGTCTGTCAGCTTGCGAATGTCGGGGTCGCCCATGATCTTTGTGCAGCGCTTCAGCAGTTGAGGGTGGTCGGCCAAGATCGTCGCGAGCGGTAGCGACGCGTAGTTCTTGATGGTCGCGGCGGCAAAGGCGGCGTCATATTCGTTTGCATATGCTCGCTCAATGCGGGCATCCAGAATGCTTTTCTTATCGCCGTCTTCAGCGTGGTGGTTTGTCATAGCTTCTCCAATCGGTTGATGTTCGTGCTGTTTGTTGATGTGTTGGTTGTCGTGAGTGATGTGCTTGCCGTGGGTGATGTGCTGACGTTGGGGTGCTATGCGGTTTTCAATGAGCCCGTGAGGCAGTTGCTGCAGGGGCGGGATGGAACGGCCCATGCAAGGCGGAAGGCATCGTGCTCAAAATCGAGACAGCAATGCCCTGGGTGCCTCACATGTGGCAGTTACCTCATTAAGTTGTCATTGCGTTTGGGGTTGTACTTTGCCGATCTTCTTTCTCTTACACGCTAAAACTCAAACTTCATATGCTCGATCTACTTAAAACCGCAACGGCGGTCTTTTATCAACTTATATGTCGGAACGCGTCTTTGCAAGTACTTTTTTGCGTTTGTTTCAAATGGGGTGGTTTTGCAACCGTCATACGCGCGCTGTGCGAACGTGCCCCGGCTCGGATAAGATAGTGCGCGATAAAAACGATGCAAGGAGGCATATATGGCAATCAAAGCCATTGCGATGGATATCGACGGTACGCTCACCAACGACCAAAAGGTCATCAGCCCGCGTACGCGCGAGAAGCTGCTCGCGGCGCAGGAGTCGGGCATTAAGCTCATCTTGGCTTCGGGCCGTCCCGCATGGGGGCTGCACGCCTTGGCGCAGGAGCTCGACCTTCAAAACCATGACGGTCTGCTAGTTGCCTTTAATGGCGCGCATGTGGTCGACGCTCAGACCGATGAGGTGCTGTTCGATCAGGCTATGCCTGCCGACGAATTGCATCGCCTGATTGATCACCTGCGTAATTTTGACGTGATTCCTATGATTTCGCTCGGTCGCGATTTGCACGTCGAGGACTCGTACCATTGCATGATCACGCTGCCTGACGGCTCGCAGAAGAATATCGTCAAGTATGAGCGCGACGCGTGCGATCTTAAGATTCGCGAGGTCGAGAGCCTGCACGAGGTCGCTGATGCTTATCCCGTGGACAAGCTACTTACTGCGGGCGATCCTGCCTATCTGCAAGCGCATCACGAGGAGATGTATGCGCCCTTTAAGCAGACGCTTTCGGGCATGTTTACGGCCGACTGGTACTTTGAGTACACGGCGCCCGGTATCGACAAGGCCCGTGCGCTCGAGGGTGCCCTGCCCAAGCTCGGCATCGATGCCAGTGAGGTCGTATCGTTTGGCGACGGCCAGAACGACAAGTCCATGATTGAGTGGGCCGGCACCGGTATTGCCATGGGCAACGCCGTCGATGAGGTTAAGGCTGTAGCCCAGATGGTGACCGCCAATAACAACGAAGATGGTATTGCAGTGGCGCTGGATAAGCTGCTGGGCTAGAATCGCCGATAATGCATGGTTCGGGCGCCTGCTTACAGGCGCCCTTTTGTTAGGGAGGGTGCCGTGTCCGCATTTCCGTTCGACGCCGTTATCTTTGACATGGACGGCGTCATTGTCGATACCGAGTATTACTACCTGGGCGAGACTGCCGCGTTTGCCAAGGAGCTTGGGCTTAACCTGACTCAAGAGGAGTTGAATGGGCAGGTCGGTACCTCGCATCAGTTCTTCCTGCATATGCTGGTCGATTGGTTTGAGCGCGCCGGTAAGGGGCATTTTACTGGCGAGGAAGCGTTGGCCCGTTGGGACGAGTGGGCGCATAAGCGTCCGCGCGACTATCAGGCTTTGATTAACCCAGGCGCCGTGGATACGATTCGAGAGCTGCCGCGCCGTGGCGTTCGCGTGGCGCTTGCCAGCTCGTCTCCCATGGTTAGCATCGAGGAAGTGCTCAATGCGTGCGGGCTGTCGGATGCCTTTGAGTATGTGGTGAGCGGCGAGCAGTTTAAGGAGAGCAAGCCCGAGCCCGACATCTACCTGCATGCGCTGGACCTGCTGGGGCTGCCCGCGAATCGCTGCTGCTGCGTTGAGGATTCGGTGCCCGGCATCACTGCCGGCAAGCGAGCCGGCCTGACAGTTATTGCCAAGCGCGAGGAACGCTTTGGCTTTAGCCAGGATGCCGCGGACAAGATTATCGACCAGCTGCCGGAGCTGCTCACGCTTTCTTAGGAGCGCGGTAGTTGCGCGTTTTTCGGGTCTGATGAGTAAATAGCCAACATTTTGGTGCGACACCTAGCATACTTTAAGCTAATGCGGGCTTAAGGGCTTGTTGAATGCCCTTAAGCCCGTTTTAGAATTAATTGTGCTGGGAGAAGGTATATGCCACCGACTGAAGGGCTAACTGACGGTAAAGCAGCGATACCGCTGTACCAACAGGTCATTGATATCATTAAAAACGAAATCAACTCCGGCGCCTACAAGGCAGGCGCGCGGATACCCAACGAATTCGAATTGGCTGAGAGCTATAAAGTTGGCCGCGTTACCGTGCGACGCGCTATTGAGGAGCTCGTCCAGCAGGGCTATCTAACGAAGCGACAGGGGAAAGGCACGTTTGTCAATGCCCCCAAGCTCAAGCGCAAGATTCGCCAGAAGGATGACGTTCAGAGTTTTTCGGACGCATGCCGCGTTAACGGAATGGAACCGGGGGCGTGTGTCATTTCGAGAAAGATACTGCCGGCGGATTCCACCGAAGCACAGTTCTTTGGTGTTCCCGTTGGAACTGACTTGATTTGCGTTGAGCGCGTGCGCACTGCCGATGGAGTCCCCGTCATGCTCGAGAACAACATATACGTTTACGAGGACAACGCCTATCTATCAACGGCACCTCTATCTAACCAATCCATTTTTGAGTTCGTGCGTAACCGGACGGGCCGTACGCCCGCGTTTACCGACCCGTGCACACTCGAGATCGCGTGCGCGTCGCCCGAGGTCGCTCGGCTGTTGGCAGTTCCCGTTGGCGAACCCTTGTTTTATATGGAAGCCTTCTTTTTTGATGAGCAGCGGCGGCCGTTTATCATCGGTCGTCAGCGGATCGTTGGGTCTCGCTACGTTTTTGACATCTAGGACATTGCGAATGGAAGCGCCCGGTGGATCATCTCACCGGGCGTTTCCATACCGTTCACGGCGCAAACGCGACCGTTCAACCGCGTTGCGGCAATCAGTTTGAAATTATCTTGATGAAGGAAAAAGCTGCTGGTAATCTATGGGACGTCATAGAACGTTTGCATTGTGCAAACGTTGAAGCGAGATGCGATGCAGTCTCGAGTTCTTTGGAGGTATCTATGTCAGATACGAAGGCGAAGAAGACAAACAGACGTTTTAAGTTCAAATTACCGCATGTCTATACGATCATGTTCTTGCTGATCGTTGTCTTTGCGGTCCTGACTTGGATCGTTCCCTCTGGTCAGTATCAACGCAAGACGATTTCGACAGCGGCGGGCGAGCGTGAAGTCGCCGTTGCTGGAACCTATGAACAGGTCGATAAGAACTACACCGATTCCGAGACCGGCGAGACCATCAATCTGGGTCAGGATATCTTCGCGGTTCTGCAAGCGCCCACCAAGGGTATCCAAGAGGCTGCCGACGTCGTTGCGTTCGTCTTATTGATTGGCGGATCGTTCGCGATCATCACCAAGACCAACGCTTTGAATGCCGGCATGAGCCGTGTGATTAAAAAGCTCAAGAACAAGGACATCCTCATCATTCCCATCACGATGACGTTGCTGTCCATTTGTGGCACTACGTTTGGTATGTCTGAGGAAGCCCTGCCGTTCTATGCCATCTTCATTCCCATCATGATGGGTATCGG
>NZ_JBDMHA010000014.1:0-38011 GCF_039752985.1 Collinsella aerofaciens
GGCCGCAACAGATGATAATCGTGGCCCACTCGGCAATGTCGAGCCCCACGATGCAGCCTGCAATGACGGTGCACACGCCCGCCACGAGCATGACCTTAATGTTGCGCTCGGTCTTGACGGCGGTGACGAAGCCCTCCATAGCGTAAGAAAACGACTTTAAGAAGGACGGATGGTCCTTGTTCGATCCGGGAATCATAGACGGCTCCTAGTCGTGGGCGTGGTTGGTGATGGGGCCGACGTGGACTAGCTTGGGGTCCTCGCCGCGCTCGAGCGCCAAATCGCGCAGGATGGCGTCCTCGCGGGCCTCCATGACCTCGGCCTCGTCGTCCTCGATGTGGTCATAGCCCAGCAGGTGCAGCATGCCGTGAACGAGCATCAGACGGCACTCGTCAGCGGGGCTATTGCCAAAACCGGGGGCCTGACGGGCAATAACCTGCGGGGCCAAGATAATATCGCCGAGCTCGAGCGTCTCATCGGCGGGAATGTCATCGTCAAAGGCCGAATCGCACTCAAACGAGAGTACATCGGTGGTGCGATCGATACCGCGCCACTCGTGGTTGAGCTCGTGCATCTCGTCCTCGTCGACATACGAAAGGGAAATCTCGACTTCACGCTCAACGCCCTCGGCGGCAAGCACGACCTCGCAGATGTGCTCCACCTCCTGCGCATCGAGCAGCGTATCGAGCTCGGCATCGTTGCTGATCAATACACTCAACGGGACTCCTTTCGATCGTGTGCGCGCCGCTCGCGCGCATCGTCGTATGCATCATAGGCCTCAACGATACGGCCCACCAGGGCATGGCGCACCACATCGGCGCGCTCCAGGTGAGAAAACGTCACATCGTCGACACGGCCCAAAATCTTCTCAACGTCGGCAAGACCGCCGCGACGACCTACCAGGTCACGCTGGCTCAGGTCGCCGGTAATCACGAACTTGGAATTAAAACCCAGGCGCGTCAGGAACATCTTCATCTGCTCGGGCGTCGTGTTTTGTGCCTCATCGAGCACCACAAAGGCATCACTTAGCGTTCGACCGCGCATGTAGGCGAGCGGTGCGATCTCGATCACACCACGCTCCATAAGCCCATCGGTGCGTTCGCGATCCATCATGTCAAAGAGAGCATCATAGAGCGGGCGCATATACGGGTCGATCTTTTCCTCGAGGGTGCCGGGCAAAAAGCCCAGGTTCTCCCCCGCCTCGACAACCGGGCGCGTCAGGATCAGGCGGCCTACCTCATGGCGCTTGAGCGCGGCGACGGCGAGCGCCATAGCCAGATAGGTTTTACCGGTACCGGCGGGACCGAGGCCAAACGTGATGGTAGAAGAGCGGATGGCATCCACATAGCGCTTTTGACCGAGCGTCTTGGGGCGGATGACGCGACCGCGATACGATAGCAGCACGTCATCGCGCAGCGATGAGGCATCATGCTCGCCGTCGCGCAGAACGGCCAGACAGCGCGAGACATCATCGGCAGAAAGCGTGCGCCCCGCAGCAGCCTCACGAAAGGCATGTTCGAAAAAACGCGCGACCAGCTCAACCTCGTCCGGATCGCCGCTCACGGCAACGCTGTCACCGCGGGCAACCACATGGGCGCGCACCAAGTTCTCGAGTGCACGAAGGACGCCGTCGCCGGCGCCCAAAACGCGCGAGGGGTCGATACCCTCGGGAACGGTAAGTCTAATCTTCGAGGCTTCCATGAACCTCCCTGCGTGCATGGACCAAGCCGGAATCATCAACTCCGATGATAGCAACATCGAGCAGGCACGGGGCTGTGAGTCCACAGGTATCATCGAGCCGGGCATGATGGAACGAGCCGAGCGTCAAATTGTCGCCATACTCGAGCACCGCACGCTCGACCGTGCCCACGCGGCGGCGGGCATCGGCGATCGCAAGCTCCTGTGCGGCGGCGCGCATGCGACGGCTGCGTTCGGCCATGACCTCAGGGGGTACCTGGTCGGGCATGTCGGCGGCGAGGGTGCCGGGGCGCTTGCTATAGCGGAACACGTGCATGCGCGAAAAGCCCACGCGACGGCACAGCGCCAGCGACTCCTCGAACTCCTCGTCCGTCTCGCCAGGAAAACCGACGATGACATCGCACGAAAGAGACGCCTGGGGCAGATTAGCGCGAATCATGCGCACCGTATCCTCAAAGGCCTCGGCACTATAGGGACGACCCATACGATGCAGCGTCGCCGTGCAGCCAGACTGCACGGGAAGGTGCAAAAACGGCGCGATACGCTTCGGATAGCGAGCCATCACCTTGAGCAAGCGCTCGGAAATATCCATGGGCTCCACCGAGGAGATACGCACATGGGCGATCTCGGTGCGCTCCATGATGGCCTGGAGCAGCTCATCGATCTCGACATGTTCATCGGTCGCGCTCTTGCCGTCATAGGCGCCCAGATTCACGCCGGTCAGCACGACCTCGGGCACGCCGGCCTCCTGAGCTTCACGCACCTGTTCGAGCACGGACTCAACGGGCACGGAACGCTCGGGGCCGCGGGCCTTCCACACGATGCAATAGGTACAGCGGTGGTTGCAGCCATCCTGGATCTTCACGCCCAGCCGCGAACGACCGAGCGCATCGACCACGTCGCCATCGCTGCAGGCGGGCACGCTATCGGATTCGACGCCCAGCACCTCGCAGACGCGTTCGGCGACGTCAATCTTGGACGGTTCGGCGATCACGCGATCGGAAAGCTCCAGCAGCTCCTCGGGATGCAGGTTGACGACGCAGCCGGTTACGACCACGTAAGGCTCGCCGGGATAGGCCAGGGCGTGACGGACGGCCTTGCGGGTCTTGGCCTCGGCCTCCCCCGTCACGGCACAGGTATTGATAACGATCAGTTCGGCGTCCCGGGGCTCCACCATCGCAAAGCCCAGGCGCATAAGATCGGCAGTGATACGGTCGGACTCAACCCGGTTGACACGACAACCGAGGTTGACGACGGAAATATGGGGTGCGAGCACACGGGCTCCTTAATCGAGGATGTCGTCGAGGGCACTCTTGATACGGTCGGTCACCGACTTCTTACCGGATGCGACGTCATCGCCCATCTCGTCGGCAAAGGCGCGAAGCAGCTCGCGCTGCTTGTTGGAGAGATTGGTGGGAACGACCACGCGCAGCTGCACAATCAGACGACCGCGCGAGCCGCCACCGCCGATACGCGGCATGCCGTAGTTGTTGACGCTCACGGTGTCACCGTACTGTGTGCCGGCGGGAACCGTCACTTTAACGACCTCGTCAGGCATAATGCCCTCGACCTCAATCTCGCAACCGAGCGCGGCCTGCGCAATCGAGATATCGCTCACCAGATAGAGGTCATCGCCATTACGCTTAAAACGCTCGTGGTCGGCGACACGCACGTTGACGATCAGGTCGCCCGACGGCTCGCCACGAAGGCCGGCCTCGCCAAAACCACTCACGCGCAGCTGGCGACCGGTCGAAACACCGGCGGGAATATCGATGTCAATCTTTTCGTGTGAAGGCGTGCGGCCCTGGCCGTCACAGGTCTCGCAGGGATGATCGATGACCGTGCCTTCGCCGTGGCAGTCGGGACAGGGCGAAGAGGACTGAACCTGGCCCAAAAACGATCGCTGAACCGTCGTGACATAGCCCGTGCCGTGGCAGCGGCCGCACTGCTTTTCCTGTGCGCCCTCTGCCCTACCGGTGCCGTTGCAGTCCTCGCAAGGAGCAAGGCGGTCATAGCTGATCGTCTTTTTGCAGCCGAGCGCCGCCTCCTCGAGCGTCACCGAAAGCGAGATGGCCATATCACGTCCGCGACGACGCTCACGACGGCTGCGGGCGCCACCGCCGGCACCGCCGCCAAAGAACGACGAGAACAAGTCGTCCATGCCCATGCCACCAAAGATATCGTTGATATCGACGTAGCCCGAACCACCAGGGCCGTCGACAGTGCCGTAACGGTCGTAGTAAGCACGCTTCTGCTCATCGGAAAGAACGGAATAGGCCTCGTTGAGCTCCTTGAACTTGGCCTCGGCCTCGGGGTCGTCCGAAACATCCGGATGTACGGTACGGGCCTTCTTTAGAAACGCACGCTTAATCGTCCGCGCGTCGGCATCCCTGTCGACGCCAAGCACCTCGTAGTAATCCCTATTTTCCGACACAACCGAATCCTTCCGACTTTCATTACTGTCACAGTGCGTCCTATACCCAAGCAGGGCCGACCGCAAACAGAGGGTTTGATGTTATTGCATTTGGTACGGCGAAAGCATGGCCCGTTGCGAGCAGCTCGCGAACCAAACCGACACGAGCGCGAACATGAAGCCATTGGCAAAACCGTTGGCAAACTGCATCGCGCCGCGCTTCCACCACAGCAGGCTGCGGTGCAGCACGCCGTCCGAGAGCACCATGAACAGGCCCATGGCAAACGGAATAAAGCACATCACGGCAAAGGCCGAGAACACGCCCGAGATGGCCGATAGCACCAAAAACGGCGCCACGATGCCCATCAGGTAAAAACCGGTACGGGCCTTGCCTTCCAGGCGCTCGGCCTCAACATGGGCGCGACCGACCAAATCACCGCCAGAGGCGCCGTTGGTGCCGGCGTGACCCATGCCGCCAATACGGACCTCGTCGCCATCGTGCGTGCCGGCGGGAAACTCAATCGTCTGCTCGGAGGTCACACGGGTCCGCCCGCTGCCGCCGCAATCGGGACAGGGGTCGGCGACGACCTTACCGGAGCCACCGCACTCAGGGCAGACCGACTGGAACGTGCCGGCACCAAACAGAAAGGACAGGTCGACATCGATGTGACCGCGACCGCCGCAGCTCGGACAGGTATGTGCATGCTCGGACGAAACAGAGCCCGAACCACCGCAGTGACCACAGGTATCGAAGCGCGTATAGCGGACGGTCTTGCGGGCACCGCCCTTGGCCTCCTTGGCGTCGAGTTTGATATCGACGACCACATTGGCGCCGTTCTCGGGATTGTAAGCAGCCTGCCCACGACGCTGCTGGCCCCAAGCGCCGCCAAAGGGAAAACCGCCCTCAAAGGGATTGCCATAGCCTGTGTTGCCGGCGTAGCCGCCACCATAGGGCGAAGCCGTAGGAGCACCGGCAAAGGGATTGCCCGAGCGCATGGCGTCGTAGCGCGCACGTTTTTGCTCATCCGAAAGCACGGCGTAGGCCTCGGAAACCTCTTTAAACTTTTCCTCGGCATCCGGCTCTTTGTTGACGTCCGGATGGAGCTTGCGGGCCTTTTGCTGAAAGGCCTTTTGAATATCACGCGAGGTGGCGTCCTTGGAGACACCCAGAATCTCGTAGTAATCTTTTTCGTTCATCGTCGCCATGCGCGGCAACCTCCTGCTCACAGCAGCGTATATATTCCGGTAATTCTACCCGAGCGGCCTAAGCTAGATCCCAAAACAGCTCGAACAGAACATTTCCATCGAGCCAGCCCAAGTGTGTCGGCGCCAGACGAGCTCGAACATAGCCCGCGACGACATCTGCCGAAGTGAAAGGTCCCTCATGGACCCCGAGCGTCTCGGGCACCCAAGTGGCAAGACCCAATTCGAGCGCGCGATCGCAGGCAGCTGCCAGCTCATCGGCCGGGATGACGCAAGCTGCACGAACCAACAGGTCGGACGCAACACCGCCCGTCATGCGACAAGACAGCATCAGGTCTTCAGCCGCAGCCTCACGCTGCGACAGATATTCGGCCTCAAACGCCGTCGCGTCATCGTCACGTTGCACCAGACGCACGCGGTACGAATCGCCTCGAGAAGACACGCCGGGGAACAAACCTGCAAGACGGTCGAAATCCTCGGCGTCGAGCATGCCCGCGGCGGAACGACCCAGGCCCAAATAGCCCTGGCCGGTCCAGTAGGCAATGTTATGGGCGCACTCATGTCCGTCGAGCGCATAGCTTGCCACCTCATACGGGTGATAGCCGGCCGCACCCAGACGCTCACGCGCCACATCCATGCACGAAGCTTGAAAATCCTCGTCGGGCTCGACCGACTCGTCGCGGCACGCCATGCGATAAAGGGGAGTCCCCTCCTCAAGCGTGAGCGGGTAGACCGACACATGATGCGGAGCCGCCGCCAGCACGCCATCGAGCGTGCGCTTCCAACTCGCTGCGGTCTGCCCGGGAAGTCCGCACATAAGGTCGCACGACACGTCAAGCCCAGAGTTCTTGACCGTCGCGATGGCGGCAAACGCCCGATCGGCATCGTGAATACGGCCGATGGCGGTAAGTTCGGTGTTATCGAGCGTTTGCACGCCCAGAGAGACGCGTGTGACACCAACCTTGGCAAGCGCAGTGGCAAGCTCGGCGGTCAGCGACTCGGGATTGGCCTCGCAGGTAAACTCAACGGGGGCGCACCACGCACGAATACGCCGCGCCAGCTCCACCAGGCGCTCCCCCGCCAGCGACGGCGTACCGCCGCCAACATAGACGGTGCGGATATGGTCAAGGGCCCCAGCCTTGCCAAAAGCATCGAGGCGCGCGAACAACTGCTCAAAATAGACATCGAGCGCAGCACTCAGGTCGCACGGAGAAAAACTGCGCGAGTCAAAGTCGCAGTACCGGCACTTTTGGGCGCAAAACGGCACGTGCACGTACAGCGCGGTAACGGCCACCCTTAAGCCTCCAGCGGATGAGGGGGCACCAATTCGCCGGCGGCAAGGGCAGCCTCGCAGGCCACCACATCGCGCTCGATATCATCGACCAGTGCCATAAACTCCTCGTACGTGGAGCAGCGCACCACCTGAGCGCGCCAGGCGGCGGCATGGGGCATGCCCTTTAGATACCAGCTCGCGTACGTACGGGCGCGCGACATAAGCGGCAGAAGCTCGTGCGTCAACGTCAGGTGCTCACGCAGAGCCTCCAGGCGCTCGACCGAGGAGCGAGAAGGAACCGGCGTGCCATCGAGCGCAAGGGCGCGAGCATCACCGAACACCCACGGATTGCCGTAGATGCCGCGCGCGATAAACACCGCGCTGGCACCCGAGCCTTGCAGATGCTCAGCAGCGTCCTCGGCCGAGAACACATCACCCGAACCAATCACGGGAATCTCGACAGCGTCGGCAACCTCATCGACGACAGACCAATCGGCCTGGCCCGTATAGAGCTGCGTGGCACAACGACCGTGCACGGCGACTGCGGCGGCACCGGCACCTTCGAGCATCTGGGCAAACGTCGCGGCATTACGGTCCTCGGCATAAAAGCCCTTGCGGATCTTTACAGTCACGGGCACATGTGCCGCGCCCACCGCCGCCTCGACGATCTTCTCGGCCAGATCGGGCGTGCGCATAAGCGCCGAGCCCTCGCCCTTGGTAACGACCTTGCGCGCCGGACAAGCCATGTTGATATCAATCAATGACAGGCGATCGCCAACGCGCTCCTCGACGGCGGCGACGGCACTCGCAAACTGATCGGGCTTGGAGCCAAAGAGCTGCACGCAAATCTGCTGCTCCTCGTCGGCCGGCAGCAACAGGCGCCACGTTTTGTTGCTGGCATAGGCAAGGCCCGCCACGCTCACCATCTCGCTGTAGGCAAGGTTGGCACCGCGGCGGCGGCACATGATGCGGTAGGCAGGGTCGGTCACGCCTGCCATGGGAGCCATAAGGAACGGCTGCTCGGCATAGGCGCCCAGCAGCCGCAGACTATATTCGGAAAGCGCCATAGACCTACTCGTCCACCTTGAGGATCGCCATAAAGGCCTCCTGCGGGACCTCTACCGATCCGATGGCCTTCATGCGCTTCTTGCCCTCTTTCTGCTTCTCGAGCAGTTTGCGCTTACGAGAAATATCGCCGCCGTAGCACTTGGCAAGCACGTCCTTGCGGCGCGCCTTGACGGTGGAGCGGGCAATGATCTTGTTGCCGATAGCACCCTGGATGGGCACCTCGAACAGCTGACGCGGAATAATCTCCTTGAGCTTGTCGCATAGGCCGCGGGCAAGACCGTAGGCCTTGTCCTTGTGGACGATAAACGACAGCGCGTCCACCTCGTCGCCCGAAAGCAAAATATCGAGCTTAACGAGCTCGGAGGGACGGTACTCGTTGAACTCGTAGTCCAGGGAGGCATAGCCCTTGGTACGGCTCTTGAGCTGATCAAAGAAGTCCAAGATGAGCTCGGCGAGCGGCATGTCAAAGCGCATCTCGACCGATTTGCTCGTGAGATGGATCATGTCGGTTGTAATGCCACGGTGCTCGATAGCGAGCTGCATGACGGCACCCGTATACTCGGGCGGGCAGATGATCTTAGCCTTGAGGTAGGGTTCCTCGATACGCTCGATGCGCGTGGCCTCGGGAAGATCCTGCGGGCTACGGACATCAATCATCTCGCCGTCAGTCTTGTAGACGTGATAGTCCACCGAGGGGCTCGTGGCAATGAGGTCCAAGTTGAACTCGCGCTCCAGGCGTTCCTTGACGACCTCCATGTGCAGCAGGCCCAGGAAGCCCACGCGGAAGCCAAAGCCGAGCGCCACCGAGGTCTCGGGCTCCCACACCAACGACGGGTCGTTGACGTGCAACTTATCGAGCGCGTCACGCAGGTTCTCGTAGTCCTTGTTATCGATCGGGAACAGACCCGTATAGACCATGGGTTTAGCCTCGCGGTAGCCGGGAAGCGGCTCGGGGCAGGGATTCGACGCCCACGTGAGGGTATCGCCCACGCGCACGGCCTCGGGGTCCTTCAGGCCCGTGACCACGTAGCCGACCTCGCCAACCGTCAGCGCGTCAACCGGGGTCTCGGCAGGACGCTTGACACCCACGCCATCGACAAAAAAGTCGCCCTTTGCCTGCATCATGCGCAAGGTATCGCCTTTTTTGATGGAGCCGTCAAAGACGCGCACCGTGGCGACGACGCCACGATACTCGTCGAAGTACGAATCCAGAATGAGTGCCTTGAGCGGCGCGCTCGCATCGCCCTTGGGCGGAGAGATCAAAAAGACAATGGACTCCAGCAGATCGTGGATGCCCTCGCCGGTCTTGCCCGAGACACACACGGCATCATCGGCAGGGATCGCCAGGTCATCCTCGATCTCGGTCTTAACCTCGTCGGGGTGTGCCGAGGGCAGGTCGATCTTGTTGATGGCCGGCACAATGTCCAGATTGGCGTTCATGGCGAGCGTCGCGTTGGAGACGGTCTGCGCCTCGACGCCCTGCGTGGCGTCGACAACGAGCACCGCGCCCTCGCAGGCTGCCAGCGAGCGCGAGACCTCATAGGTAAAGTCCACGTGGCCCGGCGTATCGATCAGGTTGAACTGATACGTCTCGCCATCGTCGGCGTCATAGGACACGCGAACGGCATTGGACTTGATCGTAATGCCGCGCTCGCGCTCGATATCCATGGTGTCGAGCAGCTGCGACTCCATGTCGCGCTCGTCGACGGTATGGGTGAGCTCGAGGATGCGGTCACTGATCGTTGACTTGCCATGGTCGATGTGCGCAACAATCGAGAAGTTGCGGATGTGGGAAATGTCATTTGAAGTATTCATGCGGACTATCTTACCCGAGCGATACAAAAAATGGAGCCTGTTCCATAAAACAGGCTCCATTTATGCGCGTAATCTGTGTGGTGTGAAATTTACAACTTAGGCGTTGATGCTGTTCACGAGCTTGGCAAGACCGGACTTGCGGTTGGAAGCCTGGTTCTTGTGGATAACATGCTTGGCGGCAGCCATGTCGAGACGCTTGGTGACGGTCTTGAGGGCAGCCTGGGCCTTCTCGGCGTCGCCCTCGGCGACGGCGGACTGGACGTGCTTGGTCAGCGTCTTGAGCTCGGACTTGACAGCCTTGTTACGCATGCGAGCTGCCTCATTGGTGCGGATACGCTTCTTCTGAGACTTGATGTTTGCCACTTCTGGAGTTCCTTTCGAGTTCCTTGCAAAAAATGTATGACACCTCTGAGACACGGTGAGGTCATGCAAGCGCCTACTATAGCACGCTCCCTCTCAAAGGGATAGAACGAATTTTTCAAATAGGCAGGTATCATCACGATTTTCTCAAGATGTACGTAATCCAGAGCAAAAGCGCGGTCTGAGAATCGGCCGAACCCTTCAGCGCGAGCTCCACATCGACCGCGCCCTCGAGCGCGGCAACGAGCTCTGCCATCGAAAAGCGACGTGCCCAGGTCAGGTGATTCTTGACCTGCCAGGACTGGAGCTTAAGCGTTGCGGCCAGCTCACGACCCTGTCCGCGCGCATCGAGCGCCTTGGCAACGATAAGCTCGCGGATGCGGCCGCACAGCAATGTGTAAGTCCACACGTAGCTCTTGGCGGGCAGTAGATTGAAGAGCTCGAGCGAGCGTCGCATGTCACGGGCCGAGACCGCATTGAGAAAGTCCCAGGGCTGGACTTCGGCCGTGCGCACAATCCAGCGCTCCACATCAGCAAGCTCAATCTGGGGCGCCTCGACCATCTGGGCAAGCTTAGCCAAATCGTTATCGAGCATGCGAGTGTTTTCACCCGAACGCGAGACGAGCTCCTCGGCGGCCGCCGTCGAGATCGACTTGCCGTGCTGCGTCGCCATCTGCTGCACGCGGCGCGGTAGCTCCCAGCGCTTGGTACCGGAGCAATCGATCACCGCCTTCTTGTCGATCTTGGCGATCGCCTTATACAGGCGCGTGTTCTTGGCAAGCGAGTCGGCGATGATGAGACAAACCGTCGTGGGGCTGGGACTCGCCAGATAGTCGACAAGCGGCTCGGAGATCGCTTTGGCGAGTTTTGAGCAGCCGTCAAGGATTACCAGGCGAAACTCGCTGCCCATGGGAAAGGTGTTGAGCGATCCGATAATCGACTCGATATCGGGGTCTTTGGTCATATCGCGCTCGTCGAGGTTGAACTCGACCATACCCGACTTTTCCAGACGCGCTTTCATACGCGAGACGGCGTGATCGCGCTTGACTCCGTCGGTACCGACGATCAGATATGCCGGCAGCAGACCGGTTTCGGACATTGCGCTCCCCTCCCGCAGGCCTTCGTATTCGTTCCGTGCCATTCTAGCCCAGGGGCCCACCACACGCCAACGACGTCGTCACGGTCGCTGGCATCGCATCGTAAAGCCCTTCGCGGTCGGCGTGATGGTGATATCGCCGTGTTCGATAGTGCACGCGAACACACCGCCCGCTTCCTTAACGGCATCGATGCAGGCATCGGACGGATGACCGTATCGATTCCCCTCGCCCGCGCTCGCGAGGGAAAGCTCGGGTCTCAGAATCTCCAGCAGCGCGGCATCGACCGAAACCTTGGAGCCGTGATGCCCGAGTTTAAGGACATCGATATCCCCCACCTCCTGCACGAATTCCCGTTCCTGGTCGAGCTCGGCATCACCGGTGAGGAGCATGCGCAGGCCCTTGTCTTCCTGAACATAAGAGAGCAGCAGGACAAGCGAGTCCTCATTGCCCTCGCCATCCACGGACTCGAATGGCCACATCACGCGGGCGCAAAATGAGCCGATGTCGACCGTATCCCCATGGCGCACCTGCCGATACTCCACGCCAGGTCGGTTCAATACCTCGGCAGGAGCATCCTCCAGCGCATCTGCCGCCACGGCAATCGTTCCGACCGAAAACTGTTCGAGCACGGCAGGCAGACCACCCCAGTGATCCTCATCCCAATGCGTCACAAAGACGGCATCGATATGGTGCACGTTATTGCGAACCAACGCCGCCACCACGCGCTCGTCGAGCCCGCAGTCGACGAGCGCTACTGTGCCGCCCTGGCGGATAAGAATCGCATCGGCCTGGCCCACATCGAGCACCGTCACCGAAGGCGGAGCGAACCGATCCCAGTAGGCGTACGGAATCGCAGCCAAGAACACCAGGCACGTAAGCCCCACCGCCATAGGACGTGCACGGGGACGCGGCCACCAGACCAGCAGAACCGCCAGCAAACACGGCACTAGGTAAATCCACATGCTATCGGGCGGCACACTCACGGATGCACCCGGCACGGCGGCAAACAGCTGCTCGAAGAACAACGCGCAACGGGCGGCAACCATGGGCACAATGAGCGCCCAAATCCGCAATGGTGCCACGAGCGAATAGGGAACCAGTACGATCGACACAGCGAGCAGTACGCTCACCACCGGACCGATGACCGCATTTGCCAGCGGAGCAATGAGCGAGAACGTACCGAAGGCAGGAATGGTAATGGGGAGCGTCGCCAACTGCGAGCACAGCGTGACGGAAAGCATGCTGGCAACGCCCGACGGCACACCCAACTCACCCAAAGCGTAGGTCGCATAGGGGCAAAAGCACAGAATGGCTAAGACGCTGGCACATGAAAGCTGAAAGCCCATCTCGAACAGCACCGTCGGCCGCAGTAGCACAAAGATGGACATGGTTACGAAGAGCGCCGATGCGCCGTGCCGGCGACGCCCTGCGCCGTTTACGACAAGCGTCGCGAACACCATGCAGCACGCGCGCACGGCCGAGGGAGACGCGCCCGTAAAGGCAGCGTAGCCCACAAGCGTTATCGCCAATATCACCCGCCGAAGACCACGTGAACACCGAGTCTTTTGCAATACGCCCTCAATTACAAACCCCACGATAGACAAATGGCTGCCGGAGACGGCGATAAGATGCGCCGTACCCGTCACCGAAAACCAGTCGCCCGCCGACTGGGCGCGCAGCTCGGCCGAACGACCGCAGACGACACCGGCTATGAGTGCACGCGCCGGGTCGGTCGCAGGCGCGATGGACGCAAGCAGCCCATTTCGTAGCCGAAGCAGCGGCCCCGGAGAGCCCTCATCGACCGACACAATCCGAACGGCTTTTACCTTGCATACCTCGCCTCGGAGCACGCGCGATCGTCCATACGCATCGTTCTCAAAACGCGAAACGCGACCGATAACACGCACGTGCGCCCCGACCTTGAGCTCGCGGTCGCACGATAGGCGAACCGTTGCCAAGTTCTTACCGTCCGCGCGTGCCTCGCAGGTATAGGAATACACGTCGTCGTTTATGGATGGGTCACCCTGCACGACAAACTCAAGGCTGCTTGCCGCTCGACCGTCGAGCGCCTTCGAGGCGCTTAGCACGCCCACAGCCCACCACGCCGAGACGACCGCTCCCGCCACGAGACCGACGGACGCGGCATACAGCCACCGCTTCCAAGGGGCAAGCCGCGCACAAGATTGAGCCAGCACAACGAATACCGCCGCCGTAACGGGAATGGCCCATAGCGGCCCGACCGCCGAAGCCCGCTCCCACAGCAGCGCATCGGCGGCCACGTTGAGCACCAAGGCGCAGCTCATGCACATGCCGGCACACAGGGCCATCGTCCACGGCATCAGAGGCCGCGGAGGCATCACATGCTCGCGCTCGGTCGCACTCATACGCAGATGGAATCTTTGATTTTGGCAAGCTTCTTCTCGCCGATTCCCGACACACGCATCAGATCGTCAACCGAGGCAAAAGCACCGTTCTTTGTCCGCTCATCGATAATCGACTGGGCCATGGAGGGACCGATGCCAGAGAGCGTCTGCAGCTCTGCCGCGCTTGCCGTATTGATATTTACTAGGCCTGTTGCGCCACTCACGCCCGATGATGCGGAAGCCCCACCATCAACACCAACTTCCGCAATGGACGCCTGCTGCTCCCCTACCGTTGGAACGTGAATCTTCTGTCCATCGACGACCTTAGATGCCCGATTGAGCCCCGTAACGTCTGCCTCGGGCGCCAGCCCGCCGGCGGCATCAATCGCCTGAGCCACCCGCGCGCCGTCCTTGAGACGATATACACCGGGCGACACAACGGCGCCATCAACATCGACATAAACCTCTGCCGCGGCAGACGCCTTAGGCGAAGAGCCTTCGGATGTCTTTCCGCTCGAGGCATCGCCGGATCCCGGCTCCACTAACGAACCCGAACCATCAGTGTGCTCAAACGACACACTGCCGGCACCGCCGCCAAGGTTCGCCATCGCCAGTCCACTCGCCATCGCAATGACGACCAGTATCGCCATCACCACTGCCTTATGACCGAGCAGCTTGTCCGCCAAGCGGTCCATCCGTTTGACCCGTTCGTGTTGTTCGCGCTGCGCCATAGCAAAACCTCCCAACAACATCGTGTCAGGAAAAGAGCCCTGCAACAGCCATTCTCCAAAACCGGTTTTCGCGGTCAAACCAAAAGCCGACCAAAACCTTGCGAAATAATGTCCATTTATTCAGGCACACGTCAGCAAATGAGCACTTAGTCGCAAAATGCCCAGATAGCAAAAGACCGACGATGCAAGCGCATCGTCGGTCTATGCACAAATTTACTCGTGATCTTGGTAAATCTCACGCGGAGCAAGCTCCGAATGTTTACGTTTTAAGGTCTTAGGGGCCTTATACGTGTTGCTCTCGAAGTCGATGTACTCGGTCTGCTTGAGCAGGCGCTCGATCATCTCCTCGTGATCGAACAGCTCCCAGGCCTCATGCACGGCATCGAGTTTAGCGTGCGTCTCGGGACGGCGCGGCATAAACAGCGTGCAGCAGTCGGGAGCGGCCTCAGTCGAGATATCGAACGTACCGATCTCCTCGGCGCGCGCGATGATCTCCTGCTTGTCCGAACCGATGAGAGGACGGAACACGGGGATCTTCACGGCCTCGTTGACGGCCATGATGTTCTCAAGCGTTTGGGAGGCAACCTGCCCAAGCGATTCACCCGTAACGATGGCCTTGGCGCCCTCGATGTGTGCAATGCGCTCGGCAACCGAATACATAATGCGGCGATACATGATCACGCGCAGGTTGCTGGGACAGGTGACCGAAATCTCACGCTGGCAGTCGCCAAACGGCACCACGTACAGGCGGCCGATCTGGACACCCGGCTCAAGCGCACGGATGATGTCCTGCACCAAATACTCGCTCGTATCGGGCGTCTGCGGACGACCGGAGAAATGTACCGGCACGCACACCGCACCGCGACGCGCGAGCATCCAAGTCGCCACCGGAGAATCGATACCCGACGACAGCAGCGTCACGACCTTGCCGGCAGAACCCACCGGCAGACCGCCCACGCCGCGCTCGGAGCGCGCGTACACATAAACGCTACCCTGAACCACCAGTACGTGCACCATGGCATCGGGGTCGTGCATTTGAACCTTTTTATCGGGGAAGGCCTCACACAGCACCTCGCCCACCTGACGATTGATGTCAATCGAGGTGAGCTCATAGTCGGTATTGGAGCGCTTGGCATGCACCTTAAACGAATCGAAGGAACCAAACTCGCGCAGCGCCTTGACGGCGGCGGCACAGTACTCCTGAGGGTCGCGATTGGTGTGATACGCCAAAGACACGCGAGCAACGCCGGGAACGGTGCGAATGACACGCGCCGCATCGTCGGCCTGATGCTCGTTAAAGGTCACGAGGATATAACCGGAAATTCGAGACACGGCATTCACGGAAAAGGCGGCCAAGGCCGCCTTGATGTTATCCATGAGGATATGCTCAAAATGTGCGCGGTTCTTACCCTTCAGTCCAACCTCGTGATAGTGGACCAGGCAGACGCGAGCCGCCATTTAGGCTTCAGCAACCTTGTGGCCGAGCGCCTTCTCGTAACGGGCCTCGTCGTAAGAGATGTCGCCGTCGACAATCTCGTCCATAGCCATCGAGATGGTATCGGCACCGGAAAGCCCGATGGTGATGTCATCGACATCCTGGACGGCAAGCACGCGGTTGTGCTGGCCACGCAGCATGCTGTTAATGTCGCAGGCGCGCTTGGAGGCAAGCGAAGCAAGCAGGAAGCGGTTGTGATCGGTCTTCTCCAGAAGATCGTCAATGCAAGGCTTTACAACGGACACGGACCTCAGATCCTTTCATGCATATCGAGAACGCGAACGAGCTCATCGGTCGCGCGGTCGAGATCGTCATTAACCACGACGTCGTCGTAGCGGTCGGCAAGGGCAAGCTCATCGGCGGCGTTTGCCATACGCAGCTCAATCGTCTCGGGCGTCTCGGTACCGCGACCGACTAGACGCTCGCGAAGCACCTCGAGCGAAGGCGGCTTGATAAAGATCAGCACGGCCTCGGGGAAACGCTCCTTCACCTGCAGGGCACCCTGGACATCGATCTCCAGAATCAGAGACGCGCCCGAGGCGAGCTTGGATGTGACCTCGCTCACCAACGTGCCGTAGCAGTTACCGTGGACCTCGGCCCACTCAACAAACTCACCGTTTGCCACGCGGCGGTCGAACTCCTCACGCGTCAGAAAAAAGTAGTTGACGCCGTCGACCTCACCTTTGCGTGGTGCTCGCGTGGTAGCCGAAACCGTCAGGCCCAGGTTCGAGCGGCGCTCGCGCACACGAGTGACGAGCGTACCCTTGCCTGCGCCTGACGGTCCAGAAATCACAAAGAGCTTGGAATCCTGAGCGCTCACTTATTTGGTCAGCTGCTCGAGGAGCTGCTCGCGCTGACGGACGCCGAGGCCCTGGACGCGACGGGTAGCGGAGATACCGAGCTCCTCCATGATCTTGGCGGCCTTGGCCTTGCCATAACCAGGGAGAGACTCGATGAGGGTGGAAACCTTCATGCGGGAAGCGATGGGGTCATCGGAGTTGAGCACGGACTCGAGGGACTTCTCGCCCTTCTTGATCTGCTCGCGAAGCTCAGCGCGGGCGTGACGTGCGGCAGCAGCCTTCTCAAGAGCCTGCTTGCGCTGCTCATCGGTAAGCTGAGGGAGTGCCATTCGTACCTCCAAAAAGTTGGGTTATATCTGATTCAATAATTGGCATTTTAGCACGTAGAACGTACAAAATGCCCAATCGCGGCTCCATAGGTTAGACGATACCCGCAAAAAGTGCAATATACTGCGCCCAAAGTTAAGCCCCTGACCTGCGATTCCACACAAAGGATGGGAAAGTTTACGCAGGCACAGGGGCTATTTTGTGCTAATGAGACCCAAAAGTGGTGACTTAGGGGAATCTTTTAGGCGACGTTTTCGACCAGCTCAGCGACAATAGCGTCAAAGGCGGCAACCGGATCGTCGGCGCCGGTGATGGGACGGCCCACCACAATGTGGCTTGCGCCCCGCTCGATAGCCTGGGAAGGCGTCGCCACGCGGGACTGGTCACCAAGGGCGGCACCCACCGGACGCACGCCCGGAGTCACGATCAGGGCATCGGGACCCAGCAGCTCACGCATGTCGTGAGCCTCCATCGGCGAGCACACGATACCGTCGATGCCGTTGGCCTGAGCGAGCTTTGCCAGGCGGGCGGCCTCCTCGGCCACGGGCGACTCGACGCCGATCTCGCTCAAGGCATCCTGGTTCATGCTCGTGAGCACGGTGATGGCGACGAGCTTGGCGCGGTCCTCGCGCGCCTCCTCGGCGCCCTCGCGGCAGGCAGCGAGCATGGCGCCCGAACCCAAGCCGTGGACCGAAAGCAGATCGGCACCGGCAAGCGAGGCCGAGCGGGCGGCACCGCGAACCTGATGCGGAATGTCATGGAACTTAAGGTCAAGGAAGACCTTAAAGCCCAGGTCCTTGAACGTCTTGACGATCTCAGGACCCTCGGCGTAATAGAGCGTCATGCCAACCTTGAGCCAGGCGGCATGGCCCGAAAGCTCGTGGGCGAGCTCGAGCGCACGCTCACGGTCGCAGTCGAGAGCGACGATCACGCGGTCGCGGGCATCGGTCTCTAGCATTCGAAAGCACCTACCAGTTCGTTGATGTCCTTCACGCCCTGGGACTCGGCCCAGGCCTCGAGCTCATGCGCGATCTTGAGCGAAGCGCACGGATCGACGAAGTTGGCCATACCGACCGACACGCAGGTGGCGCCGGCCAGGATAAACTCGGCCGCATCCTCACCGGTCATGACACCGCCGACACCGTTGATGGGGATATCGACGGCCTGGGCAACCTCCCAGACCATGCGCACGGCGATGTGATGACACAGCGGGCCCGAAAGGCCGCCCTTGGGCTTGGCCACGCGGGACTTGCGGGTATGGACGTCGATGGCCATGCCCTGGATGGAGTTGATGACCGAAAGGCCGTCGGCGCCGGCAGCCTCGAGGGCCTTGGCGATCTCGGCGACGTTGACCGGCGCCATCTTCACGAACAGAGGCTTATCGGTCACCTTGCGGCAGGCAGCCATAACGGAAGAGGCGCCCTCGGGCGTGGAGCCCATGGCGGCACCGCCGGCGGCGATATTGGGGCAGCTCACGTTGATCTCGTAGCCGGCAGCCCAGGGGCACAGCTCGACATACATCTCGAGTGCGCGGACAAACTCGTCAACGGAGTGGCCGGCAACCTGACAGATGACCTGGCAGCCGTCCTTGGAAAGCTGCTCGAGCCACGGACCGGACTCGCGGGCAAAGGCGGCCACGCCGGGGTTCTGAAGGCCCACGGAGTTGATCATACCGCCGGGGATCTCGGCCATGCGGGGCGCGGGGTTGCCGGGCCAGGGCTCGGCAGCGCAACCCTTGGTGGTGATGGCGCCCAGCTGGGAAACATCAAAGAAGTTCTGGAACTGCCAACCGTAGCCAAAGGTACCGGCTGCGGTGTTGATGGGGTTCTGCATCTTGACGCCGCCGAAATCGACGGCCATGTTCACGGTACCCACTAGAAGACCACCACCTTGGAAGCATCGAACACGGGGCCGCACATGCAAGCACCCTTCATACCGTCGACCGTCTCGACATTGCAGGTGTTGCAGGCGCCAAAGCCGCAGCTCATCATGCGCTCGAGCGACACCTCGCAGTACGCACCGGCCTCGGCGGCAGCGGCGGCGACCTTCTTCATCATGACGGCGGGGCCGCAGCTGGCGACGTAGTCGTAGCCGCCCTCGCCGAGCAGCTCGGCGGCAGGATCGGTGCAAAAACCGTGCATGCCGAGCGTGCCATCATCGGTGCACACGTTAACCGTGGCGCCCAGCGCGCGGAACTCATCGACACCCACGGCCTTGGAAGCGGTGCCAAAGCCCAGGCAAACGTCGACATCCACGCCCTGCTCGGCAAGCATGCCGGCGAGGCACAGCACGGGCGGAACGCCGATGCCGCCCGCCACGAGCAGCGCCTTCCTGGTGCCCTCGGGAACAAGCCAGCCGCGGCCGCCAGGGCCCAACAGGTTGGACTTGGAGCCGGGGGCCATCTGCGACAGACGACGGGTGTCGTCGCCCACGACGGCGTACCACAGCTCGACGGTGCCGGCCTGGGCGTCGGCGCGATAGAAGCTCAGAGGCACGCGAAGCAGCGAGGACGCATCGCCGGGCACGGCGATGTTCACAAACTGACCGGGCTTGAGCGCACTTGCAAGCTTGGGGGCCGAGATGACGAGCGAGAAGATGCCGTCGGCGATCTCCTGGTTCGAGACGACCTCGAAGTCGTGCATGCGTGCAGTGGAAGGTGTGGGCATAGACGCTCCAATCCCCCATGCGGTTGCATGGTCCAAACGAACAGAAAGCGCGGCACCGCAAGGGCGCCGCGCACAAAAGCGATAAGGCTATGCTAGCAGATGCAGCCGTCGGCGAGCGTCTGCTTACCGCCGACAAACACATCGGTGGCACGACCGGTAAGCGTGCGGCCGGCGAAACCGGAGTTCTCGGCGCGCGACTCGTAGCCGTCCTCGCCGACCGTCCAGGTGGCGGACGCGTCGAAGACAGTCAGGTCGGCAACGGAGCCCGCCTTGACCTGAACCTGGTCGAGGCCCAGGATCTCACGCGGCTTGATGGCCATGAGCTCGACCATGCGGCCCATGCTCATCTTGCCCGTGTTGACCAGCTCGGTGAGCACGAGCGACAGCGAGGTCTCGAGACCGATCATGCCAAAGGGCGCAAGCTCGAACTCGCGGGCCTTCTCCCACGGGGTGTGGGGAGCGTGATCGGTGACGATAACGTCGACGGTACCGTCGATGACGCCCTGACGGATGGCCTCGGCGTCCTCGTCGGTGCGCAGCGGCGGATTGACCTTGAGCGAGGTGTTGTAGGTCTCGTCCAGGTCGTTCTCGGTCAGGAACATGTGGTGCGGGGTGGCCTCGCAGGTCACCTGAACGCCAGCGGCCTTACCGGCACGCACGAGCTCGAGACCGTGAGCGGTGGAGATGTGCTGGATGTGCAGCTTGGCACCGGTCAGCTTGGCGATCTCGATGTCGCGGGCGATCTGGAGCTCCTCGCCGGCAGCCGGCCAACCCTCGAGGGCCAGACGGGTCGAGACCTTGCCCTCGTTGATCTGGCCGTGGCCGACCAGGTCCTCGTCCTGGCAGTGGCTCATGAAGACCTTGCCGAACATCTTGCCGTAGTCCATGCAGCGACGGAGCATGCCCGCGCCCTGCACGCCGCGACCGTCATCGGTGAAGGCGACGGCGCCGTGGGCGACCATATCGCCCATCTCGGACATGGCCTCGCCCTTAAGACCGCGGGTCATGGCGCCCGACGGATAGACGCGGCAGTGGCCGACCTCGGCAGCACGGGACTTGACGAACTCCACGACGGTGCCGTTATCGGTGACGGGATCGGTGTTGGGCATGGAGCACACGCCGGTAAAGCCGCCCTTGGCAGCTGCGCGGGTACCGCTCTCGATGTCCTCTTTGACCTCGTAGCCGGGCTCGCGCAGATGCACGTGCATATCCACCAGACCGGGGACGAGGTACTTGCCGGAAAGGTCGCGGACCTCGGCTCCCTCGACGGCGAGATTCTCGCCGACCTCGGCGATCTTGTCGCCGTCAATCAGGACGTCAACGACACCGTCAAGCTCGACGGACGGGTCGACGACGTGGGCATTCTTAAGAAGCAAGGCCATTATCGGCACCTCCAAGCAGCAGATACAGGATAGCCATACGCACGCAGATACCGGCGTAGACCTGCTCCAGGATGACGGAGCGTTGCGGGTGGTCGGCCATATAGGAGTCGAACTCGACGCCGCGGTTGATGGGGCCCGGGTGGCAGATGATCGCATCGGGCTTCATGAGCTTCTCGCGGTCCTTGGTCAGGCCGAAGAGCCTGTGGTACTCGCGAATGGTCGGGAACGGGGCACCCTCGAGGCGCTCCTGCTGCACGCGCAGCATGTAGACGACGTCCAGCTCGGGCAGGACGGAATCGAGGTCGCTCGTCACGTGGTCGCAGCCAAGGACCTCGGGTGCCGGCGGCAGCAGCGTGCCGGGGGCGACGGCGTAGGTCTCGCAGCCCATGATCTTAAGGGCGGGGATCAGCGAGCCGCAGACACGGGAGTGGGAGATGTCGCCGACGACGGCGACCTTCAGACCGTGGAAGTCACCCTTGTGCTCCCAGATGGTGTACAGGTCGAGCAGGGCCTGCGTGGGGTGGTTATGCTTGCCATCGCCGGCGCAGATAACGCTCGCGGGCGAGTTCTGCGTGACGATGTAGGGCGCGCCGGCGTGCTTGTCGCGCACGACGATGCAGTCGATCTTGTAGGCGTTGAGGGTCTCGACGGTATCGACGAGGCTCTCGCCCTTGACCGTGGAGGTCGAGGAGCCGCCAAAGTTGAGGCTGTCGGCCGAAAGACGCTTCTCGGCGAGCTCGAAGGAGCTGCGGGTACGCGTCGAGGGCTCGTTGAACATGTTGACGATGGTCTTGCCCTTGAGCGTGGGGACCTTCTTGATCGCACGCTCGTTGACCTCGGAGAACGCCTTGGCGGTCTCGAGGATGAGCTTGATATCCTCTTCGGAGTACTCGGTAATGTCGATCAGGTGCTTATGGTTGAACGCCACGGTACTACTCACCTCCCAGCGGCGCGGAGCCCACGTGGGAACCCGGCGCGACGTCGTTAATCTCGACAGCGGTGTGGCCGTCGACTTCCTTCATATATAGGTGCACGTTCTCCTCATGCGACGAGGGAACGTTCTTGCCGACAAAGTCCGGCGAGATGGGGAGCTCGCGGTGGCCGCGGTCAACGAGGACTGCCAGCTCAATGCGGCTCGGACGGCCCAGGTCCATAACGGCGTCGAGAGCGGCGCGGATGGTACGACCCGTATACAGGATGTCGTCCACCAGCACGACGCGCTTGCCGTCGACGCTGAAGGGAATGTTGGTAGCGTGGATCGCGGGAGCGAAATTGGTCGCATAGTCATCGCGGTAGAAGCTGATGTCCAGGCTGCCGAGCGGAACGTCGACGCCCTCGATCTCCTTGATCTCCTCGACGAGCTTCTTTGCCAGAAGGTCGCCGCGCGTGACGATGCCGACCAGAGCGAGGTCTTCACAGCCCTCGTTGCGCTCGAGAATCTCGTGCGCGATGCGGGTCATCGCTCGGTTGACGGCGGTCTCGTCCATGATGACCGCCTTGGGGGAAGTCGTGCCCATCGATCTCCTTCCTCACATGTCTTGACTGCTGACACAGTCAAAAAAATAGATGCCCGACCGCTCAAAGCGGACCAGACACCCACAGGAAGGGCTGCTCTTTGGCAGCAATGTAATTCCATGTGGGTATCTCGTACCCCTTTAATGGTCAAGGGATAGTGTAGCCAACCTCGAGCTTAATTGCGAGCATAAATACAGAGCAATCCGTAAACGGAGCCCAATGCTCCATAAACCTATATATATTTGTGGGACGAGCTTGAAAACGCACGCACGAGCTGGCATAATCCCCTCTGCTGCACGCAAATCGGATCTACGTCCAGGGCCGTGGCGTGAGCACTATCGCCAAAAGAGGAATATCTCTGTGTAGATTGCGCACAGGGAGCGACTTCTGTGCTATAGTTCAGGCTTGTTTGTTAACGCGACATGTTCGTTTGTCGCCCAAGGAGGGTCAGTTATGTCCAAAGTTTGCGAAGTTTGCGGTAAGCACCCCGTTGCCGGTCGCTCCATCAGCCACTCTCACCGCGTCACCAACCGTAAGTTCCGCCCCAACATCCAGCGCGTTTACGTCGTCGTCGATGGTCACCGTCGCAAGATGAACGTTTGCTCCACCTGCCTCAAGTCCGGCAAGGTTGCGCGCTCGTAAATAAGGTCTTACCAACAAGTACCTCGGACTCTCCGGGTCAAAGACCTCGCGTTCATATAGAACTTACCAAAGGCGCCCTCCCCTACGGAGGGCGCCTTTTTGCACTCATTGGGGACAGACTTATATGAGGGTTTGCAGATGTCAAAGGGATCATAGCCCAGCTGGTATGCCTTGTAACTAACGGTACGCCTCGAGCGAGTCGGACGCACCTTACACGGGATTGAAATGGATGTAATCGAGTAGCTGCACCGCCTGTGTGTCCGACTCAACCGCGACCCGCGAATAGCGATCATCAAACAGATGTCCCGTTTTCCCATTGAAATACTCATGAGAGTCTGTACCCAATGAGCGGGGCGATGCAGCAGGCAAATAGTTTTAGTTAAAACGCTTCAGTTTATTGAAGCGTTTTAGTTTGTCTTTTACGGGAATCTGACCGTTCACCGATTTATTTCTTGCTATCATGCATCTTGTAGGGTAAATCTCCGATCGCAAGGAGACACAAATGGTGAAAAAGTCACCGGAAAACACTACTCCCGCAATTGTGGACAACGTAGAGGCGCTTGAGGCTAAGCTCGCTCAGATGCGAGAGGCCCAGGCGCTTTTTGCTACGTACACGCAGGAGCAGGTCGACAAGATCTTCTATGAGGCCGCCATGGCCGCCAACAAGGCTCGTATCCCGTTGGCGAAGATGGCCATCGAGGAGACCGGCCGCGGCGTTCTTGAGGACAAGGTCATCAAGAACCACTACGCCGCAGAGTACATCTACAACGCTTACAAGAACACCAAGACCTGTGGTGTCCTGGAGCGCGACGAGGCTTACGGCATCACCAAGATCGCCGAGCCCATCGGCATCGTGGGCGCCGTCATCCCGACGACCAACCCCACCTCCACCGCGATCTTCAAGACGCTGATCAGCCTGAAGACCCGCAACGCCATCATCATCTCCCCGCACCCGGCTGCCGCCAAGTGCACCATCGCCGCCGCCAAGCTCGTGCTTGACGCCGCCGTCAAGGCCGGCGCCCCCGAGGGCATCATCGGCTGGGTCGATGTCCCCTCCATCGAGCTGACCAACATGGTCATGCGCGACGTCGACATCATCCTCGCCACCGGTGGCCCGGGCATGGTCAAGGCCGCCTACTCCTCGGGCAAGCCCGCCCTGGGCGTTGGCGCCGGTAACACCCCGGTCGTCATCGACGACACCGCTGACGTGCTGCTCGCCGTCAACTCCATCATCCACTCCAAGACCTTCGACAACGGCATGATCTGCGCTTCCGAGCAGTCCGTGACCGTCATCGACACCATCTATGACCAGGTTAAGGCCGAGTTCCAGAAGCGCGGCTGCTACTTCGTCAAGCAGGGTGCCGAGATGGAGGCCCTGCGTGCCGCCATGTTCAAGAACGGCGCCCTCGATCACCGCATCCCCGGCATGGCTGCCGCCAAGATCGCCGAGCTCGCCGGCATCGAGGTTCCCGCCAAGACTAAGATCCTGATCGCCGAGGTCACCTCCACCGACCCCGCCAAGGAGGAGTTCTCCCACGAGAAGCTCTCCCCGGTCCTGGCCATGTACCACGCCAAGGACTTCCAGGAGGCCGTCGACAAGGCCGAGCACCTGGTGCTCGCCGGTGGCCCGGGCCACACTGCCTCTCTGTACGTGCACCCCGCCCAGGCCGAGAAGATCAGCCTGTTCGAGCACGTCATGAAGGCCTGCCGCATCGTCATCAACACCCCGTCCTCGCACGGTGGCATCGGTGACCTGTACAACTTTGGCATGAAGCCGTCTCTGACCCTGGGCTGCGGCTCCTGGGGCGGCAACTCCGTCTCCGAGAACGTTGGGGTGAAGCACTTGATCAACGTTAAGACTGTGGCCGAGCGCCGTGAGAACATGCTGTGGTTCCGCGCTCCCGAGAAGGTCTACTTCAAGAAGGGTTCCACGCCCGTCGCCCTCGACGAGCTGGGCAACGTCATGGGCAAGAAGCGCGCCTTCATCGTTACCGACCAGTTCCTCTTCAAGAATGGCAACACCCGCGCCATCGAGGCCAAGCTCGACGAGATGGGCATCGCCCACGACTGCTTCTACGACGTCGAGCCCGATCCGTCGCTGCAGTGCGCACGTCGCGGCGCCAAGCAGATGGCTCTCTTTGAGCCGGACGTCATCATCGCCGTCGGCGGTGGCTCCGCTATGGACGCCGGCAAGATCATGTGGATGATGTACGAGCACCCCGAGTGCAAGTTTGAGGACATGGCCATGGACTTCATGGACATCCGCAAGCGTATCTTCACCTTCCCCGAGATGGGCAAGAAGGCCTACTTCGTCGCCGTCCCGACCTCCTCGGGTACCGGCTCCGAGTGCACGCCGTTCGCCATCATCACCGACAAGGAGACCGGCATCAAGTGGCCGCTCGCCGACTACGCGCTGCTCCCCAACATGGCTATCGTCGACGCCGACAACTGCATGACCGCCCCGCGCGGCCTGACCGCTGCCTCCGGCATCGACGTCATGACCCACGCCATCGAGTCCTACGTCTCCATCATGGCTTCCGACTACACCAAGGGCCTCTCCGAGCGCGCTGCCAAGCTCGTCTTTGAGAACCTGCCCTCCAGCTTCACGAACGGCGCCAAGGACCCGCACGCCCGCGAGGAGATGCACAACGCCTCCTGCATGGCCGGTATGGCCTTCGCCAACGCCTTCCTGGGCCTCAACCACTCCATGGCTCACAAGCTCGGCGCTTTCCATCACCTGCCCCACGGCATCGCTAACGCCGTCATCCTGACCCGCGTCATGCGCTACAACGCCGCCGAGGCTCCCGTCAAGATGGGTACCTTCTCCCAGTATCCTTACCCCAACGCGCTGCACAACTACGCCGAGATGGCCAAGTACTGCGGCATCGAGGGCAAGGACGACAAGGAGGTCTTCGAGAACTTCATCACGAAGCTCGAGGAGCTCAAGGACTTCATCGGTGTCAAGAAGACCATCGCCGACTACGGTGTTGACGAGCAGTACTTCCTCGACACCCTCGACGAGATGACCGAGCAGGCATTCAACGACCAGTGCACCGGCGCTAACCCGCGCTACCCGCTCATGAGCGAGATCAAGGAGCTCTACCTGGACGCCTACTACGGCCGCGAGCCCCAGGACTACGCCGTCTGCTAGTTTTTAGCGCGGTTTTTTGCGGCGGGGGTGCACGGGTGTTTCACACACCCCCGCCGTCGCTTCTATCGCATCGTTGAAAGGATGCAACCATGCTGCTACCCGATTCCAAGACCGAGCTCGTCCGCCGTGGCAACAAGGTCGTTTACGACCTGGGCGACAAGATCGTCAAGGTCTTTAACGAGACCAAGCCTGTCTCCGACGTGTTCAACGAGGCTTTGAATCTTGCCCGCATCAATGAGTGCGGCATCCGCAGCCCCAAGGCTCTCGAGGTTTCCCAGCTCGAGAACGCCAACGGCTGGGCGCTCGTGACCGAGAAGGTTCCGGGCACCACCCTTGCCGAGAAGATGACTGCCGAGCCCCAGCGCTTTGGTGAGTACCTCGAGATGTTCGTCGACCTCCAGATCGAGATCCACGGCTACACCTCCCCGCTGCTCAACCGTCAGCGCGACAAGTTCGCCCGCATGATCGACAGCCTTGATCAGCTCAATGCCACCACGCGCTACAACCTTCAGGAGCGTCTGGACGGCATGACCAAGGAGTTCAAGGTCTGCCACGGCGACTTCAACCCCTCCAACGTCATCGTCGGCGACGACGGCCAGCTCTATGTGTGCGACTGGGCACACGCCACCCAGGGCTCCCCTGCTGCCGACGTTGCCACCACCTACCTGCTCTTTGCCCTCAACAGCAAGGACCAGGCCGAGGCCTACCTGGAGCTCTACTGCGACCGTGCCGACATGCCCATGCAGGTCGTGCGTCAGTGGACGAGCATCGTCGCCGCTTCCGAGCTCGCTCGTAAGCGCAACGTGAACGATGAGTTCCTTAAGAACTGGATCGACGTCGTCGATTATCAGTAATATCTGAGCGATTTATTTCGCATCGGAGGCACAAGAAAACCCCGCAGCTCATATGGGCTGTGGGGTTTTCCTTTTAGCGATTGAGCACGCAGGCAAGGTAAAATGACGGCCCCGCATCTCCCCTATCTGGAGAAATGCGGGGCCGTCCCGTATATCGAACTACAAGCGAAATCGTCGATTAACGGCGAGCCGCCTTAACAAGCTCGGCAACCTTGGCGACGACCTCGTCGATCGCCACGTCCTCGCGCTCGCCCGTGGAACGGTCCTTGAGCTCAACGGTGCCATTCTTAAGGCCGCGCTTGCCCAAAACCACCTGATACGGGAAGCCCATGAGGTCGTTATCGGCAAACTTAAAGCCCGGACGCTCATCGCGATCGTCGACGACGACCTCGATACCCTCGGCACACAGGCCATCAACGATCTGCTCGCAGACGGTAGCGCACTCTTCCTTCTTGGGATCGAGCGGAATCACCGCGACCTCGTACGGGGCAACGGAGACCGGCCAGACGATGCCGTGCTCGTCGTTGTGCTGCTCCACGACGGCAGCAAGCGAGCGGGACACACCAACGCCGTAGCAACCCATGATAAGCGGCTTCTCCTTGCCGTCCTCATCCATAAAGGTGGCACCCATGGCCTCGGAATACTTGGTGCCCAGCTGGAAGACCTGGGAGACCTCGATACCGCGAGCAGCGGAGAGGGGCTTGCCGCAGTGTGGGCAAGGATCGCCGGCCACGACGGTGACCAGGTCGGCCCACTCGTCGACGGTAAAGTCACGCTCGGGGCAGGCACCGGTAAAGTGATAGTCGACCTCGTTGGCGCCGCAGGCCCACTGCTTGGACTCACGCAGGCTCTCGTCGCACACCAGGCGGATGCCCTCGGGCAAGTTAACCGGTCCGATAAAGCCCTTATGCAGACCGTAGGTCTGGAGCTCCTCGTCGGTCATCATGCGATAGCCCTTGCCAAAGACATGCTCGGCCTTGCAATCGTTGAGCTCGTGGTCGCCCGGGACAATGGCCACGACCGGCTTGCCCTCGGCGTCGATGAGCGCCAGCGACTTTCGCGTGCCGTTCTCGGGGAACCCAAAGAACTTAGCAACAGCCTCGATGGTGCCCATGCCCGGAGTCTCGACCTTGGTAAGCGTACCGTCGCCAGGACCCTCGGTCACGATGACCTTGGTGCTTGCAGCCTCATCGTCGGCGGCGAAGCCGCAATCATCGCAGTAGACGAGCGAAGCCTCGCCGGCGTCGGCCAAAGCCATGTACTCGACGGAGGTATCGCCACCGATCTCGCCGGAGTCGGCGACAACGGGCAGGGCCTTGATGTAGCAGCGCTCACAGATGTTGGCGTAGGCCTGCTTCATCTTGTCGTACTCCTCCTGCAGACTCTCCTGCGTGGCAGAGAAGCTGTAGGCGTCCTTCATGATGAACTCACGGCCGCGCATCAGGCCAAAGCGGGGACGGAACTCGTCGCGGAACTTATCCTGGATGTGGTACAGGTTGACGGGCAGCTGTTTGTAGGAGCGCAGCTCGTTGCGCACCAGGGCCGTGACGGTCTCCTCGTGCGTGGGGCCCAGGACGAACTCGCGACCATGACGGTCGTCAAAGCGCACAAGCTCCTTGCCATAGGCATCGATACGGCCGGACTCACGCCACAGCTCGGCATCGACCATGATAGGCATCATAAGCTCCTGGGCGCCGGCAGCATCCATCTCGTCGCGCACGATGTTCTCGATCTTGCGGATCGAGCGCCATGCGAGCGGCAGATAAGAATACAGACCGGCGGCCTCCTTGCGGATCATGCCGGCACGGAGCAGCAGGCGGTGGCTGGCGAGCTCAGCGTCCGCCGGATCCTCTTTAAGCGTCGGCGCATAGAGCTTAGACATATACATTGCTCGAGTCATTTATTTCTCCTCAATAAGTTTGTCGACCTCTGCCATAAGCGCGTCGACAATTTGATCCTCAGCTACTTTACCAATGATCTGGCCATGCGAAAAGAGCAAGGCCTGACCACGTCCGCAAGCAACGCCCAGATCGGCATCAGAAGCCTCGCCGGGGCCATTAACGGCACATCCCATCACAGCGATCGAAAGCGACGCGGAGTAGTTCTTAAGCCGCTCGGTAACCTCCTCGGCAATGGGAATAAGGTTAACCTGGCAGCGGGCGCACGTGGGGCACGAGACAATCTCGGGGCCACGGCGACGCAGGCCCAACGACTGCAGAATACCCCAGACAACCGGCGGCTCCTCAACCGGATCAGCTGTGAGCGACACACGCATGGTGTCGCCAATGCCTTCGGAAAGCAAGATACCCAAGCCTACAGAGCTCTTGATGGTGCCCTGGAGCTTGGTACCGGCCTCCGTAACGCCCAGATGAAGCGGAACGTGTGGAATCTCACGCGACAGGGCTCGATAGGTATCGAGCGTCGTCTGTACGCTATGGGCCTTGGCGGAAAGCACAATGTTGGTAAACCCACGATCCTCAAAGTGCCGCACAAAGCGCTCGCTAGACATCACGAGCTTTTCGGGCTGCGTGAGGTCATCGCGCTCGGCGATATCCTGCTCAAGCGAGCCCGCGTTCACGCCAATGCGAATCGCGCACCCAGCGGCACCCGCAGCATCAATCACCGCGTCAACCTTGGCCCAATCGCCGATATTGCCGGGATTGATGCGAAGCTTGGCGGCACCAGCCTCGACGGCGCCGATGGCGAGTTTATGGTTAAAGTGAATATCGGCAACGATCGGCACCGGAGACTCGGCACAGATGGTGCGAAAACCCTCAAGCGCGGCCTCGGTGGGCACGCTCACGCGCACGATATCGCAGCCAGCCTGCGCCAACGCGCACACTTGCGCAAGCGTTGCCTGGGCATCAGCGGTATCGGTGCAGGTCATGGACTGAACCACGACCGGAGCGCCGCCACCGATCTGCACGCCGCCCACATGCACGGGGCACGTCAACTCGCGAGGCAAAGGATGGGATAAAGACAATCCAAACACTCCCCTACAGAATAAATCGAAGGATGTCGGAACGAAGCATATAGACAAACAGCAGCACAAAGAGCGCGATGCCCACATAGCTCACAATCGTCTGGACCTTGAGCGGAAGCTCGCGGCCAGCAATCTTTTGAATGATCTCGATGACCAGCTTGCCGCCATCGAGTGGTGGGATGGGCAGCAGGTTCATAAAGCCAAGCGAGAACGAAATGAGGGCGGCAAACGAAAGGAACGTGGCAGGGCCGGCAGCAGCAGCCTGTGAGGACATAACGCTAATGCCCACGATCGAAGAAGACTGATCGAGAATCTCCATCGTATACTGCGGCTGGAGCAGGCGCATCACGCCCTCCGCTGTCTGCACGACATAGGAGAACGAAAGTCGAGCCGACGTGATGGGGTCTAAACGGACCACCTGCGTAGAGGCATACACACCTAGGCGCTCGTCCTCTTTGAGCGCAACCGCGGTCGAATGCTGCTTGCCGTCACGCTCGTACTCGATGGCGATATCGTCCTTACCGGCAGCCTTACCGATGGCATCGTAAACGTCCATCCAGGTAGAGCACGATACTCCGTCAACCGAAAGGATCGCGTCGCCGCCCTCGATACCCGCCTTGGCGGCAATAGACCCCTCGTCAACCTGACCGATCACGTTGGTATCCATCGGCACGGTGACACCCGCAATAGAGTAGATGCTCATAAGCATCAAAAAGCCCGTCAGGATATTGACGAGAATGCCCGCGAGCAGCATAAAGGCGCGCTTGAGAAAGCCCTGGCCAAGATAGGTGTGCGAACGCTCTTGTGCAAGGAACTCGGCCTCGCCGCACGGCAGCTCCCACACATCGCCCTCGGTAGTCGCATGCTCTCGATCGAAACGGCGGCCGTCAAAGGTGGTGTAACCCGCCGCATCTCGTGGCAGCGTCTGATACTTGGTGGGATAGTAGCTCGGCGAGGGCTTCTCCCCTTCCTCATACCAAGGCGCGATAGAGCCCCAACCCAAGAGCAAGGCGCATGCCTCGAGCACATCCTCCTCGGAAAGCTCGAGCTCGACAGCAAGGTCGGCCACGGTCACGCGACCATGACGGTAGATAGCCGCGAGCACGCGATCGGCGCACGAGACATCGGTCGGATCCATACCGCAGATGGCAGCGTAGCCACCCAGCAGCAGCGGGGTCACGCCAAACTTGGTTCCAATGCGACGCGACGTGTAATGGATGTCAAAGCGGCACGGCAGGCCCAAAAAGAACTCGGTCACACGGACGCCGCAGGCACGCGCCGCCAAAAAGTGGCCGCCCTCGTGCAAAAACACGAGGACGGAAAGCATCAGCAGGCCCCAAAAGACCGATGAAAGAACGCTCAGAACAGTATCCATAAAACGAAAAAGCAATCCTTATGGGTTAGGAACGGGTTGCGGCGAGCGCCTGCGCAGCTTTTTCACGCGCCCACGCATCGATGTCGCGAAGCTGCTCAAACGAATCGACCGCCTGCATATCGTGGGCATCCATGCAGGATTCCACAATGCGATCGATATCGGTAAAGCTGCAGCCATCGTGCAGGAAGGCATCGACGGCGACCTCGTTGGCGGCATTGAGCACGCACGGCATGGTGCCACCCGTCTTGCCGGCACGCTCGGCCAGTGCCAGACAGCGGAAGGTATCCATGTCGGCAGCATCAAACGTGAGCTGTCCCAGCTCGCGGAAATCGATACGAGGCGCCGGGGTATCCCAACGCTCGGGATACGAGAACGCGAACTGGATGGGAATACGCATGTCGGAAGCACCGAGATGCGCCATCACGGAGCCGTCGGCAAACTCGACCATAGAGTGAATCTTGGACTGACGTTGCACGACCACGTTAATGAAATCGAGGTCGCAGTTAAACAGATGCATGGCCTCAATGCGCTCCAGACCCTTGTTCATGAGGGTGGCGGAGTCGATGGTGATCTTGGCACCCATGGCCCACGTGGGATGTGCGAGGGCATCGGCACGCGTCACGCGATTGAGCTCGTCGCGCGTGCGGCCAAAGAACGGACCGCCCGAGCAGGTGAGCCAAATACAATGAGCCTCGCGTGGGTTCTCCCCCAGATAGCACTGGTAGATGGCGGAGTGCTCAGAGTCAACTGGAATAAGCTGGCCCGGTTGCGCCAACGGCATAAGCAAGTCGCCACCGACGACGAGGGACTCCTTGTTGGCAAGGGCAAGACGCTTATTCGAGGTCAAGGCCGCATGGCTCGCTTCGAGCCCGGCAGCGCCCACAATGGCAACAAGCACACAGTCGACATCATCGCGACGTGCGAGCTCACAAACCGCCTGCACACCAACACCGAGCTCCGTGCCCTCGGGCAGCTCCTGCAGCACGGCGTCCGCACCGTGGGCGGAGTCGGCCACGGCAACGGCCGGAACCGAGAACTCGCGGGCGGCGGCAACGAGCTCCGAGGTGCTGGAATTGACGGACAGCGCCGTTACCTGCAGTCGATCGGCATGCTGACGGCACACGTCGAGTGCCTGCGTGCCGATAGAGCCCGTACAACCCAGGATGGCAACACGAAGGCGTCCATCGGAGCCATACGTCGTCTGGAATGACATTACAGCACGCCCCCGATCATCAAAAGCAGCTGCGCGGTAATGCAGCCAAAGATAAGCGAGTCGCTACGGTCGAGCATGCCGCCATGGCCCGGGATAAGGTTGCCGGAATCCTTGACGCCCACGCCACGCTTGATGCGCGACTCAATGAGGTCGCCGATAACGCCCAGGATGGACACGACCAAGCCGCACAGCAGCGCATAGGGCAGGCTGAGTTTGTAGAAGTGCGTCGCCCACAGGATGAGCCAAATCAAAACCGAGCCCAGGATGCCGCCGACAAACCCCTCCCAGCTCTTTTTGGGAGAGATCTTGGGAACCATCTTGTGCTTGCCGATACGGCTACCCACGATGTAGGCAAACGAATCGGAGACCCAAAGGGACGCGCAAACGCCCACCGAAAGCAGGGCGCCGGCAAAACCGGGCACGGCATCGCGCAGCAGCACGATAGCCGACAGCATAAAGCCAGTGTAGATGGGACCCATGAGCGTCACGGCCACATCAGAGATGCGGGTACGCGGCGACCAAACATACCAAATGCCCACAGCGAGCATCAGGGCAAAAAGCAGGGCATTCAGCAGCATCGAATCGCCCAACGCCGACAGCGGAAAGAGTACGGCGGCAGCGATACCCATGCGCTCGTTAGCCATCTTGCCATCGAGCCTCGTCATACGGAAAAACTCATAGCAGCACAGGCCGCTCATGACGGAAACAAAGATGGCCGTGGGCACAATACCCAAAACCAGGCACAGGATAAAGACAACGGCATAGACGATACCGGCGGCGGCACGGGTGATAAAGCCGGCAAGCCACGAACCGGTGCCATTCTTCGCTGCGGGCGCTCCCGCAGCGACAGCCTTGCGCTCAGATGTCTTGGGAGCAATTGCCTTGGGACGATCGGACACGATTAAGCCTCCTCGGTCTTGCTCAGACCACCAAACCTACGGTCACGGGCCTGATAGGCCAAAATGGCGTCGACAAGGCCCCAACGATCAAAGTCGGGCCAATAGGTATCGGTGACGTAGAACTCGGAATAAGCCACCTGCCACAGCAGATAGTTCGAAAGGCGCAGCTCACCAGAGGTGCGAATCACAAGCTCAGGATCGGGAAGACCGGCGGTATAAAGGTGAGAAGCCACCATGTCGTCATCAATTGCGGCAGGATCAATCTTACCGGCGGCAACGTCGAGCGCGATCTGACGGACAGCGCGGGTAATCTCGGCACGCGCGCCGTAGTTGACGGCAAGCGCCAGCGTCATACCGGTGTGATCGGCGCACTCGGCAAGACCGCGTTCAAAAACGTCGCGGGTCTTCTTGGGCAGCGCGGAAATATCACCCAAAAAGACAACGCGCACGTTTTCGCGCTTCAGAAGCGGCAACTCGTCGATGAACGTCTTGGCAAACAGGTGCATCAAGACGTTGACCTCATGCTGCGGGCGGTTCCAGTTTTCGGTAGAAAACGCATAGGCCGAAAGCACGTCGACGCCCAGGCGCACGCAGGCGGTAATGATCTCGCGCAGCGAGACGATACCCGCCTTGTGGCCCTCGGTGCGTGCAAGACCGCGCGACGTGGCCCAACGACCGTTGCCGTCCATGATGCACGAGATATGGTGCGGAATGTTATTGAGGTCAAGGTCGGAAAAACCGACGCCCGCAGGGGCGTCGGCAAAGTACTCGACCAGTTTATGCTCGTCGTATTGCACCTTAGATCTCCATGACCTCGGCTTCTTTTTCCTTCAGAAGCTCCTCGACCTTGGCGACATACTCATCGGTGTGCTTCTGGACCTTGGCCTGCTCGCGACGGACATCGTCCTCGGTGAGCTCCTCATCGCGCTCGAGCTTGTTGTTGAAGTCGCGACGGATGTTACGGATAGACACCTTGGCCTGCTCGGCGTACTCGCGGCACTCCTTGACGAGCTCGCGACGGCGCTCCTCGGTGGGAGCCGGGAACGGCAGACGAACGACGGTGCCATCGGAGTTGGGGGTAATACCCAGATCGGAAGCGCCGATGGCCTTGACGATAGCGTTGATGAGCGCCTTGTCCCACGGCTCGATGAGCAGCATGTGGGCCTCGGGGGTCTTGACGGCGGCAACCTGCGTGACCGGCGTGGGAACACCGTAATAATCGACGGTGATGTCGGACAGAATGTTGGCATTGGCGCGGCCGGTACGGACCTTGGAGAAGTTATGCTTGAGGGACTCGAGCGACTTGTCCATATGGGCGGTGATGTTCTCTGCCATGCTTAATCCTCCTGATAGACGAGCGTGCCGACGGGCTCACCCGAAAGCGCGCGCTTGACGGTGTCCTCGCCATCGATGTTGAGGACCAAAATCGGCATACGGTTGTCCTGGCACAGTGCCGTAGCCGTGGAATCCATAACCTGCAGACCGCGGACGAGAACCTCGTGATAGGTAATCTTGTCAAAACGGACGGCGTCGGCGCACTTGACGGGATCCTTATCGTAGATGCCGTCAACCTTGGTGGCTTTAATCAGAATCTCGGCGCCGATCTCGCACGCACGAAGAGCCGCGGCGGTGTCGGTCGTAAAGTACGGATTGCCCGAACCGGCGGCAAAAATAACGACGTTGCCCTTGGAAAGGTGGTTGATGGCGCGACGGCGAATATAGGGCTCGCAGATCTCGTTCATCTGGATAGCGCTCATCACGCGGCAGGGAACATCGTTATGCTCGAAGGCATCCTGCAGGGCGAGCGCGTTCATAACGGTTGCCAGCATGCCCATGTAGTCGGCCTGAGCACGCTCCATGCCACCGGCAGCGCCTGCCATGCCGCGGAAAATATTGCCGCCGCCGACAACGACGCCGACCTCATGGCCAACGGCGAGCAGCTCCTTGACCTGCTTAGCAAGATGGTCGGTAACCTTGGGGTCGATGCCATATTGGCCGTCGCCCATCAGCGCTTCGCCGGAAAGCTTAAGAAGCACGCGTTTATATCGGATGTCGGACAAAGCGATCCTCCTTTAGATTGAACTCTCAACATTCTATCAAAGGCTCTAAGAAGAGCCATGAAAAAGCAGGCTGTGAGTAAAACCCACAGCCTGCTCATTACCAGCTACAAGAGCTTATTTACTCGCCACGGACCAGACGGTCAAAGGCAACGACGGTAATGGTGTCGCCGAGCTCCTTGGAGACCTGCTCAGCGTACTTCTTGATGGTGAGGGAGCTGTCCTTGATGAACTCCTGCTCGGTGAGCACGGACTGCTTGTAGAACTTCTCCAGACGGCCGACAGCCATCTTCTCCTGGATAGCCTCGGGCTTGCCGGACTCGGCAGCCTGGGCCATGTAGATCTGCTTCTCGTGCTCGACGGTCTCGGCCGGAACCTGATCGCGGGTAGCGCAGATCGGGGCGACAGCGGCAACCTGAAGGGCAACGTCGTGAGCGAAGGTCTTGAAGGATTCAGCCTGAGCGGTCTCAGCCTTCTCGAAGGCGAACTCGACGAGGACGCCGATCTTACCACCCATGTGGATGTAAGAAGCGAGCGCGCCGTTCTCGGCCTTGCGGGCAGCGAAGCGGGAGATCTTCATGTTCTCGCCCATGATGTGAATCATCTCGGTGAGCTCGGAGGAAACGGTCTCCTCGCCCATCGGCTTCTCGAGCAGAGCGTCGACGTCAGCAGGCTCGGTGGTAGCGACAACCTCAGCGACCTTGGAAGCAAAGCCGGTGAACTTGGCGTTAGAGCCAACGAAGTCAGTCTCGCAGGAGAGCTCGAGCAGAGCGCCGGTCTTGCCATCCTCGGAGACGAACGCGGCGACAGCGCCCTCGTTGGTCTCACGGCCAGCCTTCTTGGCAGCCTTGGCAAGGCCGTTCTTACGCAGAACGTCGACAGCGGCGTCCATGTCGCCGTCAGCCTCGACGAGAGCCTTCTTGCACTCCATCATCGGGGAGTCGGTCATCTCGCGGAGCTGCTTGACCATAGCGGCGGTAATCTGGGCCATTGTGGTTCCTTTCAAAGAGATGAAAAAGAATTAACTAAGACTGATTTACTCGGCCTTGGGCTCAGCGGCCATCTCGGCCTCGGAGACCTGCTCCTTGCCGGAGCCAGCGAGGCAGGCGTCAGCCATGAGCTCGCACATAAGGGTGACAGCGGAGATAGCGTCATCGTTGCAGGGGATGCCGTACTCGACCTCGTCGGGATCGGAGTTGGTGTCGATCAGGGCGACGACGGGGATGTTCAGGCGCTGGGCCTCCTTGATGGCGTTCTCCTCGCGCTTGGTGTCGATGACGAAGAGAGCCTGGGGCAGACCCTTCATGTCGCGGGCGCCACCGAGGTTGGTCTGGAGCTTAGTGAGCTCCTTGCCGAGAACAGCCTGCTCCTTCTTGGGGAGCACTGCCATGCGGCCGTCCTCGACCATGGCCTCGAGCTCCTCCATGCGGTTGATGCGGGAGCGGATGGTGACGAAGTTGGTCAGCATACCGCCGAGCCAACGCTGGTTGATGTAAGGCATGTTGGCGCGCTCAGCAGCGTTCTTGACGGCCTCCTGAGCCTGCTTCTTGGTGCCGACGAACAGCACGTTGCCACCCTTGGCGACGTTCTTGACGAAGGTGTAGGCCTGGTCGGCGTCGAGGATGGTCTGCTTGAGGTCGAGGATGTAGATGCCGTTGCGCTCACCGAAGATGAACGGCTTCATCTTGGGGTTCCAGCGACGGGTCTGGTGACCGAAGTGGCAGCCGGCCTCGAGCAGGGTGCGGATATTAATCTTGGTAGCCATGTTAAACCTCCTGTGGTTTGCCTCCGCGCGGGGTCATCCTCCAAAACCAACCCGGACATGTGCTACCAAAGCCCGGGCACCACGGTATGAAGTAGCCGCGCGTGCGTGATAAAAACATGTTGCCGTGAAGCAACCCGATGAATGATAGCAGGAATGCCTCTTCCTGCCAACCCGCAATCAAAACCACACACCTGAGTGCGGCGCGGGACGTGCCAGCCACTATTCGCCGCGGGGATGGGCTTGAGCCACAGCCCGCTTAAGCCGATCGGGTGTGAGATGCGTGTAGATCTGCGTCGTGGACAGGCTCGCATGACCTAGCAGCTCTTGAACCGAGCGCAGGTCCGCACCGCCCTCGAGCAAGTCGGTCGCAAAGGTATGGCGCATCGCATGCGGGGCGATGTCGGCCGGAATGCCGGCGAGCGTCGCCAGCGTATGGAACCGCCGCCGGAGCATCGCGGCGCTCATGCGATTGCCGCGCGCCGATATAAGCAGCGGATGCGGCCCGGTAGCGAGGTCGCGGCGCTTTGCCCGAGCGAGCAACTCCGGCCTCCCCTCTTCAATATAGAGACGCGTCACATCGAGCGCACGACAATACAGAGGAACGATGCGCTCCTTGCTTCCCTTGCCCCACAGGCGCAGCGTGCGCTCGGACCATGAGATGGATTCCACATTGAGCGCCGCAAGCTCTGAGATGCGGGCACCCGAGGCATAGAGCAACTCGAGCATCGCCGCATCGCGCAGTCCCGCGGGTGTTGAGGTATCAGGCGTCTTGAGCAGCGCCTCGACCTGCTGGGTCGTAAGGACGCCCGGCAGGTCACGCGGCAGCTTGGGCGACGCGATCGCCGAGACCGCATCGCCCTCGACAATCC
>NZ_JBDMHA010000015.1:0-37985 GCF_039752985.1 Collinsella aerofaciens
AGCGTGCCGACATCGGCGTGGGCATGGGCATCACCGGTACCGACGTCACCAAGAACGTCGCCGACATGGTGCTTGCCGATGACAACTTCGCTACCATCATCGGTGCCTGCGAAGAGGGCCGTCGCATCTACGACAACATCCGCAAGGTCATCCAGTTCCTGCTTTCGGCCAACCTTGCCGAGGTGTTCTCGGTGTTTATCGCCACGCTCATCGGCTTTACCATCTTCCAGCCGGTGCAGCTGCTGTGGGTGAACCTGGTCACCGACTGCTTCCCCGCGCTCGCGCTGGGCATGGAGGACGCCGAGGGCGACATCATGAAGCGCAAGCCGCGCAACGCCAAGGACGGTGTCTTTGCCGGTCACATGGGCCTGGACTGCGTGGTCCAGGGTCTGATCATCACCGTGCTGGTGCTGGCGAGCTTCTTTGTGGGCGTGTACTTTGACATGGGCTACATCCACATCGTCGATATGATCGCCGGCAATGCCGACGAGGAAGGCGTGATGATGGCGTTCATCACGCTCAACATGGTCGAGATTTTCCACTGCTTCAATATGCGCAGCCGTCGTGCGTCGCTGTTCACCATGAAGAAGCAGAACAAGTGGCTGTGGGCTTCTGCCGCGCTGGCACTGGTGCTGACGGTGATCGTGACCGTGCAGCCGACGCTTGCCGAGATGTTCTTTGGCCCCGTGACGCTTGAGCTCAAGGGCGTTCTTGCCGCGCTGGGCCTGGCCTTCCTGATCATCCCGCTGATGGAGATCTACAAGGCGATCATGCGCGCGGTCGAGAAGGAGTAGGTCGAAAGGCCATCCTTCCCACCGGCCCGACCGCCTGCGGGGTTTCTTCTTCGCTGGTCCTCGCGCTTCGCGCTGCGGGATCGCTCAGAAGAAACCCCTCCCGGCGGGCGGGCCTTCGGATGACCTCTCGGGACCGTAAGCTGAGGAAAAGTTTGTGAGCTGGTCGGGCTTTGCCCGGCCAGCTCTTTTTGATTTAAAATACCTGCTCAGTTGTGATTTATGGTGCTGGGAGGCGCTTGTGGGCAAGGCGAAGGCTAAGGCGAAGAAAAAGACGACGGGGGCGCGGGCTAAGCGCGATCGTCGTCGGAAGCTCGCGACCGAAGCCCCCGCGTCTGCCGAGGAGCTGCTGGCAAACGTGCCGGGACTTGACGCGCTGCAGGATGTTCCGGCGTTCGATGACCTGCCGGTCGATGAAGCTCAGCAGGCGGCATTTGACGACTTTTGCGCACATACCGAGGAGCCCGAGCAGATGCAGCTTGGCGCCGTGGTGCGCTTGGATCGCGGGTTTCCGCTGGTGGCGACTGCCGACGACACCTTCCGCGCCGAGCATGCCGTGGGGTTTGCCAAGTCGCGCGGCGAGGACGAGGTCCTGCTGCCTGCCGTGGGCGACCGTGTGGCGGTGCGCCGCGCTCCCGGGCACGATATGGGCGTGATTGAGTGCGTGCTGCCGCGCCGTACGAGCTTTGAGCGTTGGCGCGGCCGTGCCCGCGGAGAGCGTCAGGTGCTCTGCTCCAACGTGGATTGCGTGCTAATCGTGCAGGCGCTCGGTGCCGGTGAGGTGCTGCTCGACCGCGTGGCGCGCTCGCTGGTGTTGGCGCTCGACTGCGATGCCGAACCGGTGGTGGTGCTCACCAAAGCTGATCGCTGCGATGCCGAGGAGCTCGAGCGCGATCTGGACCGCGTGCGCCGCCTGGTGGGTTCGGACGTGCGCGTGATCGTGACGTCCTCTGCCGAGGGGCGCGGCCTGGACGAGGTTCGTTCCTGCGTGCCTGCCGGGAGCTGCGCCATGATTCTGGGCGAGTCGGGTGCCGGCAAGTCGACGCTGCTCAATGCACTGCTGGGCCACGATACGTTGGCGACTGGCGGTGTGCGCGAACGCGACGACCAGGGCCGTCACACTACCGTTGCGCGCGTGATGGTGGCGCTGCCGGGCGACGCCGGCGTGATCGCCGATGCCCCGGGCCTGCGCAGTCTACCGCTCGTGGGTCACGAGCGGGGTCTGGCGCGCGCCTTCCCCGAGATTGTCGAGGCATCGCGCGCGTGCCGGTTTGGCGATTGCACGCATACCCATGAGCCGGGCTGCGCCGTTCGCGAGGCCGAGGACGCCGGGCAGATCGACAGCCTGCGGCTGGAAACGTTCCAAAACCTGGCGTCATCCATGCGCGTGAGCGCTCAAATGCTCGATCCCGATGTTCATCTGTAATTGATTTTTCCTATGACAGCCGTCTCCCAACTGTTCGGGAGACGGCTTTTTTGCTGCGGAAAAGCCTCGAAACATGCAGTTTGCTGACGTGCTGACCAAAACCTTGCCACGAGCTTGACGGGCTGGTCAGCTTTTGGTCAGCGATTGGTTTGACATCGAAAACCAAGATCGCGATTGCGCCGCTTTGCACTCTGACCGCCCAGACAATGGTGGTACGGGCATTCGCCCGGCACTGCCATGAGAGGAGCGGCCGTGAACAAGAGCAAGCGCATCGCCATCAGTCTGGTCGCGGGCGTGCTCGCTGCTCTGCTCTGCATGGTTTACGGCTCGTCGATCCGCTCGCAAGCCGAACGGGTCCAGGCTGAGACCTTGGCCAAGTACGGTGGCGATCGCGTCGAGGTATGCGTCGCGGCGCGCGATATCGATGTGGGCGAGACCCTCGATGAGACCAATGTCATAACCCAGGAATGGCTGACGAGTCTGCTGCCACGTGACGCGGCGACCGAGTTGCGCCAGGTGCGCGGCGACGTGACGACTTCGCGTATTCCCAAAAACGCCGTGATCTGCAATGTCTACACCAAGGCCGAGAGCCACAAGCTCGAGGTGCCTAAGGGCAAGGTTGCCGTTTCGGTGGCGGTCGATGCCGAGCACTCGGTCGGCGGTGCTACAGGCGTGGGCAGCTACGTGGATGTGTATGTGCAAAAAGACGGCGTAACCGATCGGCTATGCGGTGCGCACGTGATCGATACCAGTGAGGATTCCGGTGCCACGCGCGAGGGCAAGATCGAATGGGTGACGCTGGCGGCTGACCCCGAAGACGTCAAGGAACTGCTGGGAGCCTCGGGCAAGGGAACGGTCAGCTTGACGATTCCCGCCACGGCGCGCGGCAAAAAGAGCGGAGGCGACGAGCGATGAAGGCGATCTGGCTTGCGTGCTGCGCGTGCGGCGATTACGGGCTGTTGCAGCGGGAAGTCGAGGGCCGTGATGCGGGTGCACAGGTGCTTCGCGTGGGTGACCTGGACGGGCTGATTTCCATGGCGCGGGCGTTTCCGTCGCGCCGCGGGGCTGCCATCATCGCGGCGTCTCTGTTTGATATCGAAGATGTGCGCAAGACTGTTGCGCGTCTGACGGCCGAAGGCCGCGTGAGTCGCGTGGTCGTGTTGATAGAAGCGCTCGATCCGTCGGATATCGAGGGACTGTTTCGCGCGGGGGCGACCGAGGTCATCGCTGCGCACAGTATATGCGGCAACGGGCGTGCGGGCGAGGGGGCGGTTGATTCCGATCGGCGCATGACGATTGAGCCCGATGCTTTTGTTGATAGGGAACCCGGGGCGCCTCGCGCTACAAGAGGCCCGCGTGTTGATGATTTTGGAAAAGCGGAAGCCGAGCATGGTCGGCGCCCCCGGAACCCCCTTGTATACGATGATGCTGGAGGGCCGGCGCAGCATGCTGGCGACTCCCCGGCTGTAGATATGGGATACGTGCACGGTGTGAATCTGGCGGATGAACTCGACGAAGTTGAGGGCTTTGCCGGGTGCGGCGAGTTGCCGCTGATGCAGCATGAGCAGATTGCGCAGAACGAGCCTGCCTCGCAGACCGAACAAGCTGCCATGCCGGCTTGGACGCAGCGTGTGGTTGCGGCGGAGGAGACGGGGACGCTGCCGCCGGCGCCCGCCCCGCCGCCTCCGATGCCGCCGGCAGACGCTGCCGCTCCGCAGCATCGAGCTCCGGTCATCTGCGCCATTTCGGGTTCGGGCGGTTGCGGCAAGTCGACGATCGTTGCCACCATGGCACATACATCGTCGCTGTTGGGCTTGCGTGCCGCCGTGCTCGACCTGGACCTGATGTTTGGAAACCTTTACGACTTGTTAGGCGTCGATGCTCCGCGCGATATGGCGGCACTTATCGAGCCGTCGGCGGCGGGCGCGCTTGCCGAGCCGGATATCGTGGCCGCATCGATGCGCGTGGCACCGGGCGTTACGCTCTGGGGTCCCGTCGCGGCGCCCGAGCAAGCCGAGCTCATGGCACGTCCGGTGGAGCTACTGCTTGATGTTCTGCGTCGCGAATCCGACGTGGTCTTTGTCGACACCTCGGTCTTTTGGGGTGATGCCGTGGCGGCTGCGGCGGCGGCGAGCGACCGCTGCCTGGTCGTTGGCGATGCGGCGGTGTCGTCCGCGACATCGGCGTCGCGCGTCATTGAACTGGCAAGTCGAGTAGGTGTGCCGCGCACGCGCATGAGCGCTGTATTCAACCGGTTTGGCGCGCGTGGCGCTGACGAGGATGTTGCCATGCGCTTTGAGATTGCCTGTGCGTTGAGCTCCAAGATTCGTATCGCCGATGGCGGGCAGGATCTCGCCGCGCTCATGGCGTTTGGGCGCGCTGACGAGGCAGTGGGTCAGACGAGCGCTTTCGCGACCAGCGTGCGCGAGGCCACGCGCGAGATGCTCGTGGAACTGGGGTGCGCCGTCGGCCCTTGGAGCGATATGGTCGCCGACCGTGCGACGCGTACCGAACGCCCGCGTATTCGCCTTCCCTGGTCGCGCGAGGGTGATCAGCGATGAGCCTGCAAACGAGGATTAAGGCTGCCGGCGCTGCAGCGGCGGCAGCGCCTGTAGATGCGGGGCGTCGCCGCGCGGTGAAACGACGCACTAAGCGCGCCGTGATGGACCGCATGGGTTACGACGAAGTGGCGCGTATCAGCGCCTATGTCGACCCGGTACTTGCCCGCTCGGAATTGCGTCCCGCGGTGGAGGCGGCGCTCAATGTTGAGGAGCCGACCGATCTCGCGACGCCCGAGCGCGAGACCATCATCGACGAGATTTTGGATGACGTGGTGGGCTTGGGGCCGTTGCAGCCGCTCATCGAGGACGACACCGTTACCGAGATCATGATTAACGGCTGCCGCTCGGCTTTCTTTGAACGCGGCGGCGTTTTGTACCCCATCGAGCATGCGTTTGAGGATGATGAGCAGATCCGTGTGCTTATCGACCGCATCATCTCGCCACTTGGCCGCCGTATCGACGAGCGCAGCCCCATCGTCAACGCCCGCCTCAAAACGGGCTATCGCGTCAACGCGGTGATTCCGCCTGTGGCGATTGACGGACCGATTCTCACCATCCGAAAGTTCTCGGACCGCATCTGCTCGCTGGACGAGCTTGTGGGGCTGGGGTCGCTGCCGCTTTGGTATGCGCAGCTGCTGTCGTGCGCGGTGTCGCTGCGACAGGACCTGGCGGTTGCGGGAGGCACGGGATCTGGTAAGACCACCCTGCTCAACGCGTTGTCATGCGAGATTTCCACCGGCGAGCGCATCGTGACGATCGAGGACTCTGCCGAGCTCAAGTTTGCGCATCATCCGCACGTGGTGCGCCTAGAGGCGCGCGAGGCTTCAATTGAGGGTGAGGGTGCGGTGACGATTCGCGACCTAGTAACTAATGCCCTGCGCATGCGCCCCGACCGCATCGTGGTGGGCGAGGTGCGTGGTGCCGAGTGCTGCGACATGTTGCAGGCCATGAACACGGGCCACGACGGGTCGCTCACCACACTTCATGCGGGTTCAGAACAGGAGACCGTGGTGCGTCTGACGTTGCTTGCACGTTATGGCATCGATCTGCCGAGCGAGCTCATCGAGGAACAGATTGCCATGGCGCTCGACGGCATCGTGATGTCCGAGCGCCATGCCGATGGCAGGCGCTTCGTCTCCTCGTATTCGGGGGTGCGTCGCGCCGCGTCGGGCGGCGTAGAACTCGAGCGCTATGTGACTTTCGATGCCGCCGAGCGCACCTGGACGCTTGACCGCGAGCCGCCGTTTATCGCAGAAGGCCTGCGGTCGGGGACGCTCACACAAGAGGAGGTGGACGAATGGAGGTCGCTGTGCCCCTCGTCGTAGGGGGTTTGGCAGGGTTTTCTGTTGCGACGGCGTGCGGGGCGGAACCTCGTGTGCCGCAGGTGCCGCCGACGGAGCTAGCGCGTCAGGCGCTCGAGACGGTGGCAGAGAAGCTGCCGCGTGAGCTGGTGGAAAACGATCTACTGAAAAAGATCGCCCGTTCGTGGGCATCGCTGGCTCCGGCGCATCGCCTTGGCCTCGTGATCGAAGATGCTTCGGGGCGTTTGGCGTTTCTGCTGCTATCGAGCGGTGTCTGCTGCGTTTTACTGACGATGGTGTCGTTATCGCCCCTCGGATTTGCCTTGGGACTTGTTGCTCCGATTGCCGTTGGCGCCGCTCGGGATGGCTTTGAGAGCCGGCGCGAGCAACACGATGCAGAAGAGGCCATGCCCGAGGCGTTTACCGCACTTTCCATGTCGCTTGCCTCGGGACATTCGCTGGCCCAGGGCATGCGCTTTGTGGGCGCTCATGCGCAAGAGCCGGTACATACCGAGTTTTTGCGGGTAGCGGCGGCGATCGATTGCGGCATCTCGGCGACCGACGCGCTCGATGACTTGCTCGTGCGCATCGACGCCCCCGGCCTTTCGCTTGTGACCTTAGCGCTCAAGGTGTCTCAGCGCACCGGTGCTCCGCTTGCCGACTTACTGTCCGAGGCGTCGAGCATGGTGGGGGAGCGCATTGAGCTCAAGCGCCGCCTGGATGTTAAGACGTCGCAGGCTCGCATGTCGGCGCATATGGTCGCGGCGATGCCGGCGGGCATGTGCGCGGTGTTGGCGCTGCTTTCGGCAGATTTTCGTCGCGGTCTTGCGATGCCTGCCGGCGCGGGCGCTGTGGTGCTGGGTCTTGCCCTCAACGCCGTTGCCCTGGTGGTTATCCGGCGCATTATGCGGGTGGAGCTATGAGCGCCCCGGTTGCAGTTGCGGCTTGCCTATGCGCCCTGAGTGTATTTGTCGCGACGGGTTTGGATCGGGCGGATGCACGCAAGATCGCAGGGGCCTGCAAGCGCGAGGCGGTGCTGGTCGCTGCCGCGGGTCGCTCGGTGGTCGATGCTCTGACCGCGCGAGTGAAGGGTGCGGTTGGAGCGGGCAGCCCGGCGCGAGTGTCGCTCGGCGAAGTGTCCGAGATGATCGATGTTGTGCGCTTGGGTCTTTCGGCCGGTCTTTCGTTTGATGCGGCGCTTGGGATTTTCTGTGCCAACCGCCGGTCAGTGCTGGCTCTTCGACTTGAGCGGGCCTGCATGGCGTGGCAGGTGGGCGTGGGCACGCGTGAGGACGAGTTGTTGGCCGCCGCGCGCGACCTGGACGTGCGAGCGCTCGAGACCTTTGCCATCACGGTGGGGCAGGCGCTCGCCCTGGGTGCCCCACTTGCCGAGACGCTGGCCGCTCAAAGTCGCGAGATCCGTGCGGCTCATCGCGCCGCGGTCGAGCGTGAGATCGAGCGTGCGCCCGTCAAGCTGCTGATTCCCACCGGCACGCTCATCTTGCCGGCGTTGCTTCTGTCCATATTGGGCCCGCTGCTGGGAGCAGGCGGGATGATGTAGGGAGGAATACATGAACACGATGGTCGAAGTTGCTGACAAGGCTTGGAACTGGGCTTTTTGCCGGGCGATCCGCGCTCGCCAGCATGCCAAGGAGCTGTTGCGGGAGGAGAGCGCGCAGGGTACCACCGAGTACGCCATTTTGGTGGGCGTGCTTGTGGTGATCGCGATTATTGCCATCGTTGCATTTAAAGGCAAGGTCCAAGATCTATGGAACGCTATCAGCGAGGGCATCAACAGCCTGTAGAGGGCGAGCGCCCCATCGGGGTGCTGCTGGTGTTTGCTTGCCTGACCGTGGCGATAGCGGCGGTGCTTTGGGGGCTTAACGCCGCGCGGCAGCAGCGTCCTGGGGCCGCCTTCGATTCGGGCTCAGATTCGGCGGTGGCGTCTCAAAAAGATGAGATGCGAGATGCGGACGATTCGGATGTCGCTGTCACGGCGCAAACCTTTCTGCGGACGCTCGACAAGCGGTCTGGCACTGCGACGGATTCGCCTGGGGACAACGCGATTACGGTCCGGCTTGCATGGTCTGAGGACCGACCGATGACCGAGGCAGCGGCGGATATGTTACGCGCCTACCGCGAGGTGCCAACGGCCCAGCTCGCCCTGAGCGGCTATCTTGATATTAAGGGCAACGTATGGGGCGCCATCGTGCGCGATGGGCGCGGCTGGGTCGATATGGTGACGGTTGCCGCGGATGCCGGTGATGCCTCGTGCCGCCTGCGCGTGATCCGCCTGAGCCCGCAAACAATAAGCTCAAAGGAGGGATCGTGAAATGCATGGCGTTCTGCGTGAAGAGGTTGCCCAAGCGACTGTGGAATACGCCATCGTCACGGTGGCGCTGCTATCGATCGTGCTGGCGATTGCGGGACTTTGGCGTGCTGGCACCGATGGACGCTTGGCGGCGCTGGTTGAGCGGGCGGCATCCCATGGCGTTGCCTCGACGTCGGTTATCGACGCCGCTGCGGGCGCTAAGGACATCGCGTTGTATTGATATCGCGCGCGAGGACCGGGCGCAGTCTACGGTCGAGGCCGCTTTTTTGCTGCCGACGTTTTTGACGCTCATCCTTCTCGCCCTGCAACCGGTGTGCCTGCTTTATACGCGCGCGGTCATGGAGTCTGCCGCCGCCGAGACCGCGCGGCTCATGACCACGACGACGGCGGAGGACGACGATCTTAAGGAGTTCACCCGCCGCCGGCTTGCCGCGGTGCCCAGCGTTTCGATCTTTCATGCCGGCGGGCCGTTGTCGTGGGATATCGAGCTTGGCCGGGCCGGTGCGGGTGGCGTCTCGTCCGTGTCCGTTTCCGGCGAGGTCAAGCCGTTGCCTGTGATCGGTGCGTTTGCGCAGGCTATGGGTGGTACCGCCGAGGGTGGCTACGTTGAGCTCAAGGTCGATGTCTCGTATCAATCACGTCCCGAATGGCTGGAGGGAGATTATGATTCGTGGATTGCTACATGGGATTAAGCGTTTCTGGTCTAGATGCGTTTTGACGCGCCGTCCGAGCTGCCATCGCAAGCGAGGCGGCTTTATGGGCCGCGCCGGTATCGACCTGTTTATCGAAGACGGTGCCTACACCACGCTTTCTTCTGCCGTGGTCATCCTAGTGGTGCTCACGTTGTTGTTTTCGTCGACCGCGGCGATATGGAGCATGTCGCGTGCCGGGGATACCCAGGTGGCGGCCGATAGTGGCGCGCTGGCGGGTGCCAACGTAGTGTCGTCCTATCACACGGCTGCCACGGTGGTTGATGCGAGCATCTTGAGTCTGGGGCTGGCGGGGTTTGCCACAATCGGGACGGGCCTGGTCGCCATCCTCATCCCAGGTGCCGAACCAGTTGCCGGCAATATGGTCGACACCGGGATTGAGATCATTAAAACGCGCAACAAGTTTGCCAAAAGCGCATCGGAAGGCTTGCAGAAAATCGAGACGGCTCTGCCGTATCTGATTGCCGCGCGTGCCACGCGGGCGGTGTCGGCGCAGGATACCGATAGTGTGGCCTATACCGGTACGGCGCTTGCCGTGCCCAGGACATCCGAATCGGACTTCGCCGCGCTCAAAGGGTCAGAGATCTCGACCGATGCCATCGAGAGCACCTCAAAAGACCTTGACTATGCTGCCAAGGAACTGAAGAAAGCGTCCGAGAAAACGTCAAAGGCCAAGGAACGCGCCTGGCTTGCCGATTGCGGTGGATCGGACAGAGGCGCAGTCGGAAGCTGTTCGTGCATGTGGGAACGCGCGAAGAACTTGGCGAAGCTTTCGGATATTGAGAATCCGCACTATGCCTCGAGTGTCACATGGGAGCCGCAAGTGGCGCTCGATCGCGCGAAGGCCTATTACCGCTTGCGCCTTGCAAACGAGGCACCTCAGGGCTCAAGCGTCGAGACGAAGGCGGAGTCGGCGGCGCGCAAGGCGTTTTACACCTATGCGAGTACAGAGGTCAATCGTGCATATGTAACCGAGGACGGAGATGCAGTCACTTTCCATATCCCGCTGTTGCCGCGCAACGCTGACGAGGTGCGAGCGACGGAACTCTATACCGATGCGGCGTGGCCAACCAGCGCCATCGATGGCAAGACGTATCTGCATTACGGAACGAGTTGCCCCAACTATAAGAAGGGGTCGCCAGGCGGGCTAGCCTCGGTTGCTGATTATGACGGGCAGGACAGATGCAACAGATGCCATTTTGGCGTTTCGTCGCTCGGTGCCGTTGCAGCGCCTTCGACTTCTATCGAAAACGGCTTCGAATACCACTTTGACAAGTTCAAAGACGCCCTGGAAGACTACGTTAAATGCCGCAACATAGAACTCGAACTTGAGCGTCAGACCGAGGATGAGGCCGACCGTGCGGGCAATGCGTTTGACCAGGCCATTAAAGCGCTTTCCGGCGAGCGCCCGCGTATCGCCCCACCTGGACGCAACGGCGTGGTCGCATTTGCAGTTTCGGGTGACATTACCAGCCCCGATCAACTTAACTCCTCGTTTAACACGGCAGTCAGGCTTGGCGATCGCGGTGCTATCTCTGCCGCGGTGCTGGCGCCCGATGAGGCGACGGCGCAAAACAACGTGCTTTCGCGATTTTTCTCGACATTGAAGGAACGCTCGGGCGGCGTTGCCGGCGTGCTCGACGGCGTCATGGATGTTTGGGGACGGCTGCTCGTGGGATACGGTGATATCCAAGGTTCGGCCGACGAACTTATGGACGAGATGATTAAAGACCTAGGAGGGGGCAGTGGCGCGCTGGGCTCCATTGCATCGTGGCTCGGCGATACCGTTTCGGCGTCCGTGGCGGCGCTGGGCTTGGAGCCGTGCGACTTGCGCCTGCGAAAGCCGGTGCTGACCGACACCGCCAATGTCATCAAGAGCCCTGGGTCTGACATCACAGGTCTTTCTAAAGTGCAGGACAAGCTACGAAGTATTCCGCTGGGCGTGACCGACCCCAAGGCGCTTTGCGAGGCGCTGGAATATCAAGTCGAGCGCACCATCAGCGGCACGGTGTTCACGCTTGCGGAGATTCCGCTGCCCGGCGGCGGCTCCATCCCGCTCACCGTCGATGTCGCCACGCTGGCGGGTGCCCTGGGCGGTGGGTCGTAATGAGCATCCGCAAGCGCCTGCGCGAGGAGCGCGCCCAGGCGACGGTCGAGATGGCCGTGGTCACGCCCGTCCTGCTGGTTCTGGCGCTCATCGTGTACAACGTCATGGTCTTTGCCGGCGCGGTCGCGCGCTTCGATCGCGTGGTGCCCGATATCGTGCTAGCGCATGCCGTGGCGCCGAGCGGGGAGGGCGATGACAGCTCCATCGATGCCTCCGCGACCGTTCAGGCTCAGATCCAACATGCCATGGAAGGCTATGACTTGCAGATCGAAGTGTCGAGCGAGCAAGGCGCGAAGGCATCAGATGGTGGCCTGCTCTCCCTATCCGGTACGTTTAGGACCTACACCTGCACCATGCACTATGAGCCGTGGCCGACTTCTCTCAGCATCGCTGGCGTTCCGCTGGGGGCGCCGACAACGTTGTCGCACGAGCGCGCGGTGACGGTCGATCCATGGCATCCGGGGGTGGTCATGTGACCGCGGTCTCGTCCTACATCGCCTACGCGCGGGCACTCAATAGGCTGGGTTGGACGCCGGCCGAGTTTGTGGTGGCGGAGTCGTTTGTCGTGCGCCTGCGCGGCATGCTGGGACGGCGTCCGGTTGCCGCCAACGGCCTGTCGCTCGTCATGGCGTTTCCACGCTGCTCTTCGGTCCATACGTGTTTTATGGCCTATCCCATCGACATCGCCTTCATCGATCGCGACGGCAATATCCTCGCGCGCTACGAAAACGTTCGTCCTTGGCGCATGTGCTCCTGCCTCGGCGCCTGGGCCGTACTAGAGCGTCCTTCAATCATTGTTTCGACTCCTGCTCTCCAACGCGTGCCGGCTTAAGAATTGGCGACAGTGGACTTTCGTCATACGAAATTGGGTAAGATGGAGGAGAAGATGCATGGATGTTGAGATCCATCCCAACGCTAAAAAGCACCTGACGGAAAAGCAGGTGCTTAGCGCTTGGCTTGCGGTTACTGAGTGCATTCGTCGCGAGCCGAAGGACGAGCCGCCGAGATGGCTTGCAATTGGATGGCTCTCAGACGGACGAAGCGTGGAGCTTGTCGCGGTCGAGCTTGTCCGTGGGTGGCTTATCATTCATGCCTTGTCTCCAGTCCAGAAGAAATTTTGGCAGGAGATTGAACAGGCTCGGCAAAGGGGTCGATGATGGGCAAGACGTATACGGCCGCTAATGGTCAGGTTGTAACGGATGAAATGATTGACGCGTGGTGCGAGTCGTACGAGCGCGGAGAGTTTCCGGATGGCGAACACACCGTTGGTGGGATCGTGCATGGACGGCCCCCGCTCTCAGGTGAGGGGACGGCAACGCTGTCGGTCAAGATTCCTCTGGGAATGAAGGAGGCCATTCGTCGACGGGCGGCTGCCGAGGGGATGACGCCAAGTGAGTTTGCCCGTGCGGCTCTGAGTGAAAAACTTCTTGCTGCCGGCTGATGCCTCTGACGTGCCGATTTATAGAACCGAGGCTGTGCCCAAAAACTTTTTTAAAATTCTCGGTTGACCGGAACGCGTCCTTGGTTATACTAATCAAGCCTTGAAACAAGGCACACCTCAAATGGCTGGGTAGCTCAGTTGGTAGAGCAGAGGACTGAAAATCCTCGTGTCAGGGGTTCGATTCCCTTCCCCGCCACCTTGAATTGACTAGGACCTCTGCAAAGGGGTCCTTTTCTTTTATTGAGGGCTCTGCGGAAATTGCGTCCCGGAATTTGGCTTCAGAGTGGGATGCGTTTTCCGCTTTGAGGCCGCTTGGGAAAGCGCGACCCGGAATCCGGCGTCAGAATGGGATGTGCTTTCCTTTTGCGGTCTTTGGCGGAAACTGCGTCCCAGATCCCGCGCTCAGAACGGGATGCGCTTTTCGGCCGCCTACTTCCGGCGCATATGTACATCTCGGCGCGCCATCTCGGGCCCGCCCAGATATTCCTCCCGCTTTTGCGCCACTTTACAGACCGTTCGGTCGTCTGTCCGCACGCGCGGGTATACTCAAAACGATACTTTTCCTATGCAATACGATGCAGGCTCGGCCTGCACGATCCGAAGGGGGCAGTGATGGAGAGGATACTCGGCGTTAATCTCTCTGGCTGGTTTATTCCCGAGCCTTGGGTGACCCCGTCGCTATACGCGGCGACCGGTGCATCCAACGCGGCCGAGCTGCAGGAGGCCATGGGCACCGCCGCCTATAACGAGCGCATGCGCCGTCATTACGAGACGTTTGTGAGCGAGGACGATTTCCGTCGCATGGCGCAGATCGGTCTCAATGCCGTGCGTCTGCCGGTGCCCTGGTATGCCTTTGGCTCGCAGGAGTCCGATGCGTCCTACATCTCGGTTGTCGACTACATTGACCGTGCGATTGAGTGGGCTGCCAAGTACGACATCCGCGTGCTGCTTGATCTAGCAACTGTGCCCGGTGGCCAGGGCGATTCCAATGATTCGCCCGCCACGCCAGAGGCTGTTGCCGAGTGGCATTCGTCCACCAACGGCCGTCATGTTGCGCTCGACGTGCTCGAGCGCCTGGCCGATCGCTACGGCGAGGCCGAGAGCCTGCTGGGCATTGAGCTGCTGGATACGCCGCAGATGAGTGTCCGCAAGAGCCTCTTCACCATGACGGATGGCATTCCGGCGCACTACCTGCGCAACTTCTATCGCGATGCCTATGAGCTCGTCCGTTCATATATGCCCGAGGATAAGATCGTCGTCTTCTCGTCGTCGGGGCATCCCAGCGAGTGGAAGCATTTTATGCGCGACGCCAAGTATAAGAACGTCTACATGGACCTTCACCTGTACCATTACCGTGACGAGCATGCGCTCGATATCACGAGCCCCCGCGGGCTGACGACGGCGATTTCGCGCAACAAGCGCGAGCTCAAAGAAGCGATTTCGACTGGGTTCCCCGTGCTGGTGGGCGAATGGTCGGGCGCGGCGATCTTTGCCAACTCGTCGGTTACGCCCGAGGGCCGCAATGCCTACGAGCGCGTGTTTATCGCCAATCAGCTGGCTTCGTTTGCGCCGGCTGCCGGTTGGTTCTTCCAAACGTGGAAGACCGAGAAGCGCATTGCAGCATGGGACGCCCGCGCGGCGCTCGGTACGCTCGAGCGCGGCATGATTGAATAGGTTGATATGACGCAAAACAGCGCCCATACGGGCAAACTCTATGTGGTCGGCACGCCCATCGGCAACCTGGGCGACCTGTCCCCGCGCGTTGGCGAGGCGTTTGCCGCCGCCGATGCCATCTGCTGCGAAGACACGCGTGTGACGTCAAAGCTGCTGATGCACCTGGGCATTTCCAAGCCGCTTGTCCGTTGCGACGAGAATGTGATCGCCAGCCGCGCCGCCGGCCTAGTCGACCGTCTGCTGGCGGGGGAGACCCTCGCCTTTGCCTCGGACGCCGGCATGCCGAGCGTGTCCGATCCCGGCCAGGCGCTAGTTGAGGCGGCGCGTGAGGCCGATGTGCCCGTCGAAGTTATTCCCGGGCCCTCTGCTTGCGTCACGGCGCTTGTTTCGTCCGGCATTCCCTGCGAGCATTTCTTCTTCGAAGGCTTTTTGGGTCGCAAGCACGGCGACCGCGTGCGCCGACTGCAGCGCCTTGCCGTGGTGCCCGGCGCGCTCATCTTCTACGAGTCTCCACATCGCATCGTGGCGACGCTCGAGGCCGTGGCGGAGGTCTTTCCCCAGCGTGAGGTTGCCGTCTGCCGCGAACTCACCAAGCTGCACGAGGAGGTCTTGCGCGGGCCCGCTGCTCAGCTTGCCGAGGAGCTGCGTGCTCGCGGCGAGGTAAAGGGCGAGATTGCGCTGGTCATCGCGCCGCCGAGCGAGGATGAGGAGGCCGGTATCGTGCCGGTTGGCGCCGCGGCAGCGGATCCCGACGAGGCCCTGCGCGAGGATATCCGCGCCGCGCTCGAGGAGGGGGAGCCCGCCTCTGCGGTGGCCAAGCGCCTGTCTCAGAAGTATTCGCGCCGCAAGCGCGATGTCTATGCCATGGTGCTCGATATGCAATAGATGGAGGATATCCAGCCCTTGCGCTAGAATCATCCCCTGTATGCAACGTTTTTCTGGAGGACAAACCCCATGGATCAAAGCAAGCCTTCGTTCTTTATCACGACGCCCATCTACTACGTCAACGCCGATCCGCACCTGGGCACGGCTTATTCCACCATCATCGCCGACGTTCAGGCTCGCTATCGTCGCTCCGCCGGCTATAACGTCAAGTTCCTGACCGGCATGGACGAGCACGGCGAGAAGGTCGCCGAGGCCGCAGCCAAGCACAACATGACGCCGCAGGAGTGGACCGATAGCCAGGCTCCGCACTTCAAGGAGCTTTGGAGCAAGCTCGAGATTTCCAATGATGACTTCATCCGCACCACCGAGCCGCGCCAGCACCATGCCGTGCAGTACCTGTGGGAGCGCATGAAGGAGTCCGGCTACCTGTATAAGGGCAGCTACGACGGCTGGTATTGCGTGCCTGACGAGACCTACTTTACCGATACGCAGGTCCAGAAGGGCGACGAGGAGTACGGCAGCGTCGGCCAGCACCTGTGCCCCGACTGCCACCGTCCGCTTGAGCGCGTGCAGGAGGAGTCCTACTTCTTTAAGCTTTCCGCTTTCCAGGATAAGCTGCTCAAGCTTTACGACGAGCACCCCGACTTTGTCGAGCCTGCGTTCCGCATGAACGAGGTACGTAGCTTTGTCGAGGGCGGCCTTAATGACCTTTCCGTGAGCCGTACGAGCTTTGACTGGGGCATTCAGGTCCCGTTTGACGAGGGTCACGTGACCTACGTGTGGTTCGATGCGCTGCTCAACTATATGACGGCCGTCGGCTACGGTGTCGACACCGACGAGGCGCGTGCCGAGCTGGCCTATCGCTGGCCCGCGCAGTTCCACATCGTGGGTAAGGACATCATCCGCTTCCACTGCGTCATTTGGCCCGCCATGCTCATGGCCATCGGCGAGGCCCTGCCCGAGCACGTCTTTGCCCACGGCTTCCTGACCGTGCGCAATGCCGAGACCGGCAAGGCCGAGAAGATGTCCAAGAGCCGCGGCAACGCCATCGCTCCGCAGGACGTTATCGACATGCTGGGCGTCGAGGGCTATCGCTACTACTTCATGACCGACGTCGTCCCCGGCACCGACGGTGCCATCAGCTTCGATCGCATGGAGCAGGTCTACAACGCCGACCTGGCCAACAGCTGGGGCAACCTTATCTCGCGTTCGCTCAACATGAGCGGCAAGTACTTTGACGGTTGCGCGCCCGCCAAGCCCGCGTCGTTCGATGCGTTCGACAACCCGCTGGCAAAGATCGCCGATGGCCTGGTCGAGCGCTACATGGCCAAGATGGACGTGCTCGATTACGGCGGAGCCAAGGATGAGGTCATGGAGCTCATCCATGCCGCCAACCACTACATCGAGGACTCCGAGCCCTGGGCGCTTGCCAAGGACGAGGCCAAGGCTGACGAGCTGGCATTTGTGATCTACAACCTGCTCGAGGCCATCCGCATTGCCGCTCACCTGCTGATGCCGCTCATGCCCCAGACTTCTGTCGAGGCCCTGCGCCGCCTGTCCTGTGAGGGCGAGGCCGCGAGCGACGACCTCAAGGGCATTTGTACTTGGGGCCTGCTTGCCGGCGGTCAGCCCGTCGAGAAGGGCGATCCGCTGTTCCCGCGTCTGGCGTAGAGACCGCGCGAGCGCCATATCGGCAATTTGCTGTTTAGCTGTAAGGGCATGGCCGCCACGGTCCATGCCCTTTTGTTTCAAGACGCCGCCATCATGCTAAGGAGGCAACCATGACAACTTCGCCTTTGGCAAACCCCACGGCCACCAGGGAGCTGCTGGAGGAGTTTGGCCTTGCGACCAAGCATCGCCTGGGCCAGAACTTTCTAATCGACAATCATGTGATCGAGCGTATCTGCGAGCTTTCCGAGCTCACGGGCGATGAGCGCGTGCTCGAGGTTGGCCCGGGCGTTGGTACGCTCACGCTTGCGCTGCTGCAGGAGGCGGCGTGTGTCACGTCGATCGAGGCCGACCCCGAGCTCGAGCCGGTGCTCGATGCTCACGCCGCCGACTACGCCAACTTCCACTTTATCATGGGCGACGCGCTTAAGGTGGGCCCGGAGCAGATTGAGCAGGCCGCCGGCGGTGAGCCGACGGTATTTGTCGCGAACTTGCCCTATAACGTGGCGGCGACAATCATCCTGCAGTTCTTCCAGACGATGCCCGCGCTCAAGCGCGCCGTCGTCATGGTGCAAAAGGAGGTTGCCGATCGCATTGCCGCAGTGCCGGGCAACAAGACCTATGGCGGCTATACGGCAAAGCTCGGCCTGTATGCGCAGGTGACGGGTCGCTTTGAGGTGCCGCCGCGTTGCTTTATGCCGGCGCCGCACGTGGACTCGGCCGTCGTGCGTATCGACCGTGTTGACGGCGTGGTGCCCGAAGGACTCGATCGCGAATTTGTGGCCCGCGTGATTGATGCTGCATTTGCTCAGCGTCGCAAGACCATCCGCAATTCCATGAGCGCCAACGGCTTTGCCAAGGACGTGCTCGATGCCGCCTTTGAGGCTTGCGGTATCGCACCCACCACGCGCGCCGAGACGCTTGATGTTGCCGACTTTGTCCGTCTGGCCCGGGAGCTAATCCATGATGCCTAATGCCGCACGCGTGACGTTTACCAAGAAAAAGAAGACGGTCGCCTGCCCCGTGCCCTTGGCACCGCTTGCCGACACGCATGCGCATCTGCTTTCGTTTTGGGGCAAAGAAGTGCCCGAGACGCTCGTGCGCGCCAAAGCCGCGGGCGTCGACCTGTTGGTGACGATGTTCGACCCCATCGCTGACAAACGCAGCGTGACGGACTATAGCGACTGGCTCGTGCGCGAAATTCTGCCGATGCAGGATATCCCGCAGATCAAGTATCTTGCCGGCGTGCATCCGTATGGCGCGCCGGACTATACCGACGACGTTCACGCACAGGTCGTTGCCGCACTCGATGACCCTTTGTGCGCCGGTATCGGCGAGATCGGTCTGGACTACCACATGGATTACGACGACGATATCGCGCCGGCGCCCCACGACGTGCAGATCGACTGTATGGCGCGCCAACTCGAGGTCGCCGTACGCCGCAATGTGCCGGTAGAGCTGCATCTGCGTCATGAGGATACGGACGAGGAGCGCACCTCGCATGTGGACGCCTACAACGTGTTGCGCGAGGTCGACGTGCCCCAGGCCGGTTGCGTACTGCACTGCTTTGGCGAGGACCGCGCCACGATGGAGCGCTTTGTGGAGCTGGGCTGCTATATCGCCTATGGTGGCGCGGCCACCTTTAAGCGCAACGACGACGTGCGCGAGGCATTTGCGGCAACCCCACTCGATCGAATTTTGTTCGAGACGGATTGCCCGTATATGGCTCCGGAGCCCATCCGCGGTCTTGAATGCGAGCCCGCAATGATCTCCATTACGGCAAACGCGCTGGTTAACGATCGTGTCGATCGCACAGGTGAGGACGCCGAAACAATCGCGCAAGCCGCTTGGGAAAATGCCTGCAAACTTTTTCAAAAATAGTTCTTGCGTTCGCGGTGGCGCTCCGTTATTCTAATTCCTGCACGCGGGCGTGGCGGAATTGGCAGACGCGTACGGTTCAGGTCCGTATGGGGGCAACCCCATGAAGGTTCAAGTCCTTTCGCCCGCACCATTAAATGAAAGAGCTCCCAGCGATGGGAGCTTTTTTGTTATGAGCCCATCGCAGGGACTTGAACCTGCGAAGGAGCGAGCGTAAAGAAAACGCGGAGCGTTTTTAGCGAGCTGGCGAGTCCGCCGGCAGGCGGGCGAAGCCGGTGCGGATCCGCGCAGCGGATACGCGGACGTCCTTTCGCCCGCACCATTAAATGAAAGAGCTCCCAGCAATGGGGGCTTTTTTGTTATGCACAATCTCCTTGGACGGGTATCCTAATGCCAACGTGTGCCTATCAGAGGAGAGACCATGCTGTTGTCCGGTATCATTGCCGCCCTTACGAGCCTTTTGATTCCCATCATCATTTTGTTGCTGCTGCTTCCCAACGCCTGCTATGTCGTTGAACAACAGCATGCCGTGATCATCGAGCGTCTGGGCAAGTTTAACCGCATCGTCAACGCGGGCTTCCACATGAAGGTGCCCGTGATCGACCGCAAAGCCGCCACGGTGAGTCTGCGCACCATGAAAAACGGTTTTGGTATCGACGTTAAGACCCAGGATAATGTGACCATCGGCCTCGAGGTCTCTGCTCAGTACCACGTGAGCTATGACATGGGTGCTGGCCCGGCAGATTCGGGTATCTACAAGAGCTACTACATGCTGCAGGAGCCCGTCGACCAGATGCGTGACTTCATCACCGACGCCCTGCGCTCTTCGATTCCCGTCTACACACTCGATGAGGTCTTTGCCAAGAAGGATGACATCGCCAAGGACGTCAACGCTACCGTTTCCGAGCAGATGGCCGCCTACGGCTTCACCCTCGTGTCGACGCTCATCACCAAAATCGCACTGCCGACCGAGGTCGAGAACTCCATGAACGACATCAACGCCGCCCAGCGCAAGCGCGCTGCGGCACAGGAGCTCGCCGAGGCCGACCGCATCAAGCGCGTCACCGAGGCGACCGCCGAGGCCGAGGCTATGGAAAAGGCGGGCGAGGGCATCGCCAACCAGCGCAAGGCCATTGCACTGGGTATCAAAGATTCGCTCGAGATCATCCAGGAGACGGGTGTCGGCAATGACGAGGCCAACCAACTGTTCATGTTTACGCAGTGGTCCGAGATGATGACGGAGTTCGCTCGCACGGGTAAAACCTCGACGGTCGTGCTGCCGAGCGACTTTTCGCAGTCGGCCTCTATGTTCGAGCAGATGCTGGCTGCCGGTAAGGTTCAGAACGAGTCAAAGGAGTAGGCACGCGTGAAATACACCGTCGTTTGTGTTGGCAAGCTCAAAGAGCGCTTTTGGAAGGACGCGTGCGCTGAGTACACCAAGCGCCTAGGCGCCTATGCCAAGGTGGATATCCGCGAGGTGGCCGATATCGACCCGGCTAAGGCGGGCGGCGTGGATGCCGCGCGCGACAAGGAGGGGGCGGCAATTCTTGCTGCATTGCCGTCTCGAGCGCATGTGATCCTGCTGGCTATCGAGGGCAAGGAGCGTTCGAGTGAGGAGCTCTCGGCGAGGCTCGACGATCTTATGCTGCGAGGCAGCAGCGACATCGCCTTTGTGATTGGCGGTTCGGACGGCGTGAGCGATGAGGTGCGCGCCCGCGCCGACGAGATGCTCAGCTTTGGACGCATTACCTTGCCGCATAACTTGGCGCGCGTGGTGCTGCTGGAGCAAATCTACCGCGCCTGCAAGATCAGCCGTGGCGAGCCGTATCACAAATAGGTCGGCAATACGAAACAATGGCGTGGGACAATAGCTTTCGTTTTGAAGAGCGTGTCTGAGAGGACTATGAGATATGAAGATTGGATTTGTCGGTTTTGGCAATATGGCGAGCGCTATGGCCGATGGCTGGATCGCTGCCGGTGTAGCTGCGAGCGACATGTGCGCCTGCGCGGGTCGCTACGACGCACTGGTTGAGCGCTGCGAGGCGCGCGGCATGGTCGCCTGCCACGATGCCGCCGAGGTTGTCGCCGCATCCGATATCGTGGTCGCTGCGGTCAAACCGTACATGATCGAGAAGGTATTCGCCCCGCTCAAGGATGCTCTTGCCAAAAAGGTCGTTCTGTCGGTTGCCTGGACCTGGGACAGTGCCAAGTGGGAGCAGGTCCTGCCGGGCGTCGCGCATATCTCGACGGTGCCCAACACACCGGTTTCGGTGGGCGAGGGCGTCATCGCTTGCGAGAAGGCTTCCACGCTTAGTGATGAGCAGAGCGCCGTGGTGCTTGATCTGCTTGGCAAGCTCGGTGCGGTGGTCGAGCTTGATACGAGCCTGCTGTTCGTGGGCGGCACGGTGGGTGGTTGCGCTCCGGCATTTGTCGCTATGGCAATCGAGGCCCTGGGCGATGCGGCGGTCAAGCACGGTATCCCGCGTGCCGATGCCTATCGCATTGTGAGCCAGATGGTGCTAGGTACGGCAAAGTTGCAGCTTTCAACTGGTCAGCATCCTGCGGCGATGAAGGATGCCGTATGCTCGCCCGGTGGCGCCACCATCAAGGGCGTCGTTGCGCTCGAGGATGCCGGCATGCGCAGTGCCCTGGTCAAGGCAATCGACGCAACTCTCCAGTAAAACCTGCCATTTAGGGACAGGTTTATTTTGGCAGGTTTTTCCTGCGGTTTTGTCGTATGTGCGAAAAGCGCCCCGCAACTGGCTCAATTCCAGTTGCGGGGCGCTTGCGTTTGCCCAGATAAAACCGACCAAAATAAACCTGGCCCTTTTTGGCAGGTTAGTCCCAGAAGCTGTCTTCCTCATCCTCGGACTTGGGTCCGCGGTCGACGTACATCTTATGGGTACGCTTCTCCATTACAAAGGCAAGAATCGCAAATAACAGGATGCCGCCGGCGAAAAGGATGGCAAAACCGGTGCGGGTGCCAAACAAAAAGGAAAAAACTGCGTCCATTGGGTGCCTTCTTGCGTAGTTGAGTTGGGTCGTAAACGCTCATAAGTATATACTTGCCCATACATGTACAAGGTTGCAACCTAAATGGAATGTATATCGCCGGAGGATCTAATGCTTGATATCAAGTTTGTTCGCGAGAACCCCGATGCCATCGATGTCGCCATGGCTAACCGCCAGACGTCTTGGGATCGCGAGAAGTTCTTTGAGCTCGACGACGAGCGCCGTGCCGTCATCACCGAGGTCGAGGAGCTCCAGGCTACGCGTAATGCCGAGTCCAAGAAGATCGGCGCCCTGATGAAGGAGGGCAAGAAGGACGAGGCCGAGGCTGCCAAGGAGGCCGTGCGCGCCGTCAACGAGAAGATTGACGGTCTGGCCGAGCGTCGTACCGCCCTCGAGCAGGAGCAGTACGACTTCATGGCTCACCTGCCCAACATTCCTTGCGAGGCCACGCCGTACGGTAAGGACGAGGACGAGAACATCGAGCGTCGCCGCTGGGGCACCCCGCGCGAGTTCGACTTCGACTTTAAGCCGCACTGGGATCTGGGCACCGATCTGGACATCCTCGACTTCGAGCGTGGCAACAAGCTCTCCGGCAGCCGCTTTACCGTTCTCGGTGGCGCCGGCGCCCGCCTGGAGCGTGCCCTTATCAACTTCTTCCTCGATACGCACACCAGCCGTGGCTTCAAGGAGTGGTGGCCGCCTATCGTCGTCAAGCGTCAGACTATGTTCGGCACGGGCCAGCTGCCCAAGTTCGAGGACGACGCCTATCATGTCTCGGGCGACAACTTCCTGATCCCCACCGCCGAGGTCGTGCTCACCAATCTGCACGCCGGCGAGGTCCTCGATGCCGACACCCTGCCGCGCCGCTACACCGCCTTCACCCCCTGCTTCCGCGAGGAGGCCGGTTCCGCCGGTCGCGACACCCGCGGCATCATCCGTCAGCACGAGTTCGACAAGGTCGAGATGGTCAAGTTCGCTAAGCCGGAGGAGTCCGACGAGGAGCTCGAGACCATGACCGCCGAGGCCGAGTACCTGCTGCAGCAGCTGGGCCTTCCGTATCGCGTGATTAGCCTGTGCACCGGCGACTTGGGCTTCTCTGCCCGTCAGACCTACGACGTCGAGGTTTGGCTGCCGAGCTACAACGCCTACAAGGAGATCAGCTCCTGCTCCAACTGCGGTGACTTCCAGGCTCGCCGCGCCAACATCAAGTATCGCGACCCCGAGAACTTCAAGGGTTCGCGCTACCTGCACACTCTCAACGGTTCCGGCTTGCCGGCCGGCCGCACCATGGCCGCTATTCTGGAGAACTACCAGAACGCCGACGGCACCATCACGATCCCCGAGGTCTTGCGTCCTTACATGGGCGGTCTCGAGAAGATCGAGCCGGTCGCGTAAATTGGCTGCATAGGGGATATGCAAGGGCGCTCCTTCGGGGGCGCCCTATTTCGTGCGCAGGTCCATACCATGCCGTGCGGACAGCTCAATAGAAAACACACGAACAACTGTTCTGTATACAGCCATCTACCTGCTATGCTTTTGCTAAATAAGAGCGAGAGAAAGGGGACGCGATGGAGCTGTTTGATGATCGGGTGGTTTTGTTTGAGAGCGACGAGGGCGGGGAGTACCTGCTTGTAACGTGTGAGCCGTCTGGCATGGGTGGCCTGGTGGTTCGACAGACGAGCGAGGGTCCGTTGACACAATGGTGCTTTGAGGAGTCGCCGCATGTGGTCGAGACCTTTGTGACGCACGAGGGACTTGTGGCGCTGGAGCACTTCTATGGAGTTGGGACTTCCAACCAGGTCGCGCGCATGCTGAGCATCTCGTTTGCCGATTATGATTGTGCCCAGCGGGTGAGATCGCTCCTGAGGGAACTTGACGCTAAGTTCGACGTGATCGAAAAGCCAATCGATCGTACGGGGAACGGCGGTATATGCGGAGCAGCATGACAAAACTGCGTTCCACAAAAAAGTTTGAGATTGTGCTTGACTCCAATAAGCTAAAGTGGTTTTATATGTCTTGCGCTGCGGCGTTACCTCAGCTGGATAGAGGGTCTGACTACGAATCAGAACGTCATAGGTTCGAATCCTATACGCCGCACCAATTGAAATCGAAAGCCTCCGGCAACGGGGGCTTTTCTTTTATGCCACCGCTGCATGGATTCGAACCTCGGTCGAGGCGCGGGCGTAAAGAAAACGCGGAGCGTTTTTAGCCCGCGGGCGAGCACGCCGGAAGGCGGGCGAAGCCGGTGCGGATCCGCGCAGCGGATGCGCGGAATCCTATACGCCGCACCAATCGAACTTAAAGCCTCCGGCAACGGGGGCTTTTCTTTTATGGCAACACCGCATGGATTCGAACCTCGGTCGAGGCGCGAGCATCTTAATCATCACTTCGTAAAATTTTTCCAAATTGTCGCTTGACCCATCGAGGGGTCACGTGCATAATAATCCGTGCGTTGCGGCGTTACCTCAGCTGGATAGAGGGTCTGACTACGAATCAGAACGTCATAGGTTCGAATCCTATACGCCGCACCAATTGAGTTTTAAGCCTCCGGAAACGGGGGCTTTTCCTTTACGGGGGCATTGCGGAGATTCGAACCTCGTTCGAGGCGCGAGCGTCAAGAAAACGCGGAGCGTTTTTAGCGAGCGGGCGAGTCCGCCGGCAGGCGGGCGAAGCCGGTGCGGATCCGCGCAGCGGATGCGCGGAATCCTATACGCCGCACCAACTGAACTTTAAAGCCTCCGGTAACGGAGGCTTTTCTTATATGTCGATATACTTGAGAAGTTGCTTTTGCTGTGTTTGAAAGTATCGAGTCGATTGACTGCGTCAAATGAGTAAAAATCAAATTCGATAACTTTTTTCGAAAAATGCTTGACCTTTATTCAGTCGATGTGCATAATAATCAACAAGTCGCGGCGTTACCTCAGCTGGATAGAGGGTCTGACTACGAATCAGAACGTCATAGGTTCGAATCCTATACGCCGCACCATTTGAGATTAAAGCTCCCGGCAACGGGGGCTTTTCTTTTACGTAAGCACTGCATGGATTCGAACCTCGGTCGAGGCGCGGGCGTCAAGAAAACGCGGAGCGTTTTTAGCGAGCGGGCGAGCACGCCGGCAGGCGGGCGAAGCCGGTGCGGATCCGCGCAGCGGATGCGCGGAATCCTATACGCCGCACCAATTGAACTTGAAGCCTCCGGCAACGGGGGCTTTTCTTTTAGGCGGACGCCGCATGGGTTCGAGCCTCGGTCAAAGGGGACTATTTCTCATCGACTCGTGTAAGATTTCGAGTATGCGCCTCGGTGAGCCCGTGGCGCGCTCTTTCTTTAGACGACCGATTAGGGTGATATTTCGTGGCAGAGCGTCCGACATACAAGCTCAGGTTTCTTGATCCCAAAAAGCGCTTTCCGGCCATGCCCGAGCAGCCTGCGGGACGCTCGTATGGCGTGGTTTGGAAGCTCTTTGGCGAGGACCCGCATGAATCATGCTATGTCGTCGAATTCGTCGGCAAAAGCCATGTGTCGCTTTTGGGCTACGTGAGCGTTTCGGGTGAGGTCTATAAGGTGGACCGTCCCGTTAACGAAGTATCGCTGCCCGACGATCCCGACATGCAGCTGATTCTTGACGAGTCCGATTCCAACATCGGTGAGATTGCAGTCAGGGGTACCGATGGGACGATGCGCTCCCGGGCGCGAGTCATCGGCTCTCCCGAAGGCACCATGCGCGAACAATCCGATCGCGAGACGTGGAATTCGACGCGCAGCCTTCGCTACGGCGAGTTCATGGCCTCGATGTTCTTGCGTTACGTGATATTCGCCGATTCTGAAAACGCTGTCTCAGACACGGCAGGCGGCGACGGCCTCGACGAGGGTATGAAAAATGCCGTCGACAAAATCAAACTTGTAAAACTCCCCGAGCCGGTTGAGGTACTGCTGGGTTTTGATTCCACGCCGCTGCCCGATGCAATCGAAACGTTGCTCTACCGCATTGACCATACGGATAATCCAAGTGGCATTGAGCGCTATGCCGCCGCCCTTATGAGCGAAATTGACTTGCCCCGCCTGCGCACCATCGCCGCCAAGTCCGAGATGAGCCTGGCTCGCATCGATCGCTCAAAGCTGTTCTATCTCAATTTTGATCGTAGTCTGCTAGACCAGGACGAGATTGACACGCTGCTCGCCATCGAGTGTCGTCTCAACCGCCTCTCCGGCATCTTTGAGCGCATCGGGGCTGGATTGGCCCCTGCGGCATCCTCGCCGAGCCTTGAGGGCTGCGCGCTCTTTGATGCGTGGCATATCGCCAAGACGACCAACGATGTTCCCCGACTGCTCGATACGGCCTCGAGCGATAACCCGTGGGGCAAACCGGGTACGGTGGCTTGCCAGCCGGGCGGCGAGTGGGACGTGCGCACCCGTTTTGCGCGAATCGTTGAGGCGCTCAACGTGGTCACGCGGCTCGACTATACCTATCGGGCAAACGTTGCCGAGGGGATTATGCTCGTTCGGTTTGGGCAGTCTGTCGTTGATGCCATGCCGCAACGTGAATACGACGCTCAAGATGACGCCTGGCGCGAGCTGGACGAGGACACGCGCGCGATCTGGGCCGCGGAGCACGATGCGCGCGTGGCACTCACGCTTGCGGCAGCGTGTTTTGCCGCGGGCACCTGCATCACGCGCTGCTACGTGCAGATTGCTGCTCCCGACGGTGAGCAGGGCGAGCGTGTTGTCGCAACGTATTTCTTTGAGCGCGCGGCCTATCTGGCCGATTGCGTGCCTGTCGCCAAGGATCTTGAGAGCATGGACATGGACGATATGCCGTGCAAGCGTGTGCTTGAGGCGTATGAGTCAACCGCTCCGGAGACGATTGAGCCTGCGGAGGTTCATGCTCGTCCGCGTGATGACCATCGCACGCTGCCGCCGGCGCTGCGCGATCTGCTGCTTGCCGATACGGCTGACGAGTTGGAGGTCATGGAAGAGGACGACGACCCATACGTGGCCCGTGTTGTTGAATTGCGCGAGCAGGCAAAAGTCGACCGTACAGGTGCTTTTGAAGGCTTTTCCCGTCTTGTCGAGGAGTTGGAGGCTAAGTGCGCTGTCGCCGAGCTTTTGGCGACAGGTCCGGTTCAAACGCAGTTTTGCGATAACCAGCTGGTACGCATGGTGCTACCGGTGTTGGAAGAAGACCGCTCTGTGCGAATCCTTCGTGCGCCCGATGCGCTGTACTTTGCCCAGCACGAGATCTGCAGCTTTTACGCCGAGCAAGAGGACTTTGAACGAGCGCTGCCCGAGGTGCGCCATCTTTACGATCTGGCGCGCTCGTCCATGCAATCGCACTTTGCGCTCATCAACGTGCTTGCGCGTCTGGAGCGCTTTGACGAGATTATCGAGGTGGCGCGCCACGGCCTACGTATTGCCAGCGATCGTTCTGCAATTGGCTACCTGTTCTATCGCTTGGCGTTTGCCTATTGGAATTGCGATCAGCTCGACCTGGCGCTGGCTTGTTACCGTCTGGTGCCGCGCGGCGAGGAGTCGGGCAGCAGCGCGCTGGAAGAAATGCAGGGCCTTATGAATGAGATGGGCGTCAGCGAGCCTCCGACGTTCGAGGAGGCGGTCGAGACCATCCGCAAGGCTGGACTCGAGCTGCCGCCAGTGTCCGCCGTGACGAATCAGCTGGCAGATGCCGCTGTGCAACTGGTCGACAACGGCTTCTTTTTCCTGGCACGCGGTTGCATCTTCCAAATGTGGCGCACCATGGGCAACGACGAGCTCGGCTCCCTTAACCGTTCGCTGGGGTAGGCGAAGCTTCCAAGGAGGAAAGGATGCTAGGCAATTAGAAAATTTCCTCTTGCCCATCCTTGGCTGTTTGGTTACTATAGAACGGCTGTTACGGAGAGCTGACCGAGAGGCCGAAGGTGCTCGCCTGCTAAGCGAGTATGCCCCAAAAGGGCATCTGGGGTTCGAATCCCCAGCTCTCCGCCAGTACGAATTTGAAGAAGGGTCCCATTTGGGGCCCTTTTTTGTGCGGAGAAAGGAGGCTGGGGATTCGAACCCGAGAGGGCACGGGCGTTAAGCAAACGCGAGAGCGTTTGTAGCCCGTGGGCGAAAAGCCGTCAGGCTTTGAAGCCGGAGGGCATGCGTAGCATGCCCGGACATCCCCAGCTCTCCGCCAGTTTAACTTTAAAGAAGGGTCCCATTTGGGGCCCTTTTTTAATTAGAAGAATGTTAGCTGGGGATTCGAACCCTCAAAAAAGAGGCATCCTTTCGGACGCCTCCTTTCAGTGGACTTATTATTCTTGCGCCCTACACCTCGGGTGCCTTGGCTACGGTCTCGCTCTCTGCCGCAAGTGGGCGGTTGTCGATGCGGCGGCCCAGGCGGTCGAGCTTCACAAGGAGCCACTCAATGGGATTCGGCCCCGAGCCTTCCTCGTCGGCAACCAAATCCACGACGGCAATCTTGGTGCCGTCCTGCTTGAGCGTAACGCTGCCCACCTTGTCGCCCACATGCACCGTGCCCGAAAGATCGTCGTAGCTAACCTTTTCGGTCACCTCGCCGGCAAGGGAAAACACGGTCGCTTGCGCCGTGGGGTCGGCGAGCGTGGCGTCGATCGTCTTGTCCGTCCAATCTGTCTGGCTAATGCGTGCCATAAGCGGGTTGCCGTTGGCGGTCTTTTCCTGCGTGTTGGCGATCGCGACCGTGACCTTGTGGCCGTAGTACCAATTGGCAAGGGTTGCGGTATCGGTAAAGCGCTGGTCGGTGGTGGTGGAGTTCAAAACGACGGTGTAGATCTCGTCGCCGTCGCGGTTGTAGGCGCTCGTAAAGCAATAGCCCGCGTCGTCGGTGGTGCCGGTCTTGCCGCCGATGTTGCCATCTTGGCCCAGCAAATAGTTATGCGTGTCCATGGAATGCGAATGGTCGGTGCCGTCGGCGCCCGTGACCTCGATCCAGGAATCCTCGCTCGCTACGACTTCGCGGATCGTGTCGTTTTTCATGGCCTCCTGCATCATCAGCGCCACGTCATGTGCGGTTGAGTGCATATCGCCAGCCCACTCATCAAAGTCCAGACCATGCGGGTTTTCAAAAAGCGTACCGGTACAGCCGAGCTTCTTAGCGCGCTCGTTCATGGCCTTCACAAAGGTGGCCTCGGCGTCTTTGGTCTTAGGGTCGATCTTCTTGCCCACATATTCGGCGAGCACGATGGCGGCGTCGTTGCCCGAGGGAATCATCAGGCCGCGCAGCGCCTGCTCCACGGTAAGCTTGTCGCCTTCGAGCAAGCCGGCGGTCGAATTGCCCACGGTGGCTGCAGCGTTGCTCACCGTGACCTTCTCGTCCATCTTGCAATTCTCGACGGTTAGGATTGCGGTCATGACCTTGGTGATCGAGGCAATTTTGACCTGCTCATCGGCGCCGCGCCCATAGTAGACGGTGCCGTCTTTGCCCATGACGAGGGCATTGGTCGCATCGATATCGGGCAGGTTTTCGGCCGTGATGCCGCGCGCATCGGCGGTTTTGCCGCAAACATTGTCGGTCGTAAGCACTTGGGCGCCGGCGACGGTGGGCACGCCAGCGGCAAGGGCGATAGCGCAGACAAAGCCGGCGGCAAGCTGGGCTGAGCGCTTTGCAAAAGAGGTGAGGGACTTCACGGATTTCGCTTTCGACGGGATGGTCTCTTCTGGAACAAGAGTATATCGTTTGCCGGCGTCGGCGATCATCGCGTGCGTGCGTGGCCCACATCCGCGCCCGAACGGGCACAAGGGTGCTTAAGGCCGACTTAATCACCCACGCTTGTTGTGTGTGACGGGCGCCCCCTCGGGCATAATGGAGCGCGAGAGGAGCACGCATGAACGAGCGCATTTTGGTAGTTGATGACGAAAAGGCCATCGCCGACTTGGTTGGTATCTACCTTACAAAAGAGGGCTTTGATGTCCAGATTGCCTATAGCGGGGCCGATGCTGCCAAGGCAATCTTGGAGCAGGAGTTCGATCTGGCGCTGCTGGATGTCATGCTGCCCGATATCGATGGCTTTGAGCTGCTGCGTACGATCCGTTCCAGCCATACCTATCCCGTGATCATGCTGACGGCGCGCGATGCCCAGCAAGACAAGATCGAGGGCCTTTCGCTTGGCGCGGACGATTACGTGGTTAAGCCGTTTCGTCCTCTGGAGCTCATCGCGCGCGTGCACGCTCAGCTTCGCCGCTACACCAGCTACGGTAGCCGCGCACAGGCGGCCGAGTCGCCGACCCTCCAGCTCGACGGCTTGGAGATCAACCGCGATGCTCGTTCCGTGACAGTGGACGGTTCACCGGTTCGCCTCACGCCCACCGAGTATTCAATCTTGCTGTATCTGGTCGAGCATCGCGGCAGCGTGGTGGCCGTGGAGGACCTGTTCCGCGCGGTGTGGAACGAGGACTTTATGCCCGGCTCCAACAATACGGTGATGGTGCATATTCGCCACTTGCGTGAAAAGATCGGCGACGACGCACAAAAGCCACGCTTTATCAAAAACGTCTGGGGCGTCGGCTACATCATCGAATAACGCTTTTCGCTTGTGAGGATCTTGATATGACAAAAGACGATAGGCAAGCGTTCGAGGTGCCCGATCGGCTCTTTGAATACGTGAGGTCGGTCGTCGACAACCGCGCGCTTGCAACGGTGCTGCTCTTTTTGCTGAGCCTGCTGCTGATTGGCATCGACAACATCGTCGGAATCTTGGCGGTGCTGCTTGTCGGCTTTTTGCTGATCGATCGATTTGAGATCGTGTGCCGCTGCGTGGTGATTGGCGGCGCCGCGTGGGCCATGACGTTGGCGATTGGCGCCATGGCGCTCGGCGGCATCGAAGGGCCGGTGCTGTTCGATGCCGGCTTTGTATTCAACATGCTTGGCTTTGTGCTGGCGCTTGCAGCGTGCGTGCTGTTCTTGTGTGGCCGCGCCCTGTACTACCAGGGCTACGAGCAGGGCGAGCAGCATGCCGATTGTGTGCTGGCCGCTCGTATTCAAGATCGCCTGATCGATCACCCCGACACCTGGGATAACATCGACGGCGACTTCTTGGAGGTCGAGGGCGCCCTTAACCGCGTGCGTGACCGTGAGCGCAAGGTGCAGCAAGCTCTGCGTGACGAGTCGCATCGCAAGGACGATTTGGTCACGTACTTGGCACATGACCTACGCACCCCGCTTGCCAGTGTGGTGGGCTATCTTTCGCTGCTGCAAGAGGCTCCCGAGCTGCCGGTTGAGCAACGTGCGCACTTTACGGGCGTGGCGCTCGACAAGGCGCACCGGCTCGATACGCTCATCGAAGAGTTCTTCGATATCACGCGTTTTGACTTCCACGATATCGTGCTCACGCGCGGCTATGTTGATCTGGGGTTGCTGCTGGCTCAGGTGACTGACGAGTTCTATCCCATCCTCAACGAGCAGCATAAGGAAGTCCAAGTTGATATTCGCGAGGACCTGACGGTGCTCGTGGATGGCGACAAAATGGCTCGCGTGTTCAACAACATCATGAAAAACGCTATTGCCTATAGCTATGAGGGCTCGACCATCACGATCGAGGCCAGACGCCGGGACGGCGGTGGCGTGCGCGTGCGCTTTATCAATCAGGGCGATCCCATCCCTGCGGCTAAGCTCAAGGTGATCTTTGAGAAGTTCTATCGCCTGGATGCGGCGCGTGCGACCAATCGCGGCGGCGCTGGACTGGGGCTTGCCATCGCCAAGGAGATCGTATGCGCGCACGGCGGTACCGTTGCATGTGAATCGACGCCCGAACACACGATATTCACCATCGAGCTGCCCGCCGCATAGCCAGCGTGCCCTTACAAACACTTGACAATGCGCTCACGTGCATATGAGCCGCGATTCCTACTATCGATACTGCTGAATTGATATCGATGTGGAGGTATGCGGTATGACGGCTGCTGCGGCTGTGGAGCCCACGGAGCTTGAAGAACTCATGAAAGCGCAGGCCGAGGCCGCGCACGAGCGCGAGGTTGGGGATGCGACTCGCCCCACGGCAGAGGATCTTGCCGCCTCGCCGACGCGAATCGATGTTGAGGGCCTCGACCTGTTCTATGGCGACCACCATGCGCTCAAGGACGTGAATATCAAGATCCGCGACAAGCAGATTACCTCGTTCATCGGGCCTTCGGGCTGCGGAAAGTCCACGTTGCTGCGCTGCTTTAACCGCATGAACGACGGCATCAAGGACTGCCGAATCGAGGGCAAGATTGCGCTCGATGGTCAAGATATCCTGGGCGACTACGACATCTGCCGCCTTCGCCAGCGCGTGGGCATGGTGTTCCAGCGCCCCAACCCGTTTCCCATGAGCATCTACGACAACGTCGCCTATGGGCCGCGCGGTATGGGTGTGCGCGATCGCGTCGTGCTCGACGAGCTGGTCGAAGACTCCCTGCGACGCGCCGCCCTGTGGGACGAGGCCAAGGACAAGCTCAAAGAGTCGGGTCTGGGTCTTTCGGGCGGCCAGCAGCAGCGCCTGTGCATCGCCCGCGCACTTGCCGTGCAGCCCGACATTCTGCTGATGGACGAGCCGACCTCGGCACTCGATCCCGTATCGACGCTGGTGGTGGAGCAGCTGGCCTGCGAGCTCAAAGAGACCTGCACGCTCGTGGTCGTTACGCACAATATGCAGCAGGCGGCGCGTATCTCCGATTCGGTCGCATTCTTTTTGCTGGGTGAGCTGGTGGAGCACGCGCCCACCGCGCAACTCTTCAAGAATCCGACCGATCCGCGCACGGCGGATTATTTGACGGGGCGTTTTGGCTGATACCATCTAGTAAAGGTACCTTTAGGGTTAAGATGCGGTCATGCCGGCCGCAAAGGGGTTCAACATGATCTATTACGTCGAGGACGATGACAACATCAGGGATTTGACGGTCTATGCGCTGCGCAAGCAGGGGATTGAGGCCGAAGGCTTTTCGTGCGACGGTGAGTTTAAGGCTGCCGTGGCGCGACGGGTACCCGATGCCGTCCTGCTCGACATCATGCTGCCCGATACCGATGGCTTGGCGATTATGCGTCGACTGCGTGCCGATCGCCTGACGGCGACGGTGCCCATCATGATGCTTACCGCCAAGGATACCGAGCTCGACAAGGTGATGGCGCTCGATGGCGGTGCCGACGATTACCTGACTAAGCCGTTTTCGCTCATGGAGCTCGCCAGCCGCTGCCGCGCACTGCTGCGTCGCGGCGGCATGGTCAAACAGGCAAGCGATGTGCTCAGCGTGGGCGACATCGTGCTCTCGCCCAGCCATCGTGAGGTGACTGTTGCCGGCGAGTCGCTTAAGCTCACCCTGCGCGAGTTCGACCTGCTCGAGTACCTCATGCGCAAGCCCGGCGTGGTCTTTACCCGCGAGTCGTTGCTGCAGAGCGTGTGGGGCTGGGACTTCGACGGCGGTTCGCGCACCGTTGACGTGCACGTGCAGACGCTTCGCCAAAAACTGGGCGAGCATGCCAGCGCCATCGAGACCGTGCGCGGCGTGGGCTACCGCTTGGCCGAGCCTTCTGCCGGTGATGGTGCCGAAGGTGACGACACCGCGGCCACCGCATCGGAGGAGTAACCCGTGGTCTTCGCCCCCCAGGGAAAACATACGCTGTCGCACCGCGTTTTTGTGACGATCTTTGTCTGCGCCATGGCGGTTATCGTGGCGTTTACGGTGCTGGGTGCGTTCTTTGTGCAAAACACCTTGGCGGATGCCACGAGTGCCAACCTGGCGCAAGAAACCGAGCTCATTGCTGCCGCCCTCGACGAGCAGCAGGAGCCCATCCCGTTCTTGCGTAGCCTCGATCGAGAGGACTTGCGCATCACGCTGATTAACAAGGATGGATCGGTTGCCTACGACAACGAGGCGCCGCCTTCCACACTGCCCAACCATGGCGATCGCCCCGAGGTCATCGAGGCCTTTGAGAGTGGTTCGGGTTCCGCGGAGCGCGCAAGCTCTACGCTCGACGAGATTATGCTGTATCGCGCCGTCGCCCTTGATAACGGCCAGGTTGTCCGCTTGGCGCAGGCCCAGCCTGGCGTTGCGGCGATTTTGCTGTCGATGGTGGCGCCGATGCTGCTTATCGCAGCAGCGGGTGCGGTACTCTCGTTTTTTATGGCGCGCCGCGAGTCCCGTGCCATCATCGCGCCTTTGCAAGAGGTGGATTTGGACCACCCACGCCGTAGCTATGAGCACGCCTATGCCGAGATGGTCCCCATGCTTGAGCGTATTGAGTCGCAGCGCCAGGAGCTCAAGCGCCAAATGGCGGTGCTGGCGGACAACGACCGTATGCGCCGCGAGTTCACGGCGAATATCACCCATGAGCTCAAGACGCCGCTTACGGCGATTTCGGGCTATGCCGAGCTCATCGCAAACGGCATGGTCGAGGGCGAGGGCGACCTGCGCAACTTTGGCGGTCGCATCTATCGTGAGGCGGGCCGCTTGGCAGCGCTTGTCAACGATATCCTTACGCTGTCTAACTTGGACGAGGCCGAGCGTGCAGCTGAGGGCGAGGCGGTGCCCATTGGGTCCACGGAGCCTATTGAGCTCTCGCGTGCCATCTACGCGGTCGAGCAGCGTCTTGAACAGGTCGCCCGTCAGGCGAATGTGACGATAAGTCATGAGACCAAGCCTGTGGTCATCGAGGGCGTGTCGCGCTTGATTGACGAGCTCATCTATAATCTGGCAAGCAACGCCATCCGCTACAATCGACCCGGCGGTACGGTTACGCTGCAGTGCGGCACCAACGACGAAGGCCATCCGTTCCTTGCGGTCGCCGACACGGGAATCGGTATCGCGCCTGAAGAACAGGGCAAGGTATTTGAGCGGTTCTATCGCGTGGACAAGAGTAGGTCCAAGGCACGCGGCGGAACCGGTCTGGGGCTTGCCATTGTCAAGCATGCGGCCCTGTATCATCACGCCACGCTCGATCTGTCGAGCGAGTTGGGCGTGGGAACCACCATTACGGTGACGTTTCCCATACAGCAGGACGAGCCATTCGCATAGCGATATAACATAGATATTGATGCAGACGCCGCATTTGACTTTCGGGTGCGGCGTTGTTGTGCAATTTTACGATTGCTTCCGACATTTTTACAGGAGAGCCTGTTTCTTATGTATAGAGTTTGGTCTCGGTAAAAAGATGCGATAACATACGGACAGTTTTGTCAATCCGAACTGGGGAAATGAAAGGCAAGCTGCATGACCCTTCTCGAACTGTTCCAGCTGCTGAAGAAGCACCTTCAGCTGGTCATCACCCTTCCGGTGGTCTGCGCGATCGCCATGGGCATCGTGTCCTTCGTTGCGATGGACAACACCTATACCGCGACGACGAGCATGTACATTCTCGCCAAGACCGACGATAGCGGTCAGATGAGCTACAACGATCTCTCGGCGAGTCAGATGCTTTCCAACGATATCGCCACGCTGCTGGATAGCGATAGCGTTAAGAGCGGCGCAGCCAATGAACTGGGCCTCACCGATCTGGATGACTACAAGGTGTCTGTTTCCTCCGAGACCACCACGCGTGTCATTACGCTTTCGGTTACCGGCACCGATGCCAAGGAGACGGCTAAGGTCGCAAAGGCCATGGCCAGCTCGGTGAGTACGGTCGCTCAGAACGTCGGCGCTGCCCAGAGCATCAACGTTATCGACGAGGCTAAGACCCCCGAAGCCCCCAGCGGTCCCAAGCGTATGCTGTACGTTGCTGTCGCGTTCCTCGCCGGTATCTTTATCGCAGTCGCCTATGTCGTTTTGGCAGACATGCTCAATACCCGCATCCGCGGTGCCGAAGAGGCAGAAGAGCTCCTGGGCATTCCCGTTGTTGGCCGAATTCCGGCTATGAAAGGTGGTAAATAGGCATGGCTAAGGCAAAGAACACCGATAAGCTCGTTGTACAGAATGCCGCCAAGACCCTTCTGGCCAACATCCGCTTTGCGAGCGTGGACGACCCCATTCGCACTATTACCGTCACGTCCTCGATTCCCAACGAGGGCAAGTCTACGGTTTCCATCAACCTTGCCCAGGCTATCGCCACGAGCGGCAAGTCCGTGCTCCTGGTCGAGGCTGATATGCGCCGCAGGTCCCTTTCCGATATGCTCGGCGTTCGTTCGCGCGGCGGACTCTATGCGGTCCTTTCCGAGCAGATCTCCATTGACCAGGCAATTGTCGAGACGGGTCAGAAGAACTTCTACTTCCTCGATGCCGAGCCGCATATTCCCAATCCTGCCGACATCATTGTCTCTCACCGCTTTGCCAAGTTGGTAAAGGCACTGTCCGCCAAGTTCCAGTACGTCATCTTTGATGCTCCCCCGGTCGGCACCTTCATCGATGCTGCCGAGATTGCCAGCCTGACCGACGGTACGCTGTTCGTGGTGCGCGAGGACTTCACCAAGCGCGAGGAGGCACTCAACGCTATCGGCCAGCTTAAGAAGTCCGAAAAGGTCAAGCTCATCGGTACCGTTATGAACTACTGCGAGACCGAGACCAGCGAGTACTACTACTCCTACTACACCAAGGACGGTAAGAAGGTGAAGAAGGGCTCGGACGATCAGGGGACTTCCAAAAAGGGCATCTTCACCAACCGAGCAAACGTTTAGTTGATTAAGGCTGACCTATGCGTGACATTCATTGCCATATCTTGCCGGGTGTAGACGACGGCGCCGCCGATCTCGATGAGAGCTTGGCGATGCTCGAGGCTGCCAAGCGGGCCGGTGTAACCAGAATCGTTTGCACTCCTCACTGCCGTGATCCCTATTTTGATTACGACAAGATGTGGGATGCCTTTGAACTGCTGCGTGATAACGCTGACGGTTTTCCGCTCCAGATGGGCTTCGAGGTCAACCATCGAAAGCTCGTTGAACTTGGTATCGATGCCGCGGAGCACTTGCATTTCGATGGAACCAACGAGTTTCTGCTCGAGCTTTCGACGCATGCCGATGCGTATGCGTTTAGAGAGTACGAGAACACGATTTACGATTTGCAGTGCCGTGGCTACCAGGTGATCATCGCTCATCCTGAGCGCTATCGTGCGGTTCAAAAGGATGTAAGCGTGGCGGAGCGCCTGGTCGATATGGGCTGCAAGCTGCAGGCTTCGGCGGACTTTATTGCCGGCGGTCGCTTTGGTCGCGAAAAAAAGCCGGCACAGCGCCTGTTCGATCAGAACCTGTACAGCTTCATCGCGAGCGATGCCCATAACGTGGGTCATTACGACTGCCTGGCGAAGGCTCGCGCGAAGTTTAGCGTGCGCGGAGCTCATTTTCGCTAATATCTGTCCCTAACGTTCGCATTGAATGAAAGGGCAGCCATGGATATCCAACTTAAGACGGGATGCTTTGATGACGCGGCGTTGGTGCGCCGCGTCGTTTTTATGGACGAGCAGGGCTACGAGAATGAGTTCGACGCTATCGACGAGGATCAGAACTGCATTCATGTGACGCTCTATGTAGACGGCGAGCTTGCCGGTTGCTCGCGCGTGTTTCCCGAGGAGCTTGAGCGCGTGGCTGACGCAGAGGCCCCGGTGTTGCCGGCATGCGACATGGACGAAGGCGTTGCGGCGGGGGAGGCCTACATTATGGGGCGCGTCGCCGTGCTGCCGGCTATGCGTCGTCGCGGACTGGCGAGTGCGATCGTCGAGGCCAGTGCTTCGTGTGCACGCGATGCCGGCGCTAAGCTTATTAAGCTGCATGCGCAGGAATACGTGTTGCCGCTCTATGCAAAGGCGGGCTACACGCAAATTGCCCCGGTAGATTACGAAGACGAGGGCCAGCCCCATGTCTGGATGGCCAAGCGCGTAGATGGCAGATAGGGACGTTCCTTTTAATATGAGCAGGACATTGTCAAGAGGCAAAATCGGGCCTGGCCCCAACGATATGGGGTCAGGCCCTCTCCCTATATCAGCCCGTCCGCGGCGACCTCGGCGTGTCTTACCGACGCTCGTCTTTGCAGTTTAATATCCGCCCGCGGCGATCTCTCGCTGGGCAATCCGTTGCTACGGCTGAGGCTTCTACGTCGAACCGACAGTCTGTGCACGCGTGTGGCGCCCTGGGCGCTCGCAGAAAAGGGACCTGAGGTTCGCCTCAACGGCTTCGGATCGAACCGCTTCCGGGGTGACTGGCTTATGTGCGGGGGACCGCCCCCCCCTACGCCTCCTCGGCCATGAGGCCGACCGCCCATACCCAGCAGGCGAGCTCGCGCGCCGTGGCCACGTTCG
>NZ_JBDMHA010000016.1:0-18406 GCF_039752985.1 Collinsella aerofaciens
GTAATGGCACCATTCGAGTCAATAACACATGAAGCGCTGAAGCAGAGGGAGCACTTTGGATTAGCATCCAGTGCTGCAACCTCAGACTCAAGAGCCCCGGGTAACAAAATATCATCCTGAAAGAGGAAATGAATATACTCGCCAGAAGATTTCTCAATGGCATTATTCCAGTTTCCAACAAGACCGAGATTACTGGCGTTTCTAAATACCTTAATTCGAGAATCCGTAAGCTTGGAAACAATCTCAAATGTTCCATCAGTTGACTGATCATCGAAAATTAATAATTCGAAATCGCGGAAAGACTGGCTTAACACCGAATCAATTGCCTTCAAAATGTACTTAACACCATTAAAACAAGGCATCAACACACTAACTTTAGGCATCCTTGTCCTCCTTATCGGACAAAAATTCCTCAATAAAATAGCGAGGACGATGCTTCGTCTCCATATAAGTCTTTCCAACGTACTCGCCGATGACACCCAAAGCCAAAAGTTGAAGTCCGCCAAGACACCAAATTGACATAATAATGCTTGTCCAGCCAACTTGTACATCGCCAATAAAATGACCAATTAAAAGATATACAAGTGCAAATAAACTAAAAATAGAAATGATTAAACCGGTGAGAGTAATTATCCTAATCGGTTTAGTACTAAAAGACGTTATACCTTCAAAAGCAAATGACAGCATTTTACCGAGCGTGTATTTAGATTCGCCGGCAAACCGTTTCCCTCGCGAATAATACACGCAGCAAGATTTGAAACCAACTAAAGGAACCAAACCACGAAGAAATAGATTAACCTCACGGAATTGAGACAATGCAAGAACAGCACGCTTGGACATCAATCTATAGTCAGCATGGTTATAAACAGCATCGACACCCAACGAAGACTGTAAGCGATAAAAAGACTGTGCGGTAAAACGTTTTAGAAAGGAATCGCTAGAACGATCATTTCGTACACCATATACAACTTCATAGCCTTCGCGAGCTCTTGAAACCATTTCATCAAGCGCATTGATATCATCTTGTAAATCAGCGTCCATCGATGCTATTAAATCAGCAAACTCCGCTGCCTTGTGTAACCCAGAAAGTAAAGCCTTCTGATGGCCACAATTCCTAGAGAGCTTAAGTCCACAGAATAAGGAATTAGACTGATGAAGACTTTCGATGATCTCCCAAGTCTTATCGGATGACCCATCGTCAACTAACAAAACCTTACTGTTCGCATTAATCTGAGACAATTTTACTAAAGTGGAAAACTTCTCAAAAAGCCTTTTAGAGGTTTCCCGCAAAACGCTCTCCTCGTTATAACAAGGAACCACGAGATAGAGAATCGGCAATATGTCCATCTTTGTCATGCAAGCACCTATCACTTAAATGCCCAATACTTACTTAAAATATAATTAAGAGGATAAGTTACAAACAAGTTAAGCAGTGGACCAAGAATAGAAGAAATTCCAAGCACACTAACCCAAAAGTACAAAAGGATGTTGTTGATAATCAATCCAGTAAAAGCACTCGAAGCAAGTAGCTTGGAAAAACTTGAAATAAGTGAACTCAAATCAGATCTCTCATTATCAAAAACATATTTATTGTTCCAATAGAAGGAATTGATGACACCAGCAAAATATGAAACTATATTGGCGACAATATAGTTCACTCCAATAAAAAGGAGTGCCGCGTAGACTAAGTAAGAAACGATTGTATTTGAAAGTCCAACAATCGAAAACTTCAGAAATTGAATCACCGAATCTCGTTTCATTAAAGACCCTTTTCCTACTGTTATCTATAAAGGACATAAACAAAACAAGAGGTTCCATCATCGATTTGAGTATATCCAGGCAGTTTTTTAAAACCACTATATCCTAGTTCATCTTTCAGTTGAGAAAGAACCTCTTCTTCGCAGTCGTGATTATTCATGTAAACAACCAGATCATCAGAATCAATATAATTTCTATCGCAAAAACTGCTAATAGCTTTCTGATCAGGAATCAGCGCATGAATGCGAGACAATTTGGCAACTTCTAGTAGCTTCGCAGTGAGCTGATAGTAATCATAAGAGACAAAGAGTCCCGTTGAACCCGCGTACTTCTCTACTGCGGCTTCATTGTCAGCAGATTTCGGATATAAATACAAAGCATTGGAAGAAAAGAAAACAGAATCTGCAGCAATAATTGCGCAAACAAATACAACAGAAACTAAAATAGTGCCCCGAAAATTGAAATCAGTATTATTTCTATAGCGAATTTGCAAATATCTAAATAGATACAAGAACATTCCAAATCCAAATAACAGTAATCCTGGATATGCCAAGCATATGTATCTTGACGAAGTAAAAGGAGATACATAGCAAGCTGTGACGTAAAAAACAAGGGATGAATTAAATAATAAAACTATATAAATCGACTCAGGATGCTCACGATTAATTTTTTTATTCCATAGCAAGTAGAAACAAAGGGCAATTGACAAACAGAAGCAGGCAATCAAAAGAAGCCTTGATCCGAAGAACAAATCAACGGACGACGACCCTAGAAATTGCCAAATTCGTCTAAGCAATACCATTACCCCTGATTGCGATGAGGCCGATTCGACATAGTGATTCCCAAACATGTTGCTTAATGCTGGAGGAAATATGATAAATGACAGACAAACCGATAAGACAATCGTGACTCCATATTTAAAGGAGAACCTCCACCCTTTTCTTGCCCAAAAATAAATAGTAAAAAAACAGGAAACAAAAAAGAGATAAATATAGAAATAGAAATGAGTTAAAAACCCCAATAAAGAAATAACAAATAGGCGGAAATAAACCGATCGATTGGCGAAGGAAGCATTAAACATATCGAATAACGCATCAAGAAATGCTAGGGCAAGTGTCACCAATAACAGATACATTCGAATGTAGGTCACTAGATTTAACGCTATGGGACAGAAAGCCCAAAGAGCCATTAAAATTAGGGCGACTGGCTTACTCTGAAACACTTTGTAAGAAAGCTTAAATAAAAATACTAAGCTGAGTGAATAGAAACATAGATTAGGAACCAAGCCAAACCATTTGCTAAATTCATTCGGAAACAGTGAGCAAACGGTATGAATAATGAAAAAATAGAGAGGAGGATGTGCGTCATTACTCAGATTATATAAAACCGAATCAAACCGAAACACATGCCCTGTATCAACTGTCAAATAAGACTGAATGAACGTAGGATCCATCCAGTTGGCATCCATATTGTTTTCCCAAAAAATATGTGGAAAATAAAAACTATTCGAGAGACCGAAAGTCCACAGCTCGTCAACATGAAACCCTGTTTTCAAATTGCAATAATAAATTGCGACTAATAGCGCAGCCACAAACATTACAGCAAATAAAACGCCATAAAACTTGCATCGTTTTGCACATGAATTCATAAACGAGTCCCTATAATTAATTAGTAGCTAAACTAAAGGAGTTTACGAAAAATCATAAACTCCTTCAAGATTAAACTAATACAGTTGGACTAAACCACTGAATTACTGCAATAGCGGATAGATGATAGACTTGCATCACTTACTATTTATCAACCAACTTAACCTCAATCGCTTCCATATGTAGGGCCTCTCCAGTTGTACCTGCGCACTCGCCCGATTTAACCCAATCGAGCCAACCCTTACCCTGCACATGCGCCCTATAGACAACGTCATAATGCTTGGCGAGATCACCCGTAAGCTTAATTTCTACAGCTTCAATAGAAAGAGACTTGCCCGTGGTGCCGGCCAGCTTGCCGTTCTTGACCCACTTTTGCCAGCCGATATTCTGAACATGAGCTCGATATTCGATGTTACCGGAATACCCGAGTTCGGGCTTGCTAATAGCCAACGCCTCAACAGCAAGATTTCGACCAGTTGTGCCCGCCGTCATGCCCTCATAAACAGGTTCCTGCCAACCAAGATTTGAAACATGAGCCTTTATTGAAAAAGTTTTCTGAATAGAGGGCTGACTCGTATCCCCTGGTGCAGGCGAACCCTTTTCAACCAAAACGACCTGGTATGCCTCGAGCCTCAAGCCAAACCCAGTCGTTCCGGCAACTTGATCATTGCAGGCCCAGCCAAGCCAGCCCTTGTCCTGAACATGAGCGCGATAGTAAACGTCATAACGATTGGCCATCTCACCAGTAAGTCGAATTTGGATAGCCTGGACAGACTTGCTCTGACCAGTAGTACCGGAGACTTCTCCCTCTTTCACATAGTCTTGCCAACCGTAATCGGAAACATGCGTCCTGTACTCCAAGCTGCCATCGTAGGGAGCATTCTGCAGATTGAGAGTTATAGCCTCGACAGCTTTGGACTGACCAACGGTGCCAGAAACATTTCCGCCCTTGGAAGCCGACTGCCAACCGTCATTCGAAACATGCGAAGTTGCCAAAACATCAAGCGAGCCTCGTGACACCTTGACGACGTCGTAGCCCGACTCGTCCTTCTTGAAATAAGTCAGAGCGCCGCTATTGTGCGAATAAATAGCAAAGTCGTAATTTGCCGAAGCAAGGATGGAATCCGAAAATTCTACGAGATAGCAAGAGTCACCCTGCTTGCAAAGGGATCTGATTGCAGCATCCGTGTCTTCGGTAACCGGAGAAGCAAACCAATCCATAATCGAATAATCGATAACGGCACCCGGCTTCAAGGCCTCGGCCTTCGTTGAATTCCAAAGTCCACCAGCAGCATCGGCGCTGGCCGAGTTATACGTACTAGACCCATATCCAGACAGACCGATCTCCGGATTAAAGAAGAGAATCAGCTCTGCAGCAACGGAAGAATCGACATCGGTAATGCCCAGACGGTCAAGCTGCTCCTGCTTTTGGGGATACATGCCCGTCGGCGTGTTTGGATGTCCCTTGTAATAATACAAATAGTCATCGCCATAGATAACCTCGGTCAAGTTGGCATAGTCATCGAAATTCTGCTCGTAAGTAACATACGTTCCAAGCAGCATCATTACCTTTTTGCCCTGTTGAGTCGCCGCATCAAAATAGCCATCGTTAAAGTTGTACAGGGCCTTAAACGCTTGGACTGTATCCTCTCCCCTATTCTGCAGGCTCGTAAGCATGCTCGAAACGTTCATCTTCTTAACGTTAGGATCGGATGCGATCTTATTCGCAAAGGCATTATCGTCACCGCTCGTAAACAGATTCGTTCGAGTCATCCGCCACTGAGTGCCGGGCTCAATACTCAGCACGGCATACATAGAATCCCAGTGATCGTGATAATCGCTATACGACATTGAGACTTCACCGGTTTCGTATTCCTTATTCTTGGCAGCGTTCCATAAAGCAATCAGCTCCGCTTGCTTAGAATCTGGATCCTTAACATCGAAAGCCTCGTTGGTAAAAACATACGTGGCAGATCCATCCGACAACAGCCGAATGGAGTATTGGCCAGTGGGAATCTTATTGGCGTAAATCATCCTATGAATCAACGAACAGGTGATGTCATTGATATACAGATTGAACTTTGCCTTGGGGTTGATTTTATAGAGAGCAGCGACATAATCCGCGAACGCCTGATAGCTCGAACTAGAAGCATTTTCCTCATGAGTCAGATACGGAAGACCATACATCCCGGATGGAAGCGAGTTCCAGTTATAGGCACCTGGACGATCGAGCATTACGATCGACGGAATGGTCGTTCCAGCAGAAGAGGTGCTGATATCCCAGAAAGATAGCGAATAGAGAACAACGGGGAAAGAAGCACTCAAAGGGGCAAGGTTGTACTCGCTCGCAGAAATGCCAATTGACTGATGGTCCTCATGAACGATGTTTCCGTTCTTCAAATACTGCAACGTAACGTCAAACGGACCATAATCGCTAAAGTCAATTTCACTGGAGCTAGAGCCCAGGTCTCCGAATGCAATCGTGCTGGAAACAGATCGGGTAACCTTCCCTCCATACGACATGAAGCCAGACACCTTTACCGAATCAGCAATACCGAGTCGTTTTATATCCTCGACCTGCGGAATATTCAGGGTTACTTTAGTCGTCTCCCCAACCTGAGAAAGAGAGCAATTAAAGACATACGGGACATAGGCTCCAGCAGTATCGCCGGGCGCCGCTTCGCCCTTCTTTACAATGACGATCTGTATTGCTTCAACGGCATAAGACCAACCGGTGGTTCCCGCAGTCGACCCATTTGAGGCCCATCCAAGCCAACCGAAATTAGAAGCATGAACGCGATAATACAGGTCATAAGAAGTTGCTCTTTCACCCGTCAGCTTGAGCTCGACGGCTTCAATCTGAAGGCCCTTTCCCGTTGTGCCGGAGACGGCTCCATTAGAAACCCAATCCTGCCAGCCTTCATTTTGAACATGAGAGCGGTATTCGATACCAAGGTCTTCTGAATTAGGGAGAGTAACCCTGAGCGCCTCAAGCCTACGAGACTGGCCCGTTGTGCCAGAGGTCGAACCATTCGATGTAAACGTCGACTCCCAGCCAATGCCTGAAATGTGAGATTTATAGCTGACGTCCGGGGCCGCCTCTTTGGGCTCCACGGCAACATCAATCGAAGGCGCCGTTTCATCGGCTGCAGCAGCAGTTTGATCCGAGGAGTCGGATTGTGTCTCTGGAACGGATTCATATTCGTTGGCACCAATATTTTGATCCGCCCAACAAGCCAAAGGGCTCAAAAGCAGCATCGACATGAAGCAGGAAATCAGAACAACAAATGCTCTAAATTGCCTTTTCAAGAGAATCGCCTCCTAGATAGACAGCCGTCAATAACCATACTATCGGGAGTTAGCTTCATTAAGGCCACCAATTAGGTGAACGAAGAAATAGAAGCCCCATCCAAAGGCAAGGGCCCTTTCCGTTGCCAAGTCAACGGCAACAGGAAAGGGCCCCTAACAAACTCTCGGCGTTTACAGGAATAACTAGTAGATTACCACCTTGGTAGCAAGAGGCACGTTATCCCAAATCCATTTAGCGCGACCGATGGGCAAACGCACGCAGCCTTGTGAAATATGCATTCCCATCCGGCTGTCCATGGGATTAAAAGTTCCCTGGTAATACGGTATTGAATGGAACAGGTAGTCCCCGTAAAACTGCGTATAGTAGTAGCAAGTATACCCATGTCCAAACGAGTAGCCCTTGCCGGTGACGGTATACTCACCCGTAGGCGTTGGAGTACTAGGGGCGCCGGCAGAGCAAGTCCAGTATTGAGCATAACTCCACGACCCGCGCTGTCCACGAAAAACTCCAAGGCGGCATGCTTGCCTGTCAACCATAATGAGCCAGTTTGTATTGCTCGAATATCTATTAGCCCGATTAAGCATGGCCATCATGTCGGCAGGCAGCAAAGGCTGATCGGTATACGGACGCCCAGTTGAACCGGGAGCTCCAGCACCCTTAGGCACAATCGTCACTTGAACCGACTCGATCCTATATCCAATCTTGGATGTGCCCGCAGGTTGCCCATTAGAAGTCCAATCGAGCCATCCAAAGTCTTGGCAATATGCCCGATACCAGACATCAAAGTAGTTCGATAAGCCACCGGTCAGCCTAATCTTAATAGCCTCGATACGCTTTGCGCGGCTTACCGTTCCAGCGATATCCCCGTTGGAAGTCCAGCTTTGCCAACCGACATCCTGCACATGGGCGGAGTACTCTATACCGCCCGATACGCTAGTGGAGACATTTAGCTTCAGAGCCTCAATCGCAAGTGCCCTACCGGTCGTGCCCGCGACATCGCCGTTGCCAACCGGATTCATCCAACCAAGCGTGGCGACATGCGCCTGGAGCGTTAGGGCTGGTGCCGTGATAAACGCGGGCGCAGACGACGCGCCTGGATCCCCGCCTTTCGCAACAAGTTCAATTTGGACAGCTTCTATCTGGATATTAAGCCCGGTAGTTCCAGCGGAATCGCCGTTTTTTGCCCAACCCAACCAACCATAGCCCGCCGAATGAACTCGATAGTAAATGTCATACTGATTCGCGAGGGAACCATTTAAGCGCAGCTCAAGAGCCTGAATGGCCAATCCTTGTCCAACGGTCCCAATATAACCGGAAGATCGCCATTCCTGCCAACCAATATTGGCAACATGTGCTCTTGCCTCAATTTGAGAATCGTCATCCACACCGGACAACGACACATTCAAAGCTTGAAGAGAAAGCGATTGTCCCGTTGTGCCGGTTACCTGCCCATCAAATACAGAAGGAGACCACCCACGGTTAGCCGAATGAGCCTGATATACAACGTGAGCGCAATCGGCGGAAGTATCGGAAACAAATGCTCCGTCCGTTATTCCGGGAGCGCCGCCGCCTTTACTGACAATCCTTACTTCGACAGTCTTAAGGAATGAACCCGATATCGTTGCCCCTGCATCCGCGCCATTGCATGCCCAACCAAGCCATCCTTTTTTGGAGTCAAAGCAGCGATACCAAATGTCATAGGCATTAGACAAATCTCCAGTAAGAGCCAATCTCACCGCCTTTAGAACACGCCCATCGTTTTTAGAGTTAAGCGCAGCACCGTCAGAAACAGCACCGCTCCATCCGCCAAATTCAAAAAAGCCGGAATAGTCAATTGAGCCTAAAATCTCTTGATTATCAAACGAAATGGAGAGCGAGGTTAAAGGTTCAGAGCCGTTCTCGGAGCCCAATAGGATTGATTTGCCTTGTACGGAGCCCAGGCTTTTACCGTTAAGACCAAGCGAGCTCCCGCTTAGAACATCCGTAGCTCCAATGAAATGGTTCAACGTATCGCCGGGAGCAGAGCCGCTTTTTTCGACCAATAAAATCTGAACACCCTGAATGGCGGCACCCTTCCCCACCGAGCCCGCAGGAGACCCGTTAGACGTCCAGCCCAGCCATCCGCCCAATTTGGAAGCATACACACGGTACCAAATGCCATAAGTTGCAGATATCTCGCCGTTCAGCTTAAACTGAACGGCCTCAATGGACCGAGACTGCCCGGTCGTGCCAACAGCACCTGAAGACCAGCTTTGCCAACCAACACCAGACACATGTGCGCGAGAGGAAATGGAGCCTCCGCGGCGATACCAATTAACGCTAAGCGACAGCGCCTCAATTGCATTTCTTGAGTCAATAACCCCCGATGTCTTTCCGTCCGCGACAGCGCCCATCCATCCAACATTAGAGACATGAGATCGATAGGAAACGGTAGGCGGTTCCTGAGAATGATCCCTAAAGGCATCGCCTCGCGTTGGCGCATCTTGAGCATTTTTTGGAAGCACCTTAATCTGAATAGCTTCGATCTGACAAGCATAGCCCTGCGTTCCAGCAGGCTCACCATTTGAGGCCCAGCCAAGCCAACCAACATTTGCAGAATGAACGCGATACCAAATGTCATACGAATCAGAAAGACCGCCCGACAAAGATAGCTTGATCGCCTCGATGGCTCGCGACTGTCCAACTGTTCCAGATGTCTGCCCGTTACCCACCGGCTGAGACTCCCAGCCGATCCCGGAAATGTGAGATTGGACCGAAATGCTATCATTCCCCAGCGGGGTGCCATCCTGTGAAAGCAAATTAATCTTGAGGGCTTCGACGCGCTTAGCACGGCCTGTAGTGCCCGCCGTCATTCCATTTGAAACGAGAGCTTGCCAGCCAATATCCTGTACATGAGTCTGGTATGAAACAGAGCCAAACACAGTGGATGCATCATTTTCGGGTTTCGCCGAATCAGTTGCATTGGAGGCAGGCTCGCTAGAAACGGATGAGGGAGAATCGTTGTCTGACACAGTCGGCTGCTCGACTTCAACCCCCTGCTGTTCGTCATTTAAGACAAAGCTCTCGTCTTCCAAGCTGCTGGCAGAACTATCGATATAATCAGTGGATTCCGGTTGCACAGGTAAAGAATCAGCCCAGACGGAAAGGGGCGTCAGAAGACACTGAAGGATCAGTAATGGCGTCATTGCCGTTGCTAGCAGTCGTTGCGTCTTTTTCATTCGACTCCCCCATCAATCGACCATCTTTAGCATCATTATTTATCGTTTCGGCAATTGCTTAAATACCGAAAACGCGAATGGCACTCAAATAGAAACGAACGGACCGTTGCAAAACGATCCGTTCGTTTTAATCAGAGTATCTGCCAGAACCTGTGTGAAGACATGACCTTCGATCAACTATGCAAGCGGCACGTTGTCATACCAACCCCATTTTGGCTTATATGAGGTGGAATAATAATTCAACCAGTACGCCATATCGAGCGTCCTGATCCGACCGACATTATCCATAACCTGGTTATTACCGATGTAGAGACAAACGTGACCGTAAATGCTGCCCATGCGTGTATGCGTATGCGAAGGAACGGCAATGACCATTCCGACTTTCAAATGAGAATAATCGGTATATTTACAGTAATCCCAGTAGTAATCGCAGGCATCTGTATGGACATTCCTAAATCCGGCACGCTCATAAATGTCTGCAATCCACTCAGAGCACAAACCAGGACCAGGAGACGGCACCTGTCGGGCAAGATCTACAATTTTCTTCTGCATGGGATTTGCAAACGCGGTTGGTTCCCCAAGCAAACACGGCGAAACGGTGCTCCCGGGGGCATTGGCGCCCTTCCTCGTAAGTCGAACTTGGATAGCTTGGACATGGGCCCCATAGCCAGTACTACCGGCAACGGAGCCATTTTTAGTCCAACCAAGCCAGCCGACGTTATCGACATGGACCCTGTACCAAACATCAAAATAGGTTGCCAAGTCACCAGAAAGAGAAATTTTAATAGCCTCAACCGAATTGGATTCAGCGGTAGACGAAAGCTGCACTCCGTTTGACTTACCAGACGTCCAGCCCACATTCGAAAGATGCAGTTGATAATTAATCCCGCCGGCAACAGATGAAGTAGTTTTAGCTGAAAACCCGGTGATGGGAATTCCCTGACCGGTTGTACCGGACACCTCTCCAGCGGGGACAGAATTCTGCCAAGCACCTTTCACCTGAGAGGAATACGTCACCGTAGGTAATTCAAGATGGGAATACCCCGATGTATCAGGATGGGAGGTGCCCTTCTTAATGAGCTTAATCTGAATAGCTTCGAGAGAACACGACATACCGGTGGTGCCGGCCTCCTCGCCGTCCTTGGCCCAGGCCATCCAGCCGATGTTGGAGGCGTGGACGCGGTAGTAGACGTCGTAGCCCTTCGCGAGGGAGCCCGTGAGCCTCAGGCGCACGGCCTCGACGGCGCGTCCCTGGCCGGTGGTTCCGCCCTCGGAGGCCGAGGGGGTGTCCCAGCCCTGCCAGCCGATGCCAGAGACGTGGGCGTCGATCTGGACGGAAGAGCCGTCCGAGTAGTCGGAGCTGTCGAGCGAGAGCTTGAGGTCCTCGAGGGCGAGGCCGCGGCCGGTGGTGCCGGCGGTCGCGCCGTCCGAGACGGCGCCCTGCCAGCCCACGTTGGAGACGTGGGCCCGATAGGTCAGGGACATGGGCTTCTTCTTGAAGGCGTAGTCGACGTTGGCGCCGTCGGAAGAGGGGGCGGCGTCGCCCTTCTTGACGAGCCTGATCTGGACGGCCTCGACGCTCCTGCCGAAGCCCGTGGTGCCGGCCTCCTCGCCGTCCTTGGCCCAGGCCATCCAGCCGATGTTGGAGGCGTGGACGCGGTAGTAGACGTCGTAGCCCTTCGCGAGGGAGCCCGTGAGCCTCAGGCGCACGGCCTCGACGGCGCGTCCCTGGCCGGTGGTTCCGCCCTCGGAGGCCGAGGGGGTGTCCCAGCCCTGCCAGCCGATGCCACTTACATTGGCGTTAATTTGCACAGAGCCATCTTCAACGGGATTCAAGATGCTGACTTTAAGATCCTCCACTGATTTAGATTGCCCCGTTGTGCCAGCCGTAGATCCGTCGCGCTTACTGCTCATCCAGCCAATATTCGAGACATGCGCCTCATACTGAATATGCATCTTGCTGTCATCTACGTTCAGAAGAGAACCGTTGAAGCAGTAGTTCATGTCACAACGTCCGTTAACGCCCGGGACATTGCCGCTGTTTGAATACTGCCAGAAACTGTAGCTGCCAGCATAATCGCAACGCCAATTATATTGAGCGACCCAATGGTCATAACCGCTCAGAGACGGACTATCCAAGTAGTTGTTGAGCCAGTTAAGGTTCGCATAGATACCCGACTTAAAGCCAACGGCCTCCATACGGTTGCAAAAAGCCTGCGCAATCTGAGCGAGCTTATCTTTGCTGAAATTCGGATCCTGCAAGATATAGTTATCCTCAAGATCGTAATAAACGGGAAGCGACGGATGATGGCCACCGAGCCAAGCAAGCGTTCGATCGGCTTCTTTATTTGCATCCGCAACAGATCGAGCATAGGAGTAGTAGTAGACGCCATAAGGAATACTGAGGCGCTCACATTCAGCAGCGTTCCTTTCAAAGGAATCGTCAGGCTTTCCATAAACAGGCCCAACCCTGAGGATGGCAAAATCAATCCCTGCGGCCTTAACCATATCCCAATCAACGGTCCCCTGGTAATTACTGACGTCAATACCGCGCGCAATAGCACCATTGGGCAAAGGATCGTCAGTTAAAGACTGCGCATCGATGTCGCCATTGTCAGAATCGATAAGCACGCCGTTTTCGAAACGCCAAGAGTTCGGTTCCAAAGAGTCCGTTTCGCAGGAATTCATCTCAGTGGAATCATCGGCTGGGACCTCACCGTTTGACTCGTCAACACCAGACTCTTCGACGCCAATGCTAAGTTGCTCGCCCGAATCAGAATCTGTTTCCCCATCAGGACGAGCAGCATTTGCGTCGTCACCATACCATTCGGTTACACCCTGAGAATCCGAAGCATCGTCCTGCGTTCCCTGAGAACTTGTACCTTGAGATTCGCACTCGTTCGATGTTTGCGAGACCGACTGCGAAGCAGCGGCGGCCTGGACCGACAGCGCATACGCACTGTAAGGCTGGATGATTTGAGACCAGCCCATTAATAGCGTACAAGCCAAAGCAGCAGACGCTTTGAGACGTTTCATGTATATCCCCCGAGACATTGGTCACATGTAAAGACACGAATGGTTGCTATATTACCGCACTTCCATACAGACATTTAAAGCTTAGAAAAGCACCAGTCAGCATGCAGTCAAAAAGAGGCGCTCCTGCAACGGAGCGCCTCAACAGACTCTATGCGAAAGGCCTAGCGGCACCGATTACCCGACCTGGAGCATTGACCGAACGCTCGGTCACACCGATCCCCGGCCACGAATCGATAATTCGACCGTTTCCGATATAGATTCCAATATGGCCCTGGTAGTAGACCACATCTCCCCTCTGCAAAGCAGAGGTGCTAACCGGCATAAACGTGTTGTTGCGATACCAGTTCATGGAGTTGTAGGTTTGCTCGGGCAGCCAACGATGGTTATAGGGGTTATACCAACCCATATCCATGCCTGTCGCATACAGACATTGCAGTACCAAGCCCGAGCAATCAACCGCATCCCCCGGCCAAGAAGACCAAGGCTCAATATAACGCGTCCCAATATATTCCCGAGCACGCTGGACGAACGCATTGATGCAATCCTGTCTTGAAGCGTTATAAGGAATTCGAGAAGGCGAGACATACGTGAAATAACCGGTGCAATACGAAGGAAGCTGTACGCTATTGCAACTAACCTTTGGATAAGATCCCGGAGTCTGATACCCCATATAACGATAGGTCTCAAAATACGAATCAGACGTAGAGCCTGGTGCAGAAGCGCCCTTGGGGACAATCTTTACCTGTAAAGCCTGAACAGGAATGCCAAGCTTCGTGGTGCCCGCCGGTGATCCATTTTTAGTCCAGCCAAGCCATCCGTAATTTGACACATGGACGCGATACCAGACATCAAAGTAATTCGAAACGTCGCCAGTCAAGTTAATCTTCACGGCTTGGATTTGTTGTCCCTGTCCAACGGTTCCCGCTGTGGCCCCATCTGAGACAGCAGATTGCCAGCCGATATTGGATACGTGGGCGGAATACGAAATGCCACCGTTCATGGAGATTTCGGAAAGCGAAAGCTGCATGGCCTCCATCGCACGGTTCTGTCCAACTGTTCCGGCAACACCGCCATTGCCGACAGGCGCTTGCCAGCCAAGACCGGAGCAATTCGCCTTTGCAGATAGCTCGGGAAGCTGGATCAACGCAGCATGGTCTTGAATGGGAGCGTCGGACGAACCCTTGGCAATCAACTTAATTTGAATTGCCTCGGCTTGCTTAGACAGCCCGACGGTGCCGGCTACAGCGTCATTTTTAGCCCAGCCAAGCCAGCCATAATCCGCCGCATGGATACGGTAGTAAATATCGTATTTTGAAGCGTCTTTGCCGGTAAGTCTTAATTTGACCGCCTGAATTGCGAGACCCTTGCCAACAGTGCCAGCATAGGAAGCACCCGAGACGTATGGCTGCCAACCGATATTCGCAACATGTGCCGACACTTCAACTGAGGCATCAATGCCTTGCGTTGCGACATACAATGCCTGCAGAGAACGAGACATGCCCGTCTGGCCCGCAATCTCACCATTGCCAACGGGAGTCAACCAGCCCGCAGAAGCAACGTGCGCCTGAGATACAAGACCGATTCCAGACGTTTCGATAAACGCATTGGCAGTGGAGCCAGGCGAAGGCTGACCCTTACTTACGAGTGTAATTTCAATGCCGCACAAACCAGAAGAACCACCAGAAACGCCACATGCCTGACCATTTGACGTCCAGTCTGTCCAACCATTACCGGAATCGCATACTCGATACCAAATGTCGTAATTAGTAGCGAGCTGGCCGCTCAGCGACAACTTAATCGCCTTAACAGGAGCTCCTGATACCGCTTTGGCAGCACCGCCATCCGTTGACGAAGCGCCCCAGCCTGAATACCCATCCATAACGGAATAAGAAATAGACCCGCTATCAGTTTGACCGGCAACGCTCAGGGCAATAGAGTTCAGCAGTTTAGCGCCCTTGCCTCCGATTGTGGCCTTTTGACCAGAAGAGGAGCCAAGGCTCTCCCCGGAAACGGCCAATCCGGAAACCGTAACAGCATCTAGATCCCCAATAAAAACCTTGGTCGTAGAGCCGGGCGCCGCTCCACCTTTCTCCACGAGAACCACTTTGACCGCTTCGATAGCCCTGCTCTTACCGGCAGAACCAGCGGCAGCACCATTGCAGGCCCAATCGAGCCATCCTATACCCGAGACATGAGCACAGTACCAAATGTCATATTTATCGGCAGCCTCGCCGGTCAAGCGAATCTGGACGGCCTCAAGGCGCTGAGACTTTCCAGTCGTACCGCAGAGCCCTTTAGACCACTGCTGCCAGCCAACATTCGAGACATGGCCACGAAGCTCAATAGAACCCGAGTGACCATACCAGTCAAGCTGGGCTTCAAGAGCTTCCATGGAAAGGCCCCTACCAGTTGTCCCCGCAACAGATCCGCCGCCTACGGGAGACATCCAGCCAATATTCGATGTATGCGAGCGAACGGAAATCGAAGCGGGATCATCGCTACGGTTCTTAAAAGGACAGGTAGTGTCGCCCGGGGCGGGGTCGCCCTTGGGCAGGACCGCGACCTGGACGGCCTGGACGGCGCGGCCGTAGCCAGCCGATCCGGCGTCGGCGCCGTCGCACGCCCAGCCCAGCCAGCCGAACTCCGCGGAGTGGACGCGGTACCAGACGGTGTAGCGGGCGGACAGCTCGCCGGACAGCCTGACCCTCAGGGCCTCGACGGCGCGGGACTGGCCGGTCGTGCCGGCGGTGCCGCCGTTGCCGACGGCGGGCTGCCAGCCGACGTTCGAGACGTGGGCCTCGACGGATATTGCGTTTGCAAGCTGCTCTTGAGAGGCTGTTCCATCCACTTCGAGTGAGATTTTGAGTGCCTCGAGATTAAGGCCCCTACCCGTCGTTCCGGCAACCTTACCCGAACTAACCGGATCCATCCAGCCGATATTCTGCACATGGGCAGAAACAGTTACGTTTTTGACGGTCAGCTGATTGCTTACGACAGAATCGTCAGCAACGACCTCGCTTCTACCTTCGGATGAACCCTGTTGCGTGTCTTGAGACTCGTTAACAACAGGGGACGCATTCAACTCATGCCCCTCAGAGTCTGAACCATCATCAATAGCGTTCGAGTCCTCAGAATTCAAGTTAGTTGAGTTAGTAGATCCGTTAACTGAATAATCAGCATATGCAGCAGTCACGGTCCACGATTGGCTCATGAGCAACACGGCAGCCATGAGAATGGAAACGGACATATCAAAGAGACGTCTCACGATTCCACCTTCCTTCATCTATAGACGAACCTACTTAAGGACAACCGCTTGGGCTCCTCGTTGCGAGTATAACGAAGCGATGCGTTGGGCGGAGTTAGAGACATAGCCAGCGAGTGAATCAGCAATGTAAACGGTACCCAGGGAACGATTAAAGCCCCTAAGGACGACGGTATGGGAATTGGTATAGGTTCGATAGACCCTTCCGCCATAGGCCTGGGTCGCATAGCAACTTCCCAAGTTTTGCATACCAATCGTTGACCAGATAATAACGGGATGCCCGGCTTCCAAATAGGAATAAAGATCATAGAAACCAGTGCCCGTGACGTCATACGCCCGCAAACTGCTTCCACGACTAATCAAAAAAGAATTAGCCGTGTTGGTCAAGCCGGGAGCGGATATGCAGTTTCCGTTCGAAGCACTATGCGGATTACCCCAAAACGCCGTCACAAAGTCCCAGTTGCTCTTAGGCATATACGCATCTGCAATAACGGTTTTGCCCAGCCCAAATCCGTAATAGTTGAGCGCATTAGTCAATGCAACGGACTCGCAACCAGTCGGAAGCTCAGGATTCTGAATTGTACAAGGAACGTTGAGGACAACCGAATTCGGATGCAAGGGTCGATCCCTGTACGCGCCCTCCGTGGGGCCCGGTGCCGCCGAGCCCTTCGCGAGGATGCGGACCTGGAGCGCCTCGACGCGGTAGCCGATGCCGGTCGTGCCGGCGCGGGCGCCGTCGCTGGCCCAGCCGAGCCAGCCGTAGTCCTGCACGTAGGCGCGGTACCACACGTCGTAGTACTCGGAGAGGCCCCCGGTCAGGCGCATCTTGACGCACTCGACCGCCCTGCCCTGGCCGGTGGTGCCGGCCACGGCGCCGCCCGATACCTCGTCCTGCCAGCCGACGCCGGAGACGTGGGCGCTGTAGGACAGGCCGCCGGAGACCGGCGAGGAGACCTCGGCCGTGATCGCCTCGACGGCGCGGGACTGGCCGGTGGTGCCGGCGGTGCCGCCGTTGCCGACGGCGGCCTGCCAGCCGACGCCAGAGACGTGGGCCCTGAGGCTGAGCGAGGGGACGGAGAGCTCGGCGGGGGCGCCCGACGAGGGGGCGTCGCCGCCCTTCTCGACGAGGACGACCTGGAGCGCCTCAGCCTGGACGCCGAGGCCCTCGGTGCCCGCGGCCTCGCCGTCCTTGGCCCAGCCGAGCCAGCCGTAGCCCGCCGCGTGGACGCGGTACCAGACGTCGTAGGAATCGGAGACGGGGCCGGAGAGGGACACCCTCACGGCCTGGACGGCGCGGCCCTGCCCCACCGTGCCGGCGTAGGAGGGGGCGGAGGCGGCGTCCTGCCAGCCGATGCCGGCCACGTGGGCCGCGACGGAGACGGAGCTCCCCTCGCCCGCCCCCTCGAGGGAGGCGCGCACCGCCTGGAGCGCGAGGCCCCTGCCGGTCGTGCCGACGTCCTCGCCGCCGCCCACCGCCTGCAGCCAGCCGCGCTCCGCGACATGGCCCTGCAGGACGAGCGCCGGACCGGAAGCGGTGCCGGAGACGAAGGCCCCCTCGGTCGGGCCGGGGGCGGCGCCGTCCTTCGCGACGAGGGCGACCTGGACTGCGGTGAGGCCCGAGGCGCCCGACTCGACGCCGGAGGGCTCACCGGAGCTCGCCCAGCCGGTCCAGCCGCGCGCGGAGTCACAGGAACGGTACCAGACGTCGTAGCGCTCCGCGAGGCCGCCGGACAGCCCGAAGCGGACGGCCTTGAGCTGCAGCCCGCCGCCCGAGGCGCCTAGCTGCGCCCCGTCGGAGCTGGGCTCCCCCTGCCAGCCGGAGCCGAGCAGGAGGCCGCGGTAGCTGACCGACCCGTCGGACTCGAGGTTGTCGACGGTCGCGGCGACGGAGCCCAGCACGGGGCCGCCCTCGGAGCCGAGAGTCAGGACCCCGCCGGAGAACGACGAGCCCGCCGGCGAGCCGGAGACGGAGAGAGCCGAGCCGGACAGGCGCTCACCGGCGCCGCGGAAGGCGCCGCCGGCCGGGCCCGGCGCGGCGCCGCCCTTGGGGACGAGCACGACCTGGACGGCCTGGACGGCCTTCGCCAGGCCCACCGTGCCCGCGGACGCGCCGTCCTTGGCCCAGCCGAGCCAACCGTAGTCGGAGCAGTGCACGCGGTACCACACGTCGTAGGAC
>NZ_JBDMHA010000016.1:18556-37268 GCF_039752985.1 Collinsella aerofaciens
CGTACCAGGACACGGAGCCCGAGAGGGCCTCGAGGGCGCGGCCCTGCCCGGTGGTGCCGGCCACGGCGCCGTCCGAGACGGCGCCCTGCCAGCCGATGCCGGCGACATGGGCGCGGTAGGAGACCGAGGGGGGCTCGGAGGACCTGTCGACGAAGGGCGTGGAGGTGTCGCCCGGGGCGGGGTCGCCCTTGGGCAGGACCGCGACCTGGACGGCCTGGACGGCGCGGCCGTAGCCAGCCGATCCGGCGTCGGCGCCGTCGCACGCCCAGCCCAGCCAGCCGAACTCCGCGGAGTGGACGCGGTACCAGACGGTGTAGCGGGCGGACAGCTCGCCGGACAGCCTGACCCTCAGGGCCTCGACGGCGCGGGACTGGCCGGTCGTGCCGGCGGTGCCGCCGTTGCCGACGGCGGGCTGCCAGCCGACGTTCGAGACGTGGGCCTCGACGGATATGGCGTCGGTGCCGAGGGGCTCGCCGGTCGAGGCGTCGGACAGGACGAGGCGCAGCGCCTCGAGGGGGAGCCCCCTGCCGGTCGTGCCGGCGGTCTCGCCGCCGGCGACGGCGCCCATCCAGCCGATATTGGAGACGTGGGCGGAATAGGACAGCGAGACGGCAGTGGCCCCATCGGACTGCGCGGCCTCCGCCTGGCCCCCGTCGGCCTGGGCGGTTTCGGCCCGGGCGGCCTCGTCCTGGGCGCCGGACTCCCCGCCGGCGGGCTGCGCCTCGCCGGGGAGCGGCTGCGCGTCGCCCGAGGCGGCGGGGGCGCCGTAGGCCGCGGGCCCGCACAGGGCCAGGGCGGCCGCGACCGCGAGGACGGCGGCGGCCCCGGAAACTCGTTTCATGGAGCGTCTCATGGAAAATCCCCCTAATCTAGCAACGGTTTAGAGTCTACTAGATTGGGGGGACGGGGGCCAAGCCGGATGGACTATTTGCCATTTGGCCAATGAGTGTTTACCGACGGCTGAAAGCAGCGTGGCTCAAAAATCAGTGCCCACCCAAAACTCTTTTAAACGAAGGACTCTCACTGTCAATCAAACTGTTCCCTATTGCATAAACAAGATCACTTGCCTCGTCTTTTGAGAAGCAGTCAGTATCTTCCATTTGCTTCAGCTGCTCATAAATACTGTCAAGGAATTCCTTCTTCGATAGGCTCTTATCGAATAACAGGCCTTTGTTCCCTTTTCGCATTGCGCTAATTCCAGCGTTTCTAATGAAGTAAAAGCAATTACGAATATCGCTTTCATAAAGAAACACGTCGATAAAATCAGTCTCCAGCATGTCTTGCAACGGACCCGGATCACGAACGTAAAGAAACGATACCGCCTCTCCAGCAAGGAACCCATCAAAGGAATCGCAATAATCGCCGCGAAATAAGCCCGGCCGCATAGTCAAGCGATGTACGCACAGCTTTAATTTATTAATAAGTTCCCGATGGAATTCAACAGATAGGACATCCATAGACGGCCTCTCAATCCTTCACCTATCTAACGTTTCTAATAACTTCAACAAGCGGTGCCGCTAAACAAATAACTAAATAAGATCGCAGAAGCCATTGCCAAGAACACGCTTGCCAATGAACCCAGCAAATAAACCTCAGCGAAATCCTTGTCACTTTCCAGCTGCTTAAAGCGCGCGATACTTTTTGCAGTAAAAATAAATGCAATAGCCGAATATTGGTTCAGCAGGGAAAGCGCCGCGACAATCAGTCTTTCAAATATTCCAATCCACTTGCCTGAATGTGCGGTTGTCGTATCCGCCGACTGCTCAACACCCGGGTTTCGAAGAGATTGGAGCACCTTTGCAATAACAATGCTACAAGGGCGTCCACAAAAGCACAGTGTCGAAATCCAAGAGAGCTCCGCTCCACGAGCGCCCAAGAGATTCGAAGCAATTGGCCGCATGGCCCACAAATAGCAACATAGAACGCTCAATATGAGCAGAATTATAATGTGCAGCACTTGATCGGCCAGAAAACTACCGACCGGCGAAAGGTCAAGTCCTGCAAACGCTCTTCTCAGGCTGCCATCGATAATCCAATGTGAAAGGGCAAATACTGTAAAGGACGCAGCAATGGCGGTTGCACTCGCCTCAAACAGAAGAGCTACTGTTGCTGCGGCGCCGGCCGCGTAAACTAAGCAGTGCATGGCAAGGGCAATTCTGCTGTATTCCTTCTCGCCTGCCATCTTATTCGACTGAAAATAAAAGTCGAACAGCATATGAAACAGAAGGAAACACCCGAATACTCTCATGCCATCTCCAGCTCATTAAGGAAATGAACGGCGAAAGCAGCCAGCTCTCTTTCTCTTACAACATTCGCGAGTCTAAGGCTTTTCTCAAGCCCCTGCCTCGTCTTCCCCATCGCAACGCCCATTTGCCCCGCAAGCCCTACATGACTAGCCCTGATGCTATCTACGTTGAGGTTGAGCGAGCTGCCCAACGCCACTGGCGCGCAATCGATCGGATTGCTTTTAGCGCCATACTTTTTGCCTATACGTGTTTCGAAGAGCTCAGTATACCTTTTGCTCAAAGTCGCGTCTGTGCCCTCGTGCAGCATTAGCGGCCGCAGCAACTCAACAACCTCGCAGTAATTACGCTGCGACTCGTTTCTGCGATCGATTATTTCCAGACAGCCCGCCGCGCACAGCTCTTTCTCACGCGAAACACCCGAAGCATCAATGATCTTCAAATTACTGTACTTATCTTTTTCGGACGCAGCAATTGCTCTGCGTGCACGATGGTATGCCGACCCGTCTTGCTCCGTCGACAATGCAGACTGCATCCGAGTTTTCCATTCTCCAACTCCGATACCACCCCTAAGATCAACCGTCTGGACGAGTATCTTGATAAATCTATATGCCAAGAAAGCGCCAGCCGTACTACGAAATAGGCCCTGCAATTCATCGCCCGCACTAAACATAAGCGGCATTTCGAGCTCAGTTTTAAACAGCTCGTTTGTGCAGTCCATAGCGTTCGCAAGATCTTCCTGCGCGCTTTGCCTCCTACTGTCCGAAAGACATCTCGAATGTCTCATATCAACCATGAGGGCCGAATAGCTATTGTTCATCAGGCTTCCTTTCCTCATGGCGATTATAGCAACTATTTTAGTTGCTTTCGCTCATTTGCAACGGTTTTAGTTTCTTTATGGCGGATGCAACTGAAATCGTTGCATTGTAATAGGCTATAATTCTTCCAAATCGCCTAGAGAAAGTGTTTGAATGCTGACCGTAATCGTGCCTACTTACAATGCCGAGCCGTATCTTTCTCAGGCTATAGGCAGTCTATTAAACGAAAACAAAATCGAGCTGGAGATCCTCGCCATCAACGACGGATCCACCGATAACTCGCTCGCCGTTATGCAAGAATTCGCTGCGCGCGACTCACGCGCTCGAGTGATCGATAAGGCAAACCAGGGTTACGGCGCAACCTGCAATCTGGGCATTCGCGAGGCAAAGGGCGACTGGATTGCCATCCTCGAGCCCGATGACTGGATCGAGCCCGGAATGTACTCCGACATGCTTGCCTTTGCCATGCGCGAATTTGGCGATCCGAACAAGCTCGATATTATCGAGACCCCGTATTGGATCATTCGCAACCCCGATACCCCCCAAGAGGTCAAACTACATTGCGCATATCGCGGTCGCATTAAACCGCCTCGGCAACCGTTCACCATTCACGACGCTCCACACCTGCTGGCCCATCATCCGTCCATTTGGTCGGCAATCTATCGTCGCGACTTCCTGATGCAAAACAATATCTGGTTTAAGGAAATCCCCGGTGCGGGCTGGGCCGACAATCCATTCCTTGTCGAAACGCTCTGCCAGGCAAAGGCGATCGCTTACTGGCCCAAGCCGTATTACTGCTACCGCGAGGAAACACCCGAAAAGGCAGCCGCCCTGGCCAAGCGTGATCCCCTGATGCCGTTTAATCGCTGGAACGACATGGTTGATATCCTTGAGCGGCTCAACGTCACCGACCCCGCCGTTTGGACACCGCAAATCACACGCGGCTTCACCTATATGGGCATCATGATTGAGCACACCGGAATTGAGGGGCACCCCGAAATCGAGCGGGCGATCCACAAGATGTTCGAACGCATGCCGCAAGAGCTGGTATTTGCCAATCCTCGCGTTACCCCCGTGGCCAAAAAGCTCTATGCCGAGTATATGGGCATCGCCGACCCTAAAATCAGCTACTGCGCGTACGCCAAGGACCTCGTGGGCGAGGGCTTGTATAACGTATGGAACAAGGGCCCCAAGCAGACTCTAAAAATGATCACATCGCACTTTGGTTCATACAACGCACGCGCTGGAAAATAGTCTGATGGGCAGCAAAGCAAGCAGAAATACCTCCATCGAAGCGCTGCGCCTGGTGGCGGTCGCTGGGATCGCCATATTCCACACGTTTCAGTGGACCTTCCAAGCCGTCTGCACCGGCCTACCGGAATACGCGCCGCTCGCTGTCTTCCCTTACTCCGGCGCGCTCGGCTTTATCAACCTGCTGGGCTGCTGGGCCAACGAGGTCTTTTTTATGATCTCGGGGTACTTCCTTATCCCTTCGGCAGTTCGCGCCCTCCAAAACGGGTCATCCGCACCGGACCTCGCTCGTAAATCGCTTGCGCGGTTAAAGAAGATCGTCTTGCCCACGCTCTTTTATTGCGCTGCCTGCCTGCTTATCTCGATGTACGTCTATCCCCTGCCCGAAATCTCGCTACACGAGATTGGCTGGCTTACGCTGGGCATCGAGTTTATCTGGGTCTACGCCGCCTCCGTATTGCTCGTCCCAGTGATTGCGTTGATACGACAGCGAATCGGCAGCATAAGGGCCCCGTTTGTCGTAGCACTCCTCGTGCTCGCAACATTTGGAATCAACTGCTACATCGCGGCGACGGTAAACGGAGCTGCCGGTGTCGTTTTGTGGCGCAAGCTCATGAGCGCCGTTACCTACCTGGTCGCGTTTATTGCAGCTGGAGAAATGCGGTTTGTCCTCGAATACCTCGGCAACGCATCCGGCTCTCAGAAATCCAAGATCGTGCTTATCGGACTTATTGCCGCCACCGTCACGCTCGAGCTCCTGCTATCGACAAACAGCCAGTACGACGCGCTCTGGAAGCTCTCCTACAAGTCAACTTCCGTCATATCCTTCATCTTAGCCGTTGCATCCGTTGCCGCCGCAGCGCTCCATCAGCCACGCCACGAAGTCCCAACTGCAGACAAGACAATCGTGACTCTCGCCGCAGGAACGCTCGCTTTCTACGCCGTACAGTCGTTCACCTGCAACGTCTGGCGACCCATCTTCGACAAAGCGATCTACACCATGGCGACAGGCATCCAAACGGGAGAGCCCCGTCCAGCCGCCGCCATTTTGCTCGGAATCCTAATGAGCCTTTGCCTCGCGCTTTCCCTGCTCCTCGTGGATATCGTGCGCAGGGCCGTAGTCGCGACCATCAAGGCCCACATGAAAGGCTAAGCGACCTTCTGACTCCTCAGACCACGAAGCGCGCTTACACCAGAAGCAAATAAAATCGCAAAGACAATCGCCCAGTTCTTGCAGCCAAATACCGGAATATGAACGATTGCATGGTCATGCATAACAACGAAATAACCCAGAACAACCACCAGAGGCAGCGCCATGAGCAGTGACTGGATCAACATCTTGCGACGACGACCACCTTGCGCTCCGCCCCGTATCGAGCAAACGAGCACGGCAATCCAAATCGCCAATACGGCAGCAAACGAAACAAGACAAACAACGTTCGAGATCATCGCATAACCAGCAGTTGAGCAAATGGCGAACAGCTGCGGGCTCATGCTATAAAACTCCTTCAAAATCTGAGGCCAGTCAGCCTGGGGCAACAGTGACGAAGTCCCATGCGCAGACCAAAGGCCCATCTCGCCCAGAACGTTCGAAAAGACCTCGTTCCAGCCCAGCACAAACGCCGCGACAACCCATTTCATCGCCCAGGTAAACACAAACGAAAGCCCAAACCCAAAGAGCGCCTGCAGCATCGTGACGACGCAGCGCTTGGGGCGCTCGCCCTCGGGGAGCGCAATGAAGGCGAAAAAGCAATGCAGGGCGACAACAGCGGCAGGAATCGTTAAAAAGTCAAGAAACGAAAACACGGCACCCGTCGCAATCGACCAAAGGACAAGACGGCTTGTAAAAGCCCGTGCGTTCGGAGCCGACCCCAAACGAAGACTCATACAAGACATCATGATGAGCGCAACAAAGAACGAGATGCACAGAAGCAGATCACCGATAAAATTGAAAAACAGATTGGTTGAAAACAACAGGATTACAACGAAACCCAACGTCAATAGCTTTGAAAATCGCTTCCGCAAGGCAACGTAAGCGCAAGCGGATCCGGCAATCGCCAGAGCGGCCGCAGGCACCACGACAACGTCGATACCGCCAATAAACAGGCAGGCATTCGTAAGTAGCTGCCATCCATGCCAATACCGGTAATACTGCTGATGCGTAATCCCGTTGGCTTTCGTAACGTCATCAATCTCGGCAACAGCCATCGTCTTAAACGGAGAACCTTGGTCCTTTTGCCGTGCGACTTCAATGACAAAACGATTGTTATCAAAGCAAACAGGACCAGCTGCAACACGGTGGTCGTAGACATACATGTCAGTCAACAGGGCCGAGGACTCCGAACCCTGCGCATGCGACTCGATAACGGGCCTCGGTAGGCAATTCGCTGCGGTATTGCTCAGGACAAATGCGACCTGAAAAACCAAAAACAGCAACATGACCTTGACGGAAAGGCTATCGGCAAGGGAGGCTAAACGAGTTTTATTCACAGGCCATCCAAACAGAAAGATTGCGTCCACAAGAATCGGCACTTATGTAATACCACAATGCGCGCTTGCAATCTCGCCACGCACACAAGTCAACCAGGCTTGTAGCAAACGTTCTTGGTGATTAGCGGAACATTACCCGCGGGCGCCCGCCTACGCTTACAATAGACGTGTCCCATGGGACACGCTGTTTATTCCGCAGGGCCGATATGCTGCCCACGCGAAAGGATATTCTCGTTCATGACTTCCACCCTTCCCGCCCCCATAGACAAGCTCGCCATCGTCGTCGTTACGTACAAGCGCCAGGAACTCCTGGCCAACTTGTTCGACTCTATGACCGAGCTCACGGCAACGCCCTGGCGCATCGTGATTGTCGATAACGAGAATTCGCGCGAGACCGAGGCCATGTGCACCGCATTCAACGAGCGCCTCGCCAACCTGTGGGGCATCGACACCGAGCAGCCCGACGCGCAGGGCGGCACCGACCGTGTCATCTACGCCCCGCAGCTTGAAAACGGCGGCGGTGCAGGCGGCTTCTCCGCCGGCACTAAATGCGCCTACGACCTGGGCGCCCAGTGGTTCTGGGTGATGGACGACGACGTGCTCGTCATCCCCGAAGGCATCGAGCGTCTTGCCAAGTGGACCGACCGCTACGATGTCATCCAGGGTTCGCGCCTGGACTTCGACGGCGGCGCGTTCTTTTGGCAGTACCAACTGATCCTTTCGCTCGGCATTCCAAACCCTGTCGCCAAGTGGGATCTGGGTCCCGAGGGCTACCGCGCCATGAACCAGCTGTGCTTTGAGGGCGGCATGTTCTCGCGCCGCGTGGTCGACAAGATTGGCCTGCCCGACGCGCGCTTCTTTATCTACGGCGACGATGCCTGCTACGGCTACGTAGCCAGCCAGCACTTCCCCGCCGCCGTTGTGGCCGACCTGGTGCTCAAGCGCGCCCGCGCCGTCTCTAACTGGGATATCGCCGGCAAGCGCCAGCTCAACTCTACGAGCGACACCAACCGCTACTACATCATGCGCAACCGCGGTTATCTGGCCCGCTACATGCAGATTTACGGCGACTATCACCCCGTGCTGTTCCGTCTGGGCAACGCCGCGACCTTCTGCAAGGAATTCATTCGCCTGGCTGCCGTTGACAAGTGCTTTAAGACCGGTATTCCGGCGCTGCGCCGAGGCATGAAGGACGCCCGCAAGATCATCAAGGATCCCAACTGGAAGCCCATGCCGCCCATGAAGGACACCGAGTAACGGAAGCCGGAAACACCTCGGCGCTTAAAGCCGCTGGCACACCGTAGCCACATGCTGCCCATCAAAACCGAACCCCCAGCGCATGCGACCCACGCCGGGGCGCGGTACACGGATTTCGTCGATGCTGTTGCGCTCTATGTCGAGTAGCGACTGCACGGCCAGCAATTCCAGGCCCAGCGCATCCACATCGGGATCATACATCAAGTTAATCGTTATCAGCGGGCGCTCGTCCAGCATGCCAATCGTATCTGCTACGTCGAACACAGCACCCGTAGGGAAAACCTGGATGTCCCAGCGACCCGCACCACACTTTCGCCTCGAGGCAGGATTGGCATAGCCCGGCAAGCCAAAGCAGAGCCCCTGCAAGAGCAGATGATATGGTAGCGGCTTATCTGGGTCGGTCTCACCGATTCCCGCATCCCCCAGGATGCGGCTTAGCGCCCGCCTCACCGTATCCTCGTTCCCACGGCACAGCCCGTCGCGAAACGCATCGACGTCTCGAATGTCTTCGGCAGCGCACTCAAACCACTCAACAATCACTAGACGCAAGGCCTGGCGAAGCTCGTTATTGGGCAACCGCAAGGCACGGAGGCGATTGCCATGTTCTGGCTCCTCAGTCATATCTGTCGTCAGGAAGCCTGACAGATACAGCGCCGTCCACAGGCCATCATCAGGCGAGACATCTGGCTCTGCAGTGCCCAAACAAAGCGAAACCTCAGCGCACCCATGGGCCTCGAGCAAATCGAACAAGACCGAAAGGCGGTCGAGATTCCACCCGGCAACTACCCTACTCAAGCAGTCCGCATACCCATACAGATCGGCGCGCACAGGCACCGTGCAGCCTCGGTCCAGAAAACCGATCACACGCGCTGGACTCGAGCAATAAGCCCTACCAAACCGATATCCCTCGAGCCATTCACGCGCATCATCAAGGTATTCCTCGCGCCCAGCATGATTCAACAGAGCCTGGACCTCGGCATCCGAAAAGCCGAAACAACGGTCACACCAGGTCGAAAGCGGCGTCGTCAGACAATACGAGCAGCCATGCAAAGAAAGCGCCGCTTCGGCAGGGCCGGGACATTCCCCCATCAGACACGTCAGCCGCAACGAATCGCGCGCAGTGGCAATGACCTCGAAAAGCACGCGATCAAATATCCCTGCCGGATCGGCGCCGGAAGCGACCCTCGCGCTCGCACGGCCCAACCACGCCGCGTCGTACCCATCAACGAGCAATACAACCTGCTCATCGCAGGCCATCTCCAGCAGCTCAATGAGCACGCCAAGCACCGAGGCGACCTCGTCCTCGCTCGCCGCGCCACGCGCAACACGTTCGATGTGACGCACCTTGTCTCGAGCTAAATCCGGAGCCTCCAAAAGCGCCAGCAGGCGGGCGCACTCGTCCGAAAGAGCATCGCGCACGACGTCGGCAATAGCGGCGCCACGCCTCGCAGCGCCAGAAAAATCCAGCGATATCACCGGATAGCAAGCATACTCATCCCGATAGCGCCCGCCGTTCGCATCCCAAATCTGAGCATCGGCAAACAAACGCTGACCAGAGCGACCGACCGCTGGACGCTCCAGAAAAGCCCTGAGCATCGACAAGTTCATGCTCTTGCCAAAACCCTCGGGTCGACAGCACACCACAACGGACGCGTCGCAGTCCAACACATCGGCAATAAACATGGTCTTGTCAACCAGCATGCAGCAACCAAGGGCCTCCGCATAGTCGTGCATGCCAATGGGCAAAACCGCATCGTCGGCACAGCCGATCAAGCGCACGCCAAAGCCAGCAGCACAATCAACATTTGCCTGTTCAGACACCAAAACGTTCCCCCTAAATCGCTGCACGATGCCAATTGTAATGACCGCCTCGCGCGTACCGACGACGCCGCGCGAACATATCGGGCAACGGTAGCAACAAGAGGTGTGAGGGGGCATAACTAATCGTTGCACAACAAAACGGGGCCCGATGCATTCGCACCGGACCCCGTCCCAACTCTTTAGTTATCTAGCAACCAAGAGGCTACTCCTCCGAGCCGTCCTCCCCAGAAGCCTTCTTCTGCTGATCGAGCTTATGCTTACCACTTACGATAGACGTAGCGCCCAGCGTGGCCAAGCTTGCACTGGCAAGGCTCGCCATCACAATCAGATCGCCCGTCTTGGGCATGTTGCCACCCGAGGACTTGGTAGTTGTAGTCGTCGTGGTCGTGGTGGTCACCGTTTTGGAGTCATTTTGCTCCTGATTCTGGTTGTCAGCACCGCTCTTGTCGTCGTCTTCGGACTGTTTCTTTTCGCCCTCGGTCTTTTTCTTTTCGCCCTCGGTTTTGCTCTTGTCCTTCTTCTGAGCGGATTTGTCGTCCTTCTCCTCAGAGCTAGAACCCTTATCGGATTCGGTCTTCTCGGAAGCCTTGTCCTTGGAGTCGCCCTTTGCGGCTTCGGTCTTTTCCGTGGAAGCCTGATCAGAGTTGTCCTTGTTCTGGGCCGAGCCGTTATTGACGCCAGCCATCAGCGAAGAGCCCAGCGTAGAACCAAGCTGCTCGAAGAAAGAAGGCTTCTTGTCCGGCGAAGCAACGGGAGCGTCCGGCGCCTTATTCGAATCGTCCTCGGAAGCATCGGAATCAGGGGTTGCGTCAGAGCCAGAGCCGTTATTAGAGCCGGTGCCAGCGGACGAATCGCTCGAGCCGGTGGATGAGTTAGAGGCGCCAGCGTCGGTCGAACCAGAAGCGTCGCTGTCCGTATTGCCGGCAGAGCTTGAAGGCGAATCGCCCGCAGCAGAGCCGTTCGAATCGGAGCCGTTCGAGGTAGAGCCGTCGTTGGTAGTGCCACCAGCAGAGCCATTACCGTCAGCATCGGTCGAGGGCGCATCCATCCTGTCATCGTTGGCATCGTCACTCGAGTCGTCATTCGAATCAGGTGTCGGCGAGGGCGCCGGTGTAGGCTCGGGCTGCACGGGCGTCGCAGCGGCAGCGGCCTCGCCCTCGGCAATATAAACCAAGCAGTCCTTCAGCTCATTCTTATAACGATTCTTCCAGCCCTCATGATACTGGGGCTGACTTGAAAACTTGGTGGCAACATTGTTGACCACGCTATTGGAGAGCGCCGTCACAAACTCGCGGTCGGACATATCGTTGGAAAGATTCGCCCAGCGGAAAAAATCCCTGCAGCCACCGGTGCCGCACATGTTGGTAATGCTCCACACCATGCCCTTGACGCAATCGGCGCGGCCCGAAATATCAATGCCCAGGCCGCTCTTGAGCCACGCCTCGGTCACCGCATAGTACGAGTTGTACGCATAGGCATCCTGCAGAGCCGAAAACTCAGCAGGGTCGGTGTTATAAGCGCCCTGGAAGGCCTCCTGCGCAATACGGCCCAACTCGGTGAGCTGGCCGTTCTCGTACATGGCATTGCTCGCGTTGGAAATCTCGCTGCCGCGATCAATCGCATCCTTGAGCATGCCGTACTTGGCAGAATCGTAGTTGTAAACCTGCTTCATAAACGGAATGAGCGACCAGCGGCGATCAAACTGATAGTAACCCAGTGCGTTATAGCCGTCACCATACGAAAATCCCTGGTTGTAGTTACCATGGCTCTCGTACTTGGTAAAGTACTTCATCTCGGGAGTCACGTTGACAAACGAAACGCCCTGGACCGACCTCAGCACGCCCGAGAAGGACTGCTGGGTGTAGAGACCCTTATCGATATCGGTGGCATCCGAGGCAACGCCCGGCGTGGGCTCCTCGGCAGCGGCGGGTGCCGGCGCGGAAACGGCGCCAAACGAAAGCGCCAGCGTCAGGCCCGCGACAATAGCAGAATGCTTGGGCTGCATAAGATCCTCCCTGCATTGGTATAGTTAAAGTGCAGTTTGCAAAGATAGAAATAAGTATTGCAGCTCGCCCGTTGTTGCACAACAACCCCTCGGTAAACGGCAACAACCCTCCGCGAAATCTTAAGGAATTAGACAAACTGGTCGTCGGGCGCCAACAGAAGCTCGCCGTAACGTTTCGTCAGCCCGTCTCTCAACTGACAGAAAGCGGGAATATAGACGTTCAAGATGCGCTGAATCAAATCTTGAGCGAGCTTGTTGTCGTAGATATGGACGTTCGTATTGCGGTCTCTGAGCATATCCAGCCAGGCTGCCTCATCAATAAAGTCGTAGAATCGGTAGGACTCCTTCAAGATGGCACGAGGAGACCCCGACGCGGCAAGCGTGGCGCCCTCATACTCGAGCAGACGCTTAAGGAGCTTCCAGCTCAGTTCAAATTGAAGATTGAACTTATTAATCAATCCACTCTGAACAAAATCATTGTTGAGATCCTGATTGGGCGCATCCTCAAGATTCGCCAAGGCGCTAACAAAGTTCTCATATTTTTTCATACAGAATCACACCATCCTTGGCAATCTCATCGAGCAATTGCTGCGATAGGGACTCGTCGAGATTGACGACATCTACATCTAAAAGAGTATCAAGATGTTCCTCGATCAAATATGAGAAACGGCCGAAATCCCGGCAACCTGCTACGGCGATGTCAATATCGCTCTTGGGCAAGTTGTCGCCTCGAGCACGAGAACCAAACAACACGACCTTCTCGGCGTCACATTCCCGAGCAAAAACTTCGATTTGCTTGTACACCTTGTCGAGAGATGCCATTTGCACCCCTACAGCTTAATGTCAAAGTTGATTTCGGGGACGGCGGCCAGGTCGGCCAACGTCACGCCGTCGACGTACTTTTCGATCACGTCGTCCAGGCCGCGCCAGAACTTGACGGTCGAGCACAAATCGCTGCGGGTGCAGCTGTTGTCGATGCCGTCGCACGCCACGGGCGCCGTGCTGCCCTCGACGGCGCGCAGGATGTCGCCGGCACGCACCTCGGCTGGATCCTTGGCCATCATGTAGCCGCCGCCCTTGCCGCGCACGCTCTTAAGCAGGCCCGCCTTCATAAGCGGACGAACCAGCTGCTCCAAATACTTTTGTGAGATATGCTCACGGTCGGCAACCTCGCGCAAGGCAATCTTGCCCTCGGCGTCGCCCAGCGCCGCGATATAGATCATCAGCCGGAGGGCATAGCGGCCCTTGGAAGAAATGAGCATACCTACCCTCCCATCGCATCTGGGACAAAATAACAAGGTTTGTTTGTCCCAAATCTTAAGTAAGTGGGACAAACAAACCTTGTTATTTTGTCCCACATCTAGAAAAGTCGAGTGGATTAGTCGGGTTTTCCCTTGACTAACGCCGAACCCATAGTAACTTTATTCCGAGAAGATTCCTAGGGTTTAGTACACCTATGAGTACACCATATACAGAGAGGGACAGCATGAGCGCAAATCCGCTGCTTTCCATCGATGGTCTCACCGCCTCCGTGGACGAGAAGACCATCCTCCACAATGTCAACCTCAACGTCGCCGCCGGTGAGACCCACGTGCTGATGGGCCCCAACGGCGCCGGCAAGTCCACCCTCGGCCACCTGGTCATGGGCGACTCCGTCTATACCGTCAACGACGGCCGCATCGTCTTTGACGGCCAGGACATCACCGAGCTCACCACCGACAAGCGTTCGCGCGCCGGCCTGTTTCTGAGCTTCCAGGCCCCGGTCGAGATCCCGGGCGTGCCGCTGTCGAGCTTTTTGCGTGCCAGCATCGCTGGCCGCCCCGGCCTGGAGATGAAGGGCAAGGAGTTCCGCCGTCGCGTCAAGGAGCTCGCGGCCGAGCTCAACATGGACACCGCCTACCTCAACCGTGAGCTGGGCGTGGGCTTCTCGGGCGGCGAGAAAAAGAAGGTCGAGATGCTCCAGCTTCTGCTGCTGCAGCCCAAGCTCGCCATCCTGGACGAAACCGACTCCGGCCTGGACGTCGACGCCCTTTCCACCGTCAGCCACGGCATGGACGCCTACCGCAAGAGCTGCGACGGCTCCATGCTCATCATCACGCACAACACGCGTATCCTGGAGCACCTGGATGTCGACCGCGTCCACGTTATGGTCAAGGGCCACATCGTACGCGAGGACGACGCCTCGCTGATCCCCTGGATCGACAAGAACGGCTTTGAGACCTTCGAGCGCGAGGCCGCCGAGCAGCGCGCCCAGGCCGAGTCCGCCGTTGCCGAGCAGCAGGCGTAAAGGGGCGACGCAATGACCAAGAACCGCACCGAGGTCGCGGACATCGACCGCAGCCTCTACGACTTCACCTATGGCGAGGAGGGATTCGAGCGCCTCGACGCCGGCATCACGCCCGACATCGTGCGCGAGATCAGCGCCAAGAAGGACGAGCCGCAGTGGATGCTCGACCTGCGCTTAAAGTCCCTCGAGATCTTCAATCGTTTTCCCGACCCGACGTGGGGCCCCTCCATCGAGGGCCTGGACATGGACAACATCGTCACCTACGTCAAGCCCAACACCGACCAAAAGCACGACTGGGAGTCGGTGCCCGACGACATCAAGAGCACCTTTGAGCGCTTGGGCATCCCCGAGGCCGAGCGCAGCTACTTGGCGGGCGTCGGCGCGCAGTACGACTCCGAGCTCGTCTACCACAACATGCAGGACACCGCGTCCAAGATGGGCATCGTCTACTCCGGCATCGAGGAGGCCCTGCACGACCCGCAGTGGGAGCCGCTCATTCACGAGAAGTTTATGACGCTCATCCCGCCCACCGACCACAAGTTTGCGGCCCTGCACGGCGCCGTGTGGTCGGGCGGCTCGTTTGTCTACGTGCCCAAGGGCACCAAGCTCGATTTCCCGCTGCAGAGCTACTTCCGCCTCAACGCCAAGGGCGCCGGCCAGTTTGAGCACACGCTCATCATCGTCGAAGACGACGCCGACCTGCACTTTATCGAGGGCTGCTCCGCGCCCAAGTACAACGTGGCCAACCTCCACGCCGGTGCTGTCGAGCTCTTTGTGGGCAAGCGTGCGCACCTGCGCTACTCGACCATCGAGAACTGGTCCAAGAACATGTACAACCTCAACACCAAGCGTGCGCGCGTGGACGAGGACGGCGACATCGAGTGGATCAGTGGCTCCTTCGGCAGCCACGTGGGCTACCTCTACCCCATGAGCGTGCTCAACGGCCGCCGCGCTCGCTCGAGCTTTACCGGCATCACCTTTGCCGGCGCCGGCCAGAACCTCGATACCGGCTGCAAGGTCGTGCTCAACGCGCCCGAGACCTCGGCAACTGTCGAGACCAAGGGCATCTCCAAGAGCGGCGGCATCCAGACGTTCCGCAGCTCTATCGTGGCGACACCCAAGGCTGAGGGCTCCAAGGCAACCGTGAGCTGCCAGTCGCTGATGCTCGACGACCAAAGCCGCTCCGACACTATTCCGGCCATGGACATCCGCGCCAAGAACGTCGACATCGGCCACGAGGCCACCATCGGCCGCATCGGCGACGATAAGGTGTTCTACCTGATGAGCCGCGGTATCTCGGAGGAAGAGGCCCGTACCATGATCGTCAACGGCTTTGCCAACCCGGTCTCCAAGGAGCTGCCGCTGGAGTACGCCGTCGAGATGAACAACCTGATCAAGCTCGAGATGGAAGGAGCGATCGGATAATGAAACAGACCACGAACACCGCTGCTACCACCCTTGAGCAGGTCAATGCGATGCCGGCTGCCACATGGGGCTGGCTGAAGATGAACCAGACCAAGCTCGAGCTCTCTGACGAGCTTGCCGCCGCTCCCACCGGGGCCGTTGAGGTCGAGGGCTTGGACGAGCAGTTTACCGGCATGGCAGACGCGTTCGACGCCGCCATGGACGCCATGGCCGAGCGCTTCCCCGAGCGCCGCGCCTCCGCGCCCGGCGATGCCGCCGACCGCGCCCGCATCACGCCCGAGACCGAGCTCGACGTGCCCGCCACCTCCGTCTACCAGGCCGGTGCCATCCAGCTGGAGGAGGAGCTCTCCCCCGCTGAGGCCTTCGAGACTGGCATGGGCGAGGCTGCCTACACCTACCTGGCCGACCACGCCACCAAGCGCGTCGTCATCGATGTGCCCGCATACAAGCACGCCACGGTTACCGTGCGTGTGAGCGGTGTCGATGCCGCCGCGGCCATCGCCGCCATCGACGTCGTCGTCCGTCCCCAGTCGACGCTCGACCTGCAAATCGCCCTGGACTCCCCCGTTGCCGGCGAGGGCGTCGTGGGATCCGTGCTGCGCGTGTGCGCCCACGAGTACGCCACCGTCAACGTGGCCTGCACGCAGACGCTCGACGATAGCTGGATCGCACTCGACGACACCGGCCTGTTCCTGGACGAGGGCGCGCGCGTCAACGTGCAGCACACCGTCCTGGGTGCCGGTGCCAGCGCCACCGGCCTCGCCGGCGATCTGCTGGGCGACACCGCCAAGGTGACCATCGATACCGATTACCTAGGTGCCCGCGAACAGGTGCGCGACTTTAACTACGAGCTGCGCCACCGCGGTCGTAAGACCGAGTGCGAGATCGACGCCAACGGCGTGCTGACTGGCACGTCCAAGAAGGTCTACCGCGGCACCATCGACCTCGTGCACGGCTGCAAGGGCGCAACCGGCACCGAGCGCGAGACCGTGCTGCTCGCCAACAAGGGCGTCGACAACAAAACCGTCCCCGTCATCCTCTGCGACGAGGACGACGTCGCTGGCAACCACGGCGCCACCATCGGCCACGTCCGCGACGAGCAGCTGTTCTACCTCGCCTGCCGCGGCCTTGACCAAAACGCCGCCGAGGACCTGTTCATCCGCGCCAAGCTGGAGGACGCTGCGCTTTCCGCCACCGATGAGCGCACCCGCGCCGCCGTCGTCCGCCTGGGCAACAACTTGATCGATAACTTTGAGGAGGAGCTCGCATGATCGACACCGAGCACGTTAAATGCGATACCTGTACTGCCCCCGAGCCCATGGAACTCGACGCCAGCGACGAGGCCTCGCGCGGCTGGCCTACCGTCGACATCGAGACCAATCCCTACAAGGCGCAGTTCCCGCTGTTCCAGCAGCACCCCGAGATCGCCTTCCTCGATAGCGCGGCCACCGCGCAGCGCCCCGCCTGCGTGCTCGACGCCGAGCGTGACTTCTACCAGCGCATGAACGCCAACCCCCTGCGCGGCCTGTACTCGCTGTCCGTCGAGGCCACCGAGGCCATCGCAAAGGTGCGTCAGCAGATCGCCGACGTCATCGGCGCCCCCCAGGCCAACGAGGTCGTCTTCACCCGCAACACGAGCGAGTCGCTCAACCTGGTCGCCAAGAGCTTTGCGCCCACGGTCCTCGAACCGGGCGACGAGGTCGTCATCACCATCATGGAGCACCACTCCAACCTGATTCCGTGGCAGCAGGTCTGCCGTGAGACCGGCGCCAAGCTCGTCTACCTCTACCCCACCAAGACCGGCCAGCTCACCACCGAGGAAGTTCTTGCCAAGGTGGGCCCCAAGACCAAGATCTTGGCCGTGGGTCAGGTCTCTAACGTCCTGGGCGTTGAGAACCCGGTCAAGAACCTCGGCAAGCTCGTGCACAAGTACGGCGGCTATCTGGTCGTCGACGGCGCGCAGTCGCTGCCGCACATGCCGGTCGATGTGGCCGACCTTGGAGCCGATTTCTTTGCCTTTAGCGCGCACAAGGCCATGGGCCCCATGGGCATCGGCGTGCTGTGGGGCAAGATGGACCTGCTCAACGCCATGCCGCCCATGCTTACCGGCGGCGAGATGATCGACTCGGTCACCGAGCAGGACGCCGTCTGGGCGCCCGTCCCCGAGAAGTTCGAGGCCGGCACGCAGGACGCCGCCGGCATCTTCGCCACGGGCGCGGCGCTTGACTACCTGGTTAACACCGTGGGCTACGAAAACATCCAGGCACGCGAGCAGGCACTCGTCCACTACCTGATGGGCGAACTCATGCAGCTCGACTTTGTCCAGATTATCGGCTCCATCTATTGGGACAATCACCATGGCGTCGTGAGCTTTAACGTCAAGGGTATCCACCCGCACGATGTCGCGAGCATCATGGACATGGACGGCGTCTGCATCCGCGCCGGTCACCACTGCGCACAGCCGCTGCTCACCTGGCTGGGCGTCGAGAACCTTGCCTGCTGCCGCGCCAGCGTGGCCTTCTACAACGACAAGGCCGACATTGACAAGTTCATCGCCGGTCTGCATCACGTTTGGAGCACGTTCAATGGGTAATCTGTACACCTCCACCACATTTATGGAGCACAACTCGCACCCCGACTATAAGTACGAGATGGATGCTCCCACGCACGAGCACGACGGCATCAACCCCAGCTGCGGAGACGAGCTCACCCTGCAGCTACGTGTCGAGAACAACGTGATCGAGGAGGCCTCCTTTACCGGCCACGGCTGCGCCATCAGCCAGGCCAGTGCCGACATCATGGCCGACCTCATCACCGGCGAGACCGTCGAGGAAGCTCACCGCCTGGCAGAGCTCTTCCTCGCCATGATCCGCGGCGAGCAGCTCTCCGAGGAAGACCTGGAAGACCTGGACGAGGCCGCCCAGCTTCAGGACATCTCGCACATGCCCGCCCGCGTCAAATGCGCCGAGCTCGCCTGGCGCACCCTCGACGGCATGCTCGAGGGGTAAACTAACCAGTAGCGTATGCCCCGAATCCAAGGTTTTTGATTGCCGAGCCGCCCGATACGGGCGGCTCTGTTTTTCCTAATGAGCGCCGGACGCACGAAGTCCGCGCG
>NZ_JBDMHA010000017.1:0-6979 GCF_039752985.1 Collinsella aerofaciens
GGTGTGTTGTTTGAAGGCTTGGGCGAAGGCGGCCTGCTGAGGGTAGCCTAGACGCTCTGCCACCTGCGCTATCGTGAGCGCGCTATCGGCCAAAAGGTCCTGTGCTCGCTCCATACGGCGCCTGCGCATGTAGGCGCCCAGGGACTCGCCAGTTTGGGCCTTAAAGGTGGCGCATAGTTTGGAGCGGCTTGTGTAGAGCCGCTCGGCGACCTCGTCCACGCCGATGCGACGCCCCTCGTCAAGGGCGCGCTCGACAGCCAGGATCGCTTCTTCGACAATGTCCAGAGCGGCCTGTGTCCCTTCGGCCTGACGTGCCTGCTTGTGGGCTGTTCGCGCGTACGCCAGCTCGGCAACCATGGTCTCTACGGTACCCTTCATGTAAAGATGCCCGCCCGTGACACGAGCGCGCGTCTCATCGAGGCGGCAGAGTGTCCGATCGATCGCCGATAGCGCTTCTTCGCCCCACGACTCGGCAAAGGCGTCAAAAAGCCCAGCGAATTCGCCGGGGTAGCGGCGTTCGAAATCGTCGAAGTATCTCGGTAGGAATAACACCGAGCGCGAGTGATAGAGCTGTCCGGCGTATAACGGGCTGAGCTCGTTTCCGCAGGTATCCTGGATAAAACTACAAATTGCATTGCTCGGCCACGACCCGCGCAACGGCTTGAGGTTTGCGGGTGTTATGCCTATCTCGGGCATGCAGGTGAGCGTGGCGCTGCTGATTTGGCTCACGCAGGCGTATGGCTCGGGTGTGAATTCAGCCAGGCACATATCGTGCGTCGGGGTGATGAAATGCTCCATGACGATGCAGGTGGGGGAGAGAGGCATGATCCATGCGCGGCCGTGCGCCCGGTCGTTTGCCACCTCGCCGGTAAAGACGGCGCCCTTGCCGGTAAGCTCCAGGCCAAACTGCTCAAATTGCGGTGCGTAGAGCTCGGTTATGTCGGTCGCTGCCCGATGCATTTTCAAAAGCGTCCCCTTCCTTTGCGGAAACGTCCATGCCTGGCTCGATTGTGTGCCTTGGCTAACATATCAATGATAAGTTTGTTATGGTTAACTCTCAAGCCGTTAGAAAGGAATCTCATGGCAAAGGAATCAAAAAAGGAAGGCGGCGGTATCGGCGAGCTGCTTGCATATGCTGGTGACCGCAAATTCCTAACGTATTTGGGCATGGCGCTCTCGGCGCTCTCGCAGCTGCTGAGCTTTGGCCCGTTCGTGTGCATTTGGCTTGTCGCACGCAATCTGATCGCCGTGGCACCTAACTGGAGCGAAGTCACCGATATCGCGATGTATGGCTGGTGGGCCGTGGGTTTTGCCCTGGCAAGCATCGTAGTTTATTTCGTGGGGCTTATGTGCACGCACCTGTCTGCGTTTCGCTGCGCGTCTAACATCCGCAAGGCCACGAGCGAGCACCTGCTTAAGCTGCCGCTTGGCTACTTTGACACGCACGCCACCGGTGAGCTGCGCCGTGTTGTAGACGGATGCGCCGCCTCCACCGAGACTTTGCTCGCACACATGCTGCCCGATATCGCCGGCGCCACCGCCATGGTCGCAGGCCTGCTCGTGCTGCTTTTCGCGCTCGATTGGCGTTTGGGGGCGGCATGCCTTATCTCGGTCGTCGTTTCGTTTGGCGCCATGGCCACCATGATGAGCGGCAAAGGCGCCGAGTTCATGAAGGCCTACATGGGAGCGCTGGTCAAGATGAACAAGACCGGCACCGAATACGTACGCGGTATTCCCGTGGTCAAGGTGTTTCAGCAGACGGTCTACTCCTTTAAGGCTTTCCACGACGCGATCGCCGAATACGCCGACATGGCGCAAAACTATGCGGGCACGTTCTGCCGAGGTCCGCAGGTGCTCAACCTTACCGCGCTCAATGGCCTTGTGGCATTTCTCTTGCCCGTGGCATTGCTGTTGGCGCCGGGCGAGACGGACTTCGCGCACTTTATGGCCAACTTCACGTTTTACGCGATCTTTTCGGCCGTGGTGCCGACGGCCATGACCAAGCTCATGTTTGTGGGCGAGGCCTCTCAGATGAGTGCCGATTCGCTGGCTCGTATTCGAAGCGTCATGGATTCCAAGCAGCTCTCCGTGCCCGCCCAACCCAAGCACCCTGCCGGCGGCGACGTGCGATTTGAGGACGTGAACTTTACGTACGAGGGTGCCGAAGCACCTGCCGTTAGCCATGTAAGTTTTAGCGTTCCAGCTGGTAGCACCCTCGCTCTGGTGGGTCCTTCGGGTGGCGGCAAGTCAACCTGCGCAAGCCTGATTCCTCGTTTTTGGGATGTCTCTTCGGGCCGCGTACTCGTGGGCGGTGTGGACGTTCGCGATATGGATCCGCACGAGCTTATGGACCAGGTTGCCTTCGTGTTCCAGACCAACCAGCTGTTCCGGCAAACACTTGCCGATAACGTGCGCGCCTCCAAGCCTACGGCCACTGACGACGAAGTGCGTGCGGCCCTCTCCGCAGCTCAGTGCGACGACATTGTGGCCAAGCTCCCACAGGGCATCAATACCATGCTCGGTGCCGGCGGAGCATATCTTTCGGGCGGCGAGGTCCAGCGCGTGGCACTCGCCCGCGCGATCCTTAAAGACGCGCCTATCGTGGTGCTCGATGAGGCCACGGCGTTTGCCGATCCCGAGAACGAGGCACTCATCCAGCGCGCCTTTAGCAAGCTGGCGGCGGGTCGCACGGTCATTATGATTGCGCACCGACTCTCGACTGTAGTGGGCGCAGACCAAATCGTGGTGCTCAACCAGGGCAGCGTGCAGGAGTCGGGTACCCATGCCGAGTTGCTGTCCCAAGAGGGTTTGTATGCCAAGATGTGGGCCGAATACGAACAGGCCGCGAGCTGGAAAATCACTGCAGCGACCGCGGATGCCGCCGTCACGAAGGGAGGCGAGGCCTAAATGTTCGCCTCATTCCAAAAGAAGTATTTCCTATCCGATAAAGGCGTCGCCGGCGTAAAGCGCGGCATTTTCTGGACCACGCTCACCAATCTTATTACCATGGCCGGCATGGGCTTTTTATTCCTGGTCATGGCCGGTTTTGTCGAACATCTCGCCACTGGCGCCGACCTGCCGGATGCCCTGCCGATCGTGGGCGGCCTCGTGGTCTTTTTTGTGTTGCTCTTTGCCTCTAACTGGCAGCAGTATTACTACACCTACTGCATCTTTTACGAGGAGTGCGGCAAGCAGCGTATGGAGATTGCCGAGCGCTTGCGCAAACTGCCGCTGTCGTTTTTTGGCCGTCGTGATCTGGCCGATTTAACCGAGACCATCATGGGCGACGTCCAGGCCATGGAGCACGCCTACAGCCACGTGTTGGGAGAGCTTTGGGGCGCCATTATCGCAAGCGCTATTGTGTTCGCAGCATCGCTGTTCTTTTGCTGGCAGTTGGCGATCGCGGCGTTCTGGAGCGTTCCCGTGGCCTTTGCCGTGCTGTATTTGACGCGCGGCCCCATGGTCCCGGTGTTCGACCGTGTTCGCGCCGAGAAGGTCAAAGTCACCGAGGCGATCCAGGAGACGCTCGATTGTGTGCGCGAGATCCGCGCTACCAACCAGGAGGCCTATTATCTTGAGGGACTCGGTGCCGTGATCGATGCCGAGGAGCGCGAGACCACTAAGGGAGAACTCGTTAACGGGCTTTTGGTCAACTCTGCCTTTGTCATTTTGCGTCTGGGGGTCGCTTCCACGCTGGTAACGGGTGCCGCGATGGTTGCCTCGGGGCGGGTCGACTTTTTGGTGATGTTTGCCTTCTTGCTCATGGTGAGCCGCATCTATGCGCCCTTCGATCAGGCACTGATGTTAATGTCCGAGCTGTTTGCCGCAGAGTCATCGGCCAGGCGCATGCGTTCCATCATGGAAGAGCCTGCGGCGCGGGGTAGCGAGAAATTTGAGCCCGCGGGCCACGATGTGGTGTTCGATCACGTGGCATTTGGCTATGGTGCGGGCGAGGACGGCCGCGCCGGCGAGAAAGTTCTTACCGATGTGAGCTTTACCGCCAAGGAAGGCGAAGTTACGGCACTGGTCGGTCCTTCGGGTTCCGGTAAGTCTACGGTGAGCCGCCTGGCCGCGCGCTTTTGGGATGCCACCGCGGGCAAGGTTACCGTGGGTGGCGTGGATGTTGCGAGCGTTGATCCCGAGGTGCTGCTGCGTGATTATGCCATTGTGTTCCAAGACGTGCTGCTCTTTGACGATACGGTGATGGGAAACATCCGCCTCGGGCGTCGTGATGCCACCGATGAGGAAGTGCTTGCGGCCGCGCGTGCCGCTAACTGCGACGAGTTTGTGAGTCGTATGCCGCAGGGCTACGACACCATGATCGGCGAGAACGGCTCCAAGCTGTCCGGCGGCGAGCGCCAGCGCATCTCTATCGCCCGCGCTCTGCTCAAAGACGCGCCCATCGTGCTGTTGGACGAGGCGACAGCGAGCTTGGATGTGGAGAACGAGACCGTGGTACAGCAGGCGCTCTCCCGTCTGCTTGCAGGTAAGACGGTTATCGTGATTGCGCATCGCATGCGTACGGTGGAAAATGCCGACAAAATCGTTGTGCTCAAGGATGGTGTGGTTGCCGAGCAGGGCACTCCGGCGCAGCTCAAGGCGGCAGGTGGAGAATTCGCCCGCATGGTTGCGCTGCAAAAGGAAGCGGCTGCCTGGCAGATCTGAGGAAGGCATCCACAATGTGACAAAGGGACAGTCCCTTTGTCATATTGAGTTCATCCCCATAGTTTCCAAAAAGTTAGCCATTGTTGACCAAATAGTTATACTAAACTATTTTCAAAAGCGTGCTCGAGCAAACTAATGAACTCGGGTGCTAAGGCACCATGCCGCGCTTGTGCGGCAAAAGGGAGAAGCAACATGAAGAAGTCGACGTTTAACACCCTGCTTGTCGGTGGCGGTTTTCTGCTCGGCACGGCCGGCATCAAGCTGCTTACCAGCGCTCCGGTCAAGAATGCCTGCGTGCAGGGCATCGCGTGCGGTATGCGCGTCAAGAACTGCTACCAGGACATGGTCGAGCAGGCCAAGGCCAATGTCGATGACATGGTTGCCGAGGCGGCCTACATCACCCAGAGCGAGGCCGCTGCTGATGAGGCAGCCGAGTAACGCTCCCAGGCACAAACTATGAGATTCTCGATTATTAGCGAGATCCCCGGCAGGACCCGTCTTCAATTGGCGGGTCCTGTGCCAGAGAGCGATCTCGATGCACTTCTTAAGCTCAGCGGCGATATCGGCGGCGTGCACAAGGTGCGCGTTTATGGCCGTATTGGCCAGATGGCGCTCGAATATGACGAGCAGTGTCGTGCGGGCGTACTCGACGCCCTGGGTGCGCTCGATGCCCAGGCCATTGCCGACGCAAAGACGGGTTACGCGATGCAGCTTGAGCCACGCAAGCACAAGCTCGTCATGGATCTTGCCACACTTATCGGCGCCCACTACGCGCGCCGCTGGTTCCTGCCTACGCCGCTGCGTGCCATCTTTGTCGTGGCCGGTTACATGACCTTTTTGCGCGCCGCTCTCCACGAGCTCGCACAACCGCGCCTGACCGTTCCCGTGCTCGACGCTTCGGCCATCGGTATCTCGTTTGCCAAACGCGACGTCGATACCGCGGGGCAGACGATGTTCCTGCTCAACGTGGGCGAGCTGCTCGAGGACTACACGCGCGCCATGAGCGAAAACGAGCTCATCAACTCGCTGCTCGATGTGCCCGACAAGGCGCAAAAGGTCGTCGGCGACACCGAGGTGAGCGTTGCCGCCACCGAGCTTGAGCCCGGCGACTTGGTAGCCGTGCGCACCGGCATGTCCATTTGCATCGACGGCGTGGTCGAACAGGGGAGCGCCATGGTCAACCAGGCGACCCTGACCGGCGAGCCGCTTGCCGTCGAGCGCAGCGCAGGCGACGACGTGTTCGCCGGCACCGTCGTGGAAGACGGCAGCATCTTGGTACGTGTGCGCGCCAATACGGCTCAGACCAAGCTCCGCTCGATCGTCTCGCTCGTGCAGACGGCCGACTCGCTCAAGTCCGAGGGTCAGTCGCACATGGAGGACCTCGCCAACAAGATCGTCCCGTGGAACTTCCTGCTCGCGGGTCTGGTCGCGCTCACCACGCGCAGCCTCATCAAGACCTCAGCGGCGTTGATGGTCGACTACTCGTGCGCACTCAAGCTCACGGGTTCCGTTGCCGTCATGACCGCTATGAGCGATGCCGCCAAGATGGGCGTCATGGTCAAGGGCGCGAAGTACTTTGAGTCGTTTGCCAAGGCCGATACCATCGTGTTTGATAAGACCGGCACGCTCACCGAGGCGCAGCCGCGTCTTGCCTGCGTGCTCACGACCGATGGCTGGAGCGAGGACGAGATTCTGCGCCTTTCCGCTTGCTTGGAGGAGCATTTCCCGCATCCGGTGGCACGCGCCGTGGTCAATGCGGCACGCGAGCGCGAGCTCGAGCACCGCGAGCGCCATGCCGCCGTCGAGTACATCGTGGCGCACGGCATCGCTTCGTCCATTGAAGGGCGTCGTGCCATCATCGGTTCCGCGCACTTTGTATTTGAGGACGAGGGTGCGCAGCTCGAGTCCGACATTAAGGAGCAAATCGAGTTCCAGATGCAGGGCTTGTCGCCGCTGTATCTGGCGGTCGATGGCACCGTTGTGGGCGTGCTCGGTATCGAGGACCCGCTTAAGCCCGGGGTCCGCGAGGCCATCGCCGACTTGCACGCGTTGGGCGTTAAGCACGTGGTCATGCTCACGGGCGACTCGGAGCGCACGGCCGAGCGCATTGCTCGCGAGGCAGGTGTCGACGAGTTTAAGGCCGAGCTGCTGCCCGAGGACAAGTACGCGTATGTGGAGCGCATTAAGGGCGAGGGGCGCCACGTTGCCATGGTGGGCGACGGCGTCAACGACTCACCGGCGCTGGGTCTGGCCGATGTGGGTCTGGCCATGGGCGGTGGAAGCGACATCGCCAAGGAGGTCGCCGATATCATCC
>NZ_JBDMHA010000017.1:7129-33033 GCF_039752985.1 Collinsella aerofaciens
CTCCGCAGACGTCGTCACTGCTGCACAACGGCTCGACGATTGCCTACAGCCTGGGCAACGCGAAGGCTTACCTGCGCTAGCAGACGTGTTCGCGCACGTTATCTGGCCTGCGCCCAGACGGCATCGGTGTCGTCCGGGCGCAGGCCTTTTGCATTTGACCATTTGTTAGCTTCTCGATATAGTGTTGCTAGCATGGCTAGCAATTGAAGGGAGCGGGATCGACGTGGGTGCTGTTAGCGGCATGGCGCAGGTGAACGTTCGCGTGGATCGCCAGGTCAAGAACCGTGCCGAGGAGGCGCTGCGGCTTTCGGGCGGGTCGCTGCCCGAGCTCATCAAAAAGGTGGTGGCCAAGGTCGCGCAGGGTGGCGGGCAGTGCGAGGAAGTGCTTGCGGCCGTCGACGACCGGCAGCAGGCCGTCGCGCCCGATACTCCGTTCGCCGCGTCGTGGGCAGTGGCAGACCGGCTTTATGCAGATATGGGCATCGCTGCGTCGCCTGTATCCGACGATCGCGATTGGGACACAATCTATTCCGAAGCCATGGACGAGCGCTATCGCCAAAAGGGGATGATCCTGTGAGCGGGGCTCCCCTCAAAATAATGGTGGATGCCAACGTATGGGTCGATTCGTTTTGCGCCGACCATGCCGAGTCGCTTGCCGCACGCGCGTTTATTGGGCAGGCGACGGAGGCGGGGGCATTGCTGTTCTTTCCGGTGCATATCGCCAAGGACGTGCTGTACGTTGTCCAACACGAACTGAAGCGCAGCGTTCTTGCCAGCGGGGGAGCGCTCGACGAGGCATCTGCCCGTGCAATTGGCGATGCGACGTTGGCGTTTGTTCGGAACATGACCGAAAACGCCACGGCCGTGGGCGCTGATGCATCCGATCTGTGGCTAGCCGACAAATATCTGACGCTCCATCGCGATTACGAGGACAACTTGGTACTCGCCGCATGCAAACGCGCCCAGGTTGATTACTTGGTAACTAACGATCGCAAGCTGCTCGAACATGCCGATCTTGCAGCAAAGACCCCGCGCCAAATGATGCCAATTCTGGCTTTGACCGAACGTGGCGGCGCGGCTATCGGTTGACGCGAAATGTTTGCGGGCCTCTTGGACGACGATGCGCCAAGGGGCCCGCGTCTGCTATTTACAAAAGCTCGGCCTTAATGGCGGGACTTTCTGCGAGCTGCTCGGCTGCCTTTTCGTCGGAGCTGTCGAGTGCTGCCAGGCTGCGGTAGACCCACTCGTTGACCTGGGTGTTTTTGACGCCTGCGGTCTGCATAAGGGCGCCTACCTCGCGGATTGCTGCGAGCAGATCGGCTTTGGGACCCGCGAGCTCGACCTCGACGCCGTGGTAGGCGGTCACGCCGCGGTTTTCGCTCACGTGGTCGATAAAGCCCTCGACGGTCTCAAGCTGCTGGGCGAGAGCTGCATCATCGTCAGCGTCCAGCGCAACAAGGGCGTTCGAAACCGTGAGGGCGGGATGTCCGCAGGGGACAAAGCCTTCGATGACATCCATAGCTTCGGTAATGGTTGAGCCCAGGCCTGCGAGGGCATTGACAAGTTGCTGCTTGGTATCCATAACGGTCCTTTCGACGGGTCAATTTTGCTTGGCGAAAATATACGTGACGCGATCGGTAGCAAAAGTGCGAAGTGCGGCGCACATTGGGGTCTTCACAGCTCGTGCATAGAACAGCTGTCCGCTTTCAGAACGTGGTAAGATAACACTCCACAAGCGGGGCTCGCCCTGCATGTTCCTTGAAAAGTCGACGGGTGTTGGGCGCTCGTGCCCAATGCCATCCAGACTTTCCCAACATTCGGGGGCGACTGGTTTCGACACGATAGCTCTGAGAGAGGAAGCAAGCCGAGGTCTCCTCGCCTCGTTAAACAGGGGTACCGTCAAATTGAATTGACAACAACTCTTCTTTTGAGCCTATGGCTCTCGCTGCTTAGTTTATAGCGGCGCGTCAACCCGGTGATTTCCCCGACACCGGCGCGACGTCATGTTAGGGGAATGCTCCCGCGCACGTAATCGGTATGGCGCGGGCTAAGACCGAACCGGTTGGGATGCCGCGAGCGTGTCGCTGCGCGCAAAGCGTCCGAGACTAAACCAGCGACTGAGCTTGGAGATGCCAATCAGGGGGCTTTCGTGGACCGGAGTTCGATTCTCCGCGCCTCCACCATAAGCAACAGGCAGGTAGATATTCGTATCTACCTGCCTTTTTATTTCTAGTCCGTACCGCGGAGAATCGAACTCTGTGCAGGGCGCGGGCGTTAAGCAAACGCGGAGCGTTTGTAGTGAGCGGGCGAGGGCGCCGGCAGGCGGCCGAAGCCGGTGCGTATTTGCGAAGCAAATACGCGGATTCTCCGCGCAAACTTCCGACTCAAAACGGATGCGATATTTATCGAATCTCAGCCGGCCATGCGCCGCATCAACGGATCCCCCCCGTACCGCGGAGAATCGAACTCTGTGCAGGGCGCGAGCGTAAAGAAAACGCCTCAGTGACGCAGAGTGGGACGTGCTTTCCCAATGGCGGCCCAGGCGGAAAGCCCATCCCGGAATCCGCGCTCAGACTGGGATGTAGTTTCCGGATGATGCCTCAAGCGGAAACTGCGACCCGGAATCGAGCCGTAGAGTGGGATATGCTTTCCCAATGGCAGCTCAAGCGGAAAGTACATCCCGGAATCCTCGTTCGGAATGGGATGCAGTTTCCAAATGAATGGCTAGCGGAAAGTACGTCCCGGAATCCGCGCTCAGAACGGGACGCGCTTTCCCAGCGGCGGTCCAAGTGGAAAGCGCATCCCGGAATCCCGCCTCAAACTGGGGCACACTTTCCGCTTCACCTGCCGCCTCGAAAAACCTGCGCGCTCGCCATCCCAAAACTGGGTAGAAGAAAGCCAAAACGCAATCGCAGGAGGTCAACATGACTGCAGAAGATAAGGCAAAGAACGCTGGCAAGGTCGCGCTCGTTTTGGAGGGCGGCAGCTTCCGCGGGCAATTTACCGCAGGCGTGCTCGACGTCCTCATGGAGGCTGGCGTCGAGATTCCGGCGGTATATGGCGTATCGGCCGGCGCCCTCAACGGCGTGAACTACAAGTCGCACCAGATCGGCCGTGCCAACCGCATCAACCTGGCTTTCTGCAATGACAATCGCTTCATGGGCGCCGCATCGTTTGCGTCCACGGGTTCCATCGTGGGTTACGACTTTATCTTCAACGATGTCCAGGACCGCCTGGATCCCTTTGACAACGAGACGTTCGACGCGAGCCCCATCGAGATGTACGCCGTCGCGACGGACATGCTCTTTGGAACCGCCACGTACCTCCCGGTTAAAAGCGCAGTGCTCGACCTCGACGCCGTGCGTGCCTCGACCTCGCTGCCGCTGGTGACGCCGCCGGTCGAGATTGACGGGCACAAATACGTCGACGGCGGCGTAGCCGATTCGATCCCCATCGAGCACGTGCTGGAGGAGGCGGGCTTCGACCGCGCGGTTGTCATTGTCACGCAGGACCGCTCGTATGAGAAAAAGCCCTACGAGTTTTTGCCGGCCGCGCGTGCGCGTTATGCCGACTACCCCTATCTGCTCGAGGCTATCGAGACGCGCCACGACCGTTACAACATCCAGCGCATGCACCTGTGGAAGTATGAGCGCGAGGGCCGCGCGTTGGTCGTCGCTCCGCAAAAGCCGGTCGAGGTCGGCCATGTCGAGCACGATTCGGCAAAGCTTTTGGACCTGTATATCCAGGGCCGTCAGGAGGCAAAGCGCCTGCTCGCGGAAATCCAAGAGTTCGTTGAGCGTTAGCGATAGCGAACCCTCAAAAAAATGACAACAGCTAAAGAGCTGGAAAAATCACGGCTCGTGGATGACATGTGCAGAAACTCTGGTCGGAGCCAAAATACCTGTTGACTCGTACGGCGAGCGGGGTAATATGGACGGGTTACTTGCAGAGCCCCGTGAATCTCTGTAACAACACGTACTGTACATGGAGGAGTCTAAGTGATTTCGAAATCGACTCACTACGCCAAGCAGGGCGAGGTCCAGCGCAACTGGGTTCTCGTCGACGCCGATGGTGCTGTCCTGGGCCGTCTTGCCACCCAGATCGCAATGATCCTGCGCGGTAAGAACAAGCCCCAGTTCACGCCCAACAGCGACTGCGGCGACTTCGTTGTCGTCATCAACGCCGATAAGGTCCAGCTTACCGGTAACAAGGCCGACACGAAGACCTATTATCGCCACAGCGGCTACAACGGCGGCCTCAAGGCTGAGAGCTTCCGCCAGGCTATGGAGAAGCACCCGGAGAAGGTCATCGAGCGCGCCGTTCGCGGTATGCTGCCCAAGACCACCCTCGGCCGTGCCCAGATGACCAAGCTTAAGGTCTACGCTGGTGCCGAGCATCCGCATGCTGCCCAGAACCCCACGAAGATTGAGCTGGAGGCTTAAAGATGGCTGAGAACACCGTTGTCTACCAGGGTACCGGCCGTCGTAAGAACGCCGTCGCCCGCGTCCGTCTCGTCCCCGGCACCGGCAAGGTGACCATCAACAAGCGTGACGCCGAGCAGTATTTCGGCCGTCATCAGCTCGTTGAGAACGCCCTTGCTCCCTTCAAGGTGACCGACACCGCCGGTCAGTTCGACGTTATCGCTCTGTGCGATGGCGGCGGCATCTCCGGTCAGTCCGGCGCTCTGCGTCTGGGCATCGCTCGCGCTCTTCTGAACGCTGGCGACTACCGTGCTGACCTCAAGAAGGCCGGTTTCCTTACGCGCGATGCTCGCGTGGTCGAGCGCAAGAAGTACGGCCTCAAGAAGGCCCGCCGCGCTCCCCAGTTCTCCAAGCGCTAAGGTTTTATCTCCTTACGAGATACAATGTACAAGCGGGGCCTGCCGATTGCTCGGCGGGTCCCGCTTTTCTTTTTCGACTAGGGTGGGCGACTGCGTTTTGCCCACTTGGGAAGGAGCGATCCTATGCCCCAGAACATCTTCGGCACCGATGGCGTCCGTGGTGTCGCCAACGCCGACCTCTCGTGCGACCTCGCATTTCGCCTGGGCCGCGCGGCGACCAAGTTCCTTGGCCCGGATATCTGCATCGGCCGCGATACGCGTCTTTCGGGCACCATGCTCGAGAGTGCTCTGACCGCCGGCATTATGGCCGAGGGCGGCCGCCCGCACTGCTGCGGCGTTATCCCTACGCCGGCCGTGGCGTTGCTCACCGTTCAAAACGAGCTTGACGGCGGTATCGTCATCTCCGCTTCGCACAATCCGCCGGAGTTCAACGGCATCAAGTTCTTTAGCCGCAAGGGCATGAAGCTTCCCGATGCTGTCGAGGAAGAGATCAGCGCCTGGGTCATGTCCGAGGAGGCCATGGCTGCCGACACGCTGCCGACCGGCGCCGGTGTGGGTCACATCATCAAGATGAAGGACGCCCGCAAGGCCTATGTCGATCATGCCATCAGCACGCTCGACGGCCTTAAGCTCGACGGACTGGTTGTTGCCGTCGACTGTGGCCACGGCGCTTCCTGCCAGACTACGCCCGCCGCGCTGCAGCGCCTGGGTGCCACGGTCCATGCCATCAACACCGATTATTGCGGCACCGACATCAATGTCGAGTGCGGCTCCACTCACCTTGAGCCCCTGCGCGAGCTCGTGCTGCGCACCCACGCCGATATCGGTCTGGCCCACGACGGCGACGCCGACCGCGTGCTGTTCGTGGACAGCGAGGGCAACGAGATCGACGGTGACTACATCTTGGCTATCTGCGGTTCTGACCTTGCCGCTCGTGGCAAGCTCGCCAACTCCGAGATCGTCTCGACCGTCATGTGCAACCTGGGCTTCTCCATCGCTATGAAGGAGCAGGGCTTCGAGATGGTTCAGACCGCCGTGGGCGACCGCTACGTTCTGGAGCGCATGCTCGCGGACGGTGCCGTCATCGGCGGCGAACAGTCCGGCCACATCATCTTCCTGGAGCACAACACCACCGGCGACGGCTTGGTGACGGCCCTGCAGCTTCTGGCCGTGCTCAAGCGCACCGGCCGCACCCTCACCGATCTTGCCGGCATCATGAAGAAGTATCCGCAGGTACTCGTCAACGTGCATTCCGACAACAAGGCTGGTCTGGACGATTGCCAGCCCATCTGGGATGCCGTTGCTGCTGCCGAGAAGGAGCTTGACGGCCGCGGCCGCATTCTGGTGCGTCCGAGCGGTACCGAGCCGCTGGTCCGCGTGATGGCCGAGGCCGAGACGCACGAGCTAACCCAGCGCGTTGTCGACGACATCGTCGAGGTTGTCAAGCGCGAACTTCCCTAATGGTCAAAAACCGTTGCCAAGTGGTAAACTGTTAAGGTTATTTTGATTGATTGGTATGTCCGAGGGGGAGCATGTTCACTAAAGTCCTAAGGTCTTTTGGTATGCGTGGTCGAGTCCTTACGCTGGATGCTCCCATCTCGGGCGACGTTATTCCGCTTTCCGAGGTAAATGACCAGACGTTTGCCACCGGCCTTTTGGGCCAGGGCGTGGCGATTCAGCCCACCGGGACGCGTGTGATTGCACCGGCTGATGCCAAGGTCGAGGCCATTTTTCCCACGGGACACGCCGTAGCGCTTAACACGGTCGATGGCTTGGACGTGCTCATCCACGTTGGTTTGGACACTGTTCAGCTCGAGGGCAAACACTTTACCGTACATGCGCAAGTGGGTGACATCGTCCATAAGGGCGATGTGCTCATTGAGTTCGATCGCGAGGCAATTGCCGCCGAGGGTTACGATGTGACGGTTCCCATCTTGGTGTGCAACTCCGTTGAGTTCTCGAGTATCAAGGGCTCCGTTGGCGTGCATGTCGAAGAGATGGACCAGCTCATCGTTGCTCGCGAGCGCTAGCAAGTGCACGTGGCCATTAGCCTACAATTCAAACACGTTTACGGAGGGCGCCCTTGAAAGAGGACGCCCTCCGTGGCAAGATGGGATTTGTCCGAAGCTAAACAGCTTTGGGTCACCGTGGACGGGCAGGGGCCTCGACGCGGCTAGACACGAGACACATACATTACGCGACCTCGCCCTGGTGGCCGCACACGTTGGTTGCGGCCGACGCGGGCCGCGGGCAAGTGCTTGTAAGGGAGCCTTGCCTCTCTTGTACGAGAAAGGACGCGTAATGAAGATCATTAAAGCTAAAGACTACGAGGATATGAGCCGCAAGGCCGCCAATATTATCTCGGCGCAGGTTATCCTCAAGCCCGACTGTGTGCTGGGCCTTGCCACCGGCTCCACCCCGATCGGTGCCTACAAGCAGCTCGCTGCTTGGTACAAGAAGGGCGACGTCGACTTTGCCGAGGTCAGCACCTACAACCTGGACGAGTATCGCGGCCTTTCGCACGACGATCCCCAGAGCTATCACTACTTCATGCGTGAGAACTTCTTCGATCACATCAACATCGACCTGAACAACACGCATGTGCCCGACGGTTCCAACCCAGACGCCGCCGCTGCCTGCTCTGAGTACGACAAGATCGTCGCCGCCGCCGGTTACCCGGATCTGCAGCTGCTCGGCATCGGCAACAACGGCCACATCGGCTTCAACGAGCCCGATGACCACTTCTCCAAGGGTACGCACTGCGTCGACCTCACCGAGAGCACCATTCAGGCCAACAGCCGCCTGTTCGACAGCATCGACGATGTTCCCCGTCAGGCCTACACCATGGGTACCCAGACCATCATGTATGCCCGCATGATCCTGGTCGTCGCCAACGGCGAGGCCAAGGCTCAGGCCGTGCATGACATGTGCTATGGCCCGGTTACGCCCGAGTGCCCGGCTTCGATCCTGCAGCTGCACACCAACTGCGTTGTCGTTGCCGACGAGGCCGCCCTTTCGCTCTGCGAGTAACGCGACCAAGCGATCTGACATAGCTTTTCAAAAGGCCCTCGCTTTGCGGGGGCCTTTTTAGTGGACATGGGCCGTGGTGCATGCATGACGGTAACCTTGCCGCGTGCTTGACTGGTGGGTTCTAAATTATGCGATTCATTCTATAGCAGATTCTATGCACATTTGCCACTATAGAGTCGTAGGCGGTAGCGAGGAGTAGGCGAGTTGCGCAACTCAAATAAAAACAGCCGACTGCGCTACACTGCAAATGGGATGGGACATGCTGGCAAGCGCATTGACCTGCGCAAAGACCTATTGGTCGGGGGATAAGTTACCATCGGGCCTCGCTGTACAAAAACTTGCCGCTTGCGTACCAAAAGACAACCTAAAACACAAGGTCGCTCTATTCATAGCGCGGCTTGTATGGTCTTGCGGCTACAGTGTCCATACGGTCGAGTTGAGGAGCGGGCATGGTAAACGATTTGAGCGGTATAGACGACCTCGAGCTGATGCCGCTGGGCGGAGGCTATATGGTGCGACGCGAACGCTTGATGAATGAGCTTATCGCCAAGGGCCGAAAGGCCGGAATCGTGGTTCTTTATGCGCCCGACGGGTTTGGGAAGACCTCGGTGCTGCTGCAGTACACCCATGAGGTTAAATGCGACCCGACGCGAGGCCCCGTGCGGATTATCGAGGCCGATCGCGCCATTGGGCGCGAGGTGTTTATGCAGCTCGAGGTGGTTACCGAAGAACTCAAAGACAAACCGCACTCCCTTATCGCGATTGATAATGTACCAAACCTCGATCAGCACGATACCGAAGACCTCATCGACAGGATTCGCGGCCTGCGCGCTATGGGGGTAGGGGTCTTTATTTCCTGCCGTCCTTCAAATCGTCAGCTGATTCATGGGCTGGGCGATTCGGTTAAGATCAATGCGCAGATGCTTAAGGTGCATGCCCATGAGTATTCGGCGTGGGCATCGGCGTTTTCGATCAGCACATCGCTCGACTTTTATCAGCTCACGCAGGGCGTGCCCGAGCTCGTTTCGGCATTGCAGACGGGTCTGTATGGCCAAGGTGACGTAGCCGGTCTGCTCGAAAACGAGATTGTCAACGTATATGGCGCGGCACTTGCCGATCTGGCTTCGCTCGACAATAATGCGCTGTTTTGCGTGGCATGTCTCATGGTTTTGATGGGCGAGGGCAATATCGCAGAACTCGAGGCTTGCGGGGTGAGGCTGTCGATGGTCGACCAGTCCTATTTTGTACGCGACTACCCGATCTTTGGCTTGGATCCAGCCGAGCGGAGTTTTACGTGTCTGGGCACGGAGGATAACGGACGCTTGCGCTTGCGTAAGTTGGTGGCCGAGGTTCGCCCCGAACTTGTTCCGAGGGCGGCCCGGATTTTGCTTAAGGCGGGCCGATGCGATGCGGCGATGGGCCTGGCGGACGCCTTTTTGGACCGTGAGGCGGTCCTTGAACTTGCTGGGCAGTATGGGGTCGATCTTGCTCTGACGGGGCACGGGGCCGATATCTGCCGAGCGGCGCTGGGCACGATCGATGCCGACGATCCGGCTCCAGAGCCAACACCTGCCGAGGCGCTTGGCGTATATCTGGCAGCGGTCAGCGTGTCCAATACAAAGCTCGCTCGCTATATGGCATCGGTCGTCGAACGCGGGGGCGAACGGGCGGCCTGCGAAATAGACCCTGTTTCATGGAGGGTGGCCCAGACACTGACGGCTGTTTGCTATGGGGACAACGGGCTTGGGCTTCCTACGAACCTGGCCGTGCCAGAAATAGAGACGTCCCATACCGCACTCGATATGTTGTCTGCGCATATCGAGGTCAAACGCTGTCTGACCGAGCGGGGAAATGACGGCGGCGTTCTACAACAGCTCAAAACGAGCAAGGCCTACGACTGCGAGCTCGACATCGCGGGGATTGTTATACGGGCCGATAGCATGCTGGTGGAGCTCTTTGACGGGTCGTTTGCGGGAACCGACGAGCGCGACGACGAGATGACGGTGGTGCGGGAGGCGCTCGACGTACGTGGGCTTAAGGCGATGGCTATCTGGGTGCGCATGGTGTTGGCGGCACGGCGGCTCCTTTCCGGCTTGCCGGCAACCGACGATGCGGCGTTCAACGAGCTCGATCGTTTTGCCGTCCGCATGCGTGACAACCAGATTCAGCTGTTTGGCCTGTTGCTAGAAGGCTGGCAGTCGCTGGCAGAGGGACGGCCGGTTAATGCGAAGTTCCGTGCGGTCCAAGTGCTCAAACTTGCCGAGGAGTCGATTGCGTACATGCGCGATAACGCATTGCTGCTGGAGCGCGTGGCATATCTGCGTAACACCTCGATGGTTTCGGTGCGCGAGGAAGCGGAGCTACTCGATATAAGCCAGACGCAGGTTGGTGGCGCAGAAGCCTGGATGGTGGCGCTGCATTTGGCTTGCGCGGGGCGAGATAGCGATCTTGCGGCCTGGATGTCCATGAATCGTGCGGGGATTCTAGAGCCATCGTATCGGCTCTTTGCGCGCCTTGCCATGCATTGTCTGGGCGAGCCGGCGGGCAGGATACGCAAGAAGCTTCCCGTGCGCGAGCTGTCGCGGTACTCGCTGCGCGACGATTTGGAAGGAGAGGGCGAGCGCCTGTTCCAGGCCGGCGAGGTTGAAGCCGTTGATACCATCGACCATATCGAGATTCGCATGTTTGGTGCGTTTCGCGCCGAGCGCGATGGGTTTCCCATCACGGACAAAATGTGGCGTCGCAAGAAGGCGGCGACGCTTGCCGAGCGGCTTGCGCTGGGCATGGATGCGCTCGTCGATCGTGAGACGCTGGCCATGGAGCTGTGGCCCCATGCCGAGTTTAATAGCGCCCGCAACAACCTGTACTCGACGATATCGCGCTTGCGGTCGGCTTTGGGACCGACGCCGGATGGCAAGTCGTGCGTGCTCATCCAAAATGAATGCATTGGGCTCAACGGCGACTACGTCAAGACCGATGTACGGCTGTTTGACCAGATAAGCCGCGAGGTTTTGGGAAATCGCACGGGTGCGCGCGGGCCCCATTTAGTTGAGCTGTGCCTTAAGATTGAGCAGCTTTATGCCGGACCGCTGTATGTTCCCAATGGCTGTAATCCCACCTACTTTTTGCGCATGCGGCGCATTATGCAGTCAAAGTACATCGATTGCATGATTAAGGGAGCAAATGCCGCTCTAGAAGAAAACGATCTGCAGTCGGCGATTTGGCTGGCGGAGTCGGGGCTTCGACAGGAAACGGCGCGTGAGGATATGGTGCGCTGTGCTATGCGCGTCTACAGTGCGGCGGGGCGGCGGCGCGATATCGTCGAGCTGTACAGCGGGCATATGCACCATCTGAGGGAGCAGGTCAATGGCGTGCCCGAGCCCGAGACGCGGCGCCTATACGAGCGCTTGGTGGAGGGGCGGCTCAATCGCGTGCTGGTCGAGCGATAAAAAACGGGCGCCCGAAGTACTTGGGCACCCGTAAGCTTGCTATGTGTTGGATCGCCGGATCATTGGCTCTTAGACGAGCTTGATCTTCTCGATGTCCTTGCGTGAGGACTCGCGATACAGTGAGAACTTGCGGCCGATGACCTGGACGACCTCGGCGTGGCAACGCTCGGCGAGCTCCTCGGCGGCCTCGCGGGCGGAAAGGCTGGAGCCGTCCAGCACAGAGCACTTAACGAGCTCGTGCTTCTCCAGGTAGGCGACCGTCTGCTCGACGGTGCCCTCGTTGACATCGGACTTGCCGATGATGATGGCGGGGTTGAGGTGATGGGCCATGCTGCGAAGCTGCTTGACCTGGGCTCCTGTCAGTGCCATGGGTTCTCGCTTTCTATGTATGGGGCGCCCCGCGACGGGGCCTTAATCTACGTGAGCTGTCCCACGATAGCGCAGGAACGGCGCGGTGTGGAGCGCGTTTGCCCAGTTCAAAAAGAATGCGGATGCCGAGTGAGTGGGCAGTGCGGGCTGCGAACAGGCTATGAGCTGGGCGCAGAGACCGGCTCCCATGCAATAAACGCCCAACGGACCTTGCGGACGTGGTCGAGCATGTAGCGTCCCTGCGGTACGCCCTTGGAGCCCGGCTCGCCGGCACGGGGATTCTCAATCATGTGTTGAGCGATGTAGTCGCGCAGACGGTCGACCTTATCCTCGTTGCCATGCTCAAGCATGCGGGAAAAATCTGCTACGCCCGCTTCAAGGTTATCGAAGGTATCGCGACGAGGCGATTCAAAGTATGTAACCTGCGGCAACGCACCCATCTGAATGAGGATGTTGAAGGCGTACACAAAGCCATTACTGCAGGTAACCGAGGCGCCAATGGCGTTCATCAGGTGCAGATCATAGCGCGGGCTGGAGTTGGCGACCATCGTGACAGCGCAACGCCGACGAGCCGTACGGTCAAGCTTGACAAGTGCGCCTTTTAGGTTGGTCGTGGTGACAGAGCGACTGGCAAAGGCAACATCTACCGCTTTCGCGACCGGTCCAACCAAATCCCAATCATCATCCCAAGCAAGCTCAAGCGGCGTAATAAGATCTTCGAGCCCGTAATACTCAATGCCGGCATCAAGCGTGCCCAACATGGCAGGAGAGAAGTCGGCAGCAATCACGGAATGCCCAGCCTGAGCAAGCGGAATAGCAATCGACCCAGCCCCACACCCCATATCAAGCACCGACTCACCAGGCTTCAACGCCAACAGCTTTATAAAATCCCGAGCATAAGGGGCAGTCTCCAACGGCCGAAAATGCCGAGCCCGCTTATCCCATTCAAAAGAATCATCAGCCCGTCGCCGACCAGCTTGCAGGCGCATCCATTCGCCATTCCAATCCGCAGAAAGCAGCTCAGAGCGAGCATCCCCATCAACCACGGGCCAACCTCCTAGCAGCAAAAAAGCGACTCCTCCCAAAAGAAGAGCCGCAACCAGCATATATCAGAAAAGAACCGTTCCAACGCCAAACCGCCCTCACAACCAAGGCGGGCAGGAGCGAAGCGACTGCCATACGGGATAGAACCCAACTGAGGTCCCGTTGTGCGGGAGCCCCGGGGAGGGCAAATATATAAGGTCGATCGCGAGTTCCGCACGAGCCGGAGAGCACTTAATGTGCTCTCCGTGCGAGTCAGGACTGTCCGAGCAGGCGACCTTATATATTTGCCCTCCCCGGGGCTCCTCGCCCGAACTCCTCAGCTAGTTCTTCAGCGAGTTCAGCGGCGCCGGGAAGCGTCCACCACGGTGGGCAAGCACGGTGCCGGCGTTGGGGTTCACCGGCATGATGGGCGCACGGCCGAACAGGCCGCCGTACTCGACGCAGTCGCCCACGCCCTTGCCAATGGCGGGAATCACGCGGACGGCCGTGGTCTTGTTGTTGATGACGCCGATGGCCATCTCGTCGGCGATGATGCCGGCGATGGTCTCGACCGGGGTGTCGCCGGGGATGGCGATCATGTCCAGGCCGACGGAGCACACACAGGTCATGGCCTCGAGCTTCTCGAGCGAAAGCGCGCCGGCTTCGACGGCGGCGATCATGCCGGCGTCCTCGGACACGGGGATAAAGGCGCCGGAGAGACCGCCCACGCTGGAGCTGGCCATGACGCCGCCCTTCTTGACGGCATCGTTGAGCATGGCGAGCGCGCAGGTCGTGCCCGGGCCACCGCAGGTGCCAACACCGATGATCTCGAGGATGCGTGCGACGGAGTCGCCGATGGCGGGCGTGGGAGCCAGCGACAGGTCGACAATGCCCTTCTCGACACCCAGGCGATGGGCGGCCTCGCGGCTCATGAGCTCGCCGGCACGGGTGATCTTAAAGGCGGTCTGCTTGATCTTCTCGGCGACTTCCATCATCGATGCGGAATCGGGCAGCGTCTCCAGGGCTGCGGCCATAACGCCGGGGCCCGAGACGCCTACGTTGATGACGGCGTCGGCCTCGCCACCGCCGTGGACGGCGCCCGCCATAAACGGGGAGTCCTCGACCATGTTGGCAAAGCAGACAAACTTGGAGGCGCCAACGGAATCCTCATCTGCCGTAAGCTTGGCGGCATCGATGATGGTCTGAGCCGCCATGAGCACGGCATCCATGTTGATGCCGGCGCGCAGGCTGGCGACGTTGACGCTGGAGCAGACGCGGCTCGTGGTGGCGAGCGCCTGGGGGATGGACTGGATGACGCGGCGGTCGGCGTCGCCGATGCCCTTCTGGACGAGTGCGGAGAAGCCGCCCAGGTAATCGATACCGAGCGTCTCTGCCGCGCGGTCGAGGGCATGCGCGATAGGGGTGAGGTCCTCATCCTTGCAGCACGCGGCGATCTGCGCCACCGGGGTGACGGAAACGCGCTTGTTGACGATGGGGATACCGTACTCGCGCTCGAGGTTCTCGGCAGTCTCGACCAAGTGCTCAGCCGTGTGCGTCACGTGGTCGTAGATCTTCGTGCACATGCGGTCGAGGCTCTCGTCGCCGCAACCCATGAGCGAAACACCCATGGTGATGGTCCTGATGTCGAGGTTCTGCTCCTCAACCATGCCGCGGGTTTCCGCGATTTCTGCGGGCGTGATCGCCATCCTTGCACTCCTATCTGCCAAAACGAGCATAGCCTTATCTATTCTAACGTGCCGCACGTGCCAAGTGGCGCGTGCGGCACGTTTTGGTGCTCGGTTGTTTCCGTTGTGTTACTGCCCAAAGACCTCTTCGGCGATGCGCGCGCTTTCGGCGGCATCCTTGGCGTAGTAGTCCGCGCCGATCTGCTTGGCGTATTCGGGGGTGAGCACGGCGCCACCTACGATGATCTTGACGCCCGGAACCTCGGCATGGAGCAACTTGATGGTCTCCTCCATAGCGACGACCGTGGTGGTCATAAGCGCCGAGAGGCCGACGAGCTTAATGTCGCGCTCCCGTACGGTCTTGAGTACCTCTTGCGGGTCGACGTCGCGGCCTAGGTCAAAGACGGTGTAGCCGTAGTTATCGAGCAGCATCTTGACGATGTTCTTACCGATGTCGTGGATATCGCCTTTAACGGTGGCCACGCAGATCTTGCCCTTGTCGGCAATCTCGCCGGCGGGCATCAGGCGCTTGATGGTGTCAAAGCCCACACGCGCGGCCTCGGCCGAGGCCATAAGCTGCGGCAAGAAGAACTTGCCCTGGTCAAAGAGGACGCCAACCTCGTCGAGGGCGGGGATAAAGTGATTGTTGATGAGGTCCATGGCGTCATGGTCTGCCAGCAGACGCTCGGTCTCGGCCGCGATTTCGCCCTTGCGGCCCGAGACGACCATGCGACGAATCGGGTCGTCGTTGCCGTCGGTGCCGGTGGTGCCAGCAGCGGGCGCGGCGTCGGTCGATACCGCCTGAGCCGCCGCCGGATTCGCGGCGATCTTGTACGGATCGGTCCAGCCGGCGTAGCGCTCGATGTATCCGGTCGAGCCCTCGTCCTCAACGCTCAGCACGCGATAGCTGTAGACGGTATCCATAAAGCGCTTGGAGCCCGGGTTCATGATGGGGGCGTCCAGGCCCGCGCCAAAAGCGGCAGCCAAAAAGACCGAGCCCAGCAGCGGGCGGGCAGGCAGACCAAAGCTGATGTTCGACACGCCGAGCGCGCATTTGACGCCCAGACGCTCCTTGCACAGGGACATGGCGCGCAGGATCTGTTCGGCCTGGCGTTGATTGGTCGAGGCGGTCATGACCAGACAGTCGATGAGGATGCGGTCCGGGCCGATACCGTAGCGGGCGGCCTCGGCCACGATGCGCTCGGCGATGGCGAAGCGAGCTTCGGCGGTATCGGGGATGCCGCCTTCATCGAGCGTGAGGCCGACGACGTTGGTGCCGTAATGGGCGACCAGCGGAAAGATCTCATCCATGATTTGCTGTTTGCCATTGACCGAGTTGATGATGGGCTTGCCGGCGTAGCGGCGCACGGCTGCCTCGACGGCTGCGGGGTCGGTGGAGTCGATCTGCAGCGGCAGCAGCGTGGAGCCCTGGAGCTGCTCGGTCGCCTGCTGGATGATCTTGACCTCGTCGATCTCGGGCAGGCCCACGTTGACGTCCAGGATGTCGGCGCCCTGTTCCTGCTGGCTGATGCCCTGGCTCACGACGTAGTCCAGGTCGCCGTCGCGCAGGGCCTGTTGCAGGCGCTTTTTGCCGGTGGGATTGATGCGCTCGCCGATGACGGCGATTTTGTGGCCGTCACAGGGAAGGTCCACGACCGTCTGGGCGCTCGTGGCCGACATGCTGGGCTTGCGGCGGCGCGGGCTGGGCGTGTGGTTGTCGATAAGCGTGCGCAAGGCCGCCATATGCGCCGGCGTGGTTCCGCAGCAGCCGCCCACGACGCTCACGCCGTCCTCGATCATGCCGGCGACGGCCTCGGCGTATTCGGGGGCCTGGATATCAAAGACGGTATTGCCGTCGTCGTCCACGCGGGGCAGTCCCGCGTTAGCCTGCACCATAACGGGCTTGTCGGTAACGGTGAGCATACGTGCGGCGAGCCCTCGGAGCTCGGCCGGGCCCTGGCTGCAGTTGATACCCAAAACGTCGGCGCCGATGGCGTCGAGCGTGATGGCGGCGACCTCGGGGCTCGTTCCCAAGAAGGTGCGACCGTCTTCCTCAAAGGTCATGGTGGCAAAGACGGGCAGGTCGGAGTTCTCGCGGCAGGCGAGGACGGCCGCCTTGATCTCGGCAAGGTCGGTCATGGTCTCGATAATAAAGAGGTCCACGCCCGCGTCGACGCCGGCGCGCACCTCCTCGGCAAAGAGGTCATAGGCCTCGTCGAAGCTCAGGGTGCCCAAGGGGCGAAGCAGCGCGCCGATGGGGCCGATATCGCCGGCGACGTAGCGGGCGCCGGCCTCGCGGGCGCAGGCGACAGCGGCGGCAAAGACATCTGCCACGGTGGCGGCGCCGTCGAGCTTGTGGGCGTTGGCGCCAAAGGTGTTGGCGGTGATCACGTCACAGCCGGCCTCGACGTACTGACGCTGGATATCGGTGATGACCTGAGGCTCCTCAAAGTTGAGCAGCTCGGGCAGGGCGCCGGCCTTCATGCCGGCCGCCTGCAGCATGGTACCCATGCCGCCGTCGAACAGCAGGTGCCCCGTGCCCTCGATGGCGGCGCGCAGGCGATCGTCCTTAATGCGCAGATCGCCGATCGTGCGCGTTTTGTACGCGGCACCGTTGCGGCGTGCGGCATCAACGGGCGCCGCCAGCGCAGCACCGTCAGAATCATGAGTGATAAGTATGTTTGAGCTATTCGCCATGTGCGTCCATTTCGTCTAGAGCCCACTGAGGAATATCTATTTGAAGAGATTTGTCGGGCTCGATATCTTCGATTCGCTTGTTGTAGTGGGCAAGAAGCCGTGCGACATTTAATCGAATTAGGTCTCGCTTGTAGAACGATAATTCTTCAATATTGATGCCGATAAACGATTCGAGCGCGATAACCTGTACGCGATTGCCGAGTCCTTCACTTTCGAACAGTCCGTAAGCGAAGGAAACTTTATCGTGGGGGACAACGACGATGGGCCGAATGCCATTTCGAATGTTATCTCGGCATCGATCGGTCAATTTGGCCATTGGCGATACGGTCACATGAAATGCAGCATCATTGATTTGGAAATCGCCAGAACGGTCTGTCTGCTGGTCGGCGGCGTTTGAGTTGTCCTTTCCGATTTCTATGGTTGGAAATAACATCTCTAGTTTTGCACCTACCAGGTGCTGTGCGACGGTACCCGTTGGCTTATCGGACCGTAGGCTTGCTTCGGCTAGGATATCATCGACAATGACGGAAATTGGTTTTTGAAGATCGATTTCGGCTTTGATTCTCTGCCGGTTAAAGAAATCGACCTGGATTCGCTCGACGAAGAAATTGGCGATTGCATTCGCAGCTTCAAGACGAGTGTCTTCGCAAGTGTCACTGGGTAGGGCAGAGTTGATAATTGCGGCAAGCTCAAGCGCCATTGGGAGTGTGCCGCGTGAGGTTCTGCCGCCCTCTGATGCGAAGGCACGCGTTTCCCCATGTCTGGCTAAAACTGTTTTGATGCATGCTCCACTTAGGCCTCGTACTTGGCTCCCCTTGTCCGATTGCACATAATCGTCGGTGAGCGGAAAACGGTTCTGCAACAGCTCGCTTATGCCTATGCCAACCGCCATGACGTTACGGTTGACATTGCCTCGCTTGCTGCGCTTGGATTCGTACCAGAGCTCAATGGCATCCAAGATGCCTTTATCGGGCTCGCTCAAGGAGCAATTGGTCATTTCCATTATTGTCCACTCCGTTCCTTGAAGACATAAGCGCGGGTTTGACTGCATTTTTTATAAGCCAAGTGACAACTGGTACGGCAACTGCATCGCCGAATGCGTAGCGAATCTGAGCATCAGAGAAGCCGCTAAACTGACATGAGTCAGCACCTTGGAGACGGGCATATTCAGTTCCAGTCATCCAGCGAACTTCTATCTTTCCGTTTTCGCATATAACGACTGCCTGTCTTGATGAGCCGCCGCGAGCCGTTCTTAGACATCCGGCAATTTCTTCTTCACGGATTTCCCAGCGCACAACGCCCGATCGCGTGCGACGGTAAGCAGTGCGAACAATTTTTTCTTTGGCATTTAAGAAGCGCTGAAGGCGCTCTGCTTGATGCGGTGCAAGTGAGTCGATAAATGCTTGTATTTGGTTTTTGTTCCACCAACGCTTGTCGTCCTCGGGAATATTTTCAACAACCATTGCAAGGCCCGTCATACGAAGTGGGCTCGGCTCGTTTAGGTGAGAGACGTGCGTAATGAGTGAAGGGTCGGAGTGAATCCAGGAGACCTTTTCAGGTCGAAGCGAGGAATCGAGTCGGCTGTTGGGAAGAGGGTTTTTTAATCCGACGACAAACATGCGGGGGCGTGACTGGGGAAGCCAATGCCGTGCATCGATAAAATAAGCGTCGCATGAATAGCCTAAACGATTAAATTCCTGGCAAACGAGTCTAAAGTCATCACTGTTATTAGACGTGGCAAGGCCGATGACATTTTCGAGAACAAGTGCCCGCGGGGCACGATCGCTCATTCCTTCGATGGCCTTAATAAAGCCAAAGAACGCACTGGACTCTTTGCCAGAGACAAGTCCCTCCCTGTTTCCCGCGAGAGATAAGTTTGTGCAAGGGCTTGACGCCCATGCGATGTCGGCTTGGGGTATTAGGTCGGGGTCGAGTGTGTGGACATCCTGCTCGACTAGATGCTCATCGCCCCAACACTGGCTGTACATGGCGCATTTAGTATGGTCTATGTCATTTGCCCAGATTGTTTTGATTCCGGCTTTTGCCATGCCGGCACGAGCCAAGCCAATGCCTGAAAAAAACTCAAGCGCGGTTAGTTGTGGCGAGAACTGCAGAATGTTGTGCATGTACTGGCTTTCAGATAGTTGTTATTTGGCATCTTATGGTACTTGTTTGTGAGGACATCCGCTTACATACGGATGAGATTCCCTCGATACCGTGCCATCAATTGACATTTTATTCAGAATGCGAATAGCAGGTGGTGTGGGCGGCGCGGAAGCGGCAGTGCTCACGCATGCGGCAGATATTGCAGGTGGGGCGACTCTGGGCGTCGTGGACTTCGCCGTCAAACAGACCGATCACCGCGGTCACGCTCTTGGTGGGCATGAGCAGGCTGGTGGGGGTGACGGTAAGTCCAATGAGACGCGTGGCGTTGAGTGCATCCACGATCGAGCGCTGGGCAGAGAGCGGGCAGTCGCCATAGCCGGGACTGAAGCGCCAGTTGCCGGCGAGTCCGTGTGCGGCGGCCGCAGCCTTGACCTGCTGGTCCATTTGCTCAACGGCGGCTTCCACGTAAGCGGAGCACGCGGCGTCGAGCACGGCGCCCTCCAGGGGATGTTGGGCTCCCGTGATGCGCAGGCGACGCTCGGCGTCCATGCCGAGGGTGCATGCCATGAGCGCGGCAAAGCGGGCGTCTTTGAGATGACGATAGATATCGCGACCGCGCAGTTCAACGTTGGTGCCGACCAGGCGAATGCAAGGTTCTCCCTGCTCGTCCACACCCGTGGCATCGACGGCAAACACGCGGCGCACGCCACGGGGCTCAATGTCCAATTCCAGACGTTCAACGACAAGCTCAATACGCTGCGACAACTCGGGCTCAATCTGCTGGCCGCCGTAACCCAGATACCGCAGCATCTCGGCACGGTCGACACGGGGATGGTGCGCAGCATCGACACGGTAAAGCGCCGGCGACGCAAGGTCGGCCGGCACTTCGACAAAAGCTGTATCGATGTGCGGTTTTTCCATTACCCCAGGCGCTCCATAATGGTCGCGGCGATCGCAGGACGGTTCATAGTGTACAGGTGCAGGCCGTCGGCGCCGTGCTCCTTGAGGTCGCAAAGTTGGCGGGCGGCATAATCTACACCGGCTGCCTGCAGGCTCTCGGGGTCGTTCTCGTACTTGGCGAGAATCTTGATGACGGGGGAGGGCAGCGACGCGCCGCACATAAAGACCATGCGGCTGATCTGGGACTTGCCCATAAACGGCATGATGCCCGCGGTAATGGGCACGGTGATGCCGACCTTGTCGGCAAGCTCGCGGAAGCGGTAGAAGCACTCGTTATCAAAGAAGAGCTGCGTCACAAAGAAGCTTGCGCCGGCGTCCTGTTTTTGCTTGAGGTGTTCGACCGAGAGGTTGAGATCCTCACAGGCAATGTGGCCCTCGGGGTAGGCTGCGGCGCCCACGCAAAAGCCGGCGTCGACGAGCTCGGGGATGAGGTCGCGGGCGTAGGCGTAGTCGGAGGCGGGCTTGTCGTCCTCGGTCGCGCCGGCAGGGAGATCGCCACGCAGGGCCAGAATGTTTTCAACGCCGGCGGTGCGATACTCGTCGATCTTGGCGGCGATGTCGGCGTGGGTGCGGCCCACGCAGGTGAGGTGTGCCACCGAGGGCGTGTCGAATTCGCTCGAAATCATATGCGCGATGGGGGCGGTGGTGGCACCGTTGCCCGAGCCGCCGGCCGAGCAGGTGACCGAGACAAAGCTCGGCGAAAGCTTGCACAGATTGCCTGCCACTTCGCGAGCCGTGTCGAGGGTGAGCTCGCCCTTGGGCGGGAACATCTCAAACGAAACGGGCGCGGTGCCCTGGGATGCTGCCTGCTTAAAAACCTCGTCGACGCGCATATCGTGCTCCTCTAGATACGTAATAGTGTGATGTGTTGTAAGGATTCTACAGCACCACTGTGTCACGGTGGAGTTTCACTCGTTATTCGGGGATACCAATCAAAGATGCCTTGCTATCGGCTTTCTCTATAACAGAGCGGCTAATCTAGGCACGGACTATAAAGACTGGTATCTGATGCAAAATACCAGTTAATAGAGCTCCATCCCAAATTGACTACCCTTAAACCATGGGGAGAGGTCTGCAATTTATGCAGTTGATTGGCTGTTGAGGGTGGCAACGCCGCCTCGATAGGGTAACCTCATTGATTGGTTTCGCGACAGCAACATAACGGTAATGTCGCGGAAACACGGCGAGTCTAAGCTATGACTCGTTCGTTAGTAATCAACACCGCTTCTCACGCGGTGCCGATACGAAGGGAGTTCCGTATGGCCGAACTTACTGACCGCTTCGGGACCATGGTGTTCTCTGAGGAAGTCATGAAGGACTACCTCCCCAAGGACATTTGGAAGCGCCTTGCTGCAACCCTCGAGGGCGGTGAGCCGCTCGACCTGGATGTGGCCAACGCCGTTGCCCATGCCATGAAGGTCTGGGCCATCTCCAAGGGCGCGACGCACTACGCGCACTGGTTCCAGCCGCTTTCGGGCATTACTTCCGAGAAGCACGACAGCTTCCTGGAGCCCAACCACGACGGCACCGCCATTACCAAGTTTACGGGCAAGAACCTCATCCAGGGCGAGCCCGATGCCTCCAGCTTCCCCAACGGCGGCCTGCGCGCCACCTTCGAGGCCCGTGGCTACACCGCTTGGGATCCCACTAGCCCCGCCTTTATCAAGGACGATGTCCTGTGCATCCCCACGGCTTTCTGCTCCTACACGGGCGAGGCCCTGGACAAGAAGACCCCGCTGCTGCGTTCCATGACCGCGCTCTCGCGTGAGTCTAAGCGCGTTTTGGCGCTGTTCGGTAAGACCCCCAAGAAGGTCGTTCCTTCCGTGGGCGACGAGCAGGAGTACTTCCTGATCAAGAAGGACGCCTACCGCAAGCGCAAGGACCTGGTCATTACCGGCCGCACCCTCTTTGGTGCTGCTCCATGCAAGGGTCAGGAGCTCGAGGAGCACTACTTTGGCGCTATCCGCCCCACCGTCTCGGCCTACATGAAGGACTTGGACGATGAGCTGTGGGCGCTCGGCATTCCCGCCAAGACCAAGCACAACGAGGTTGCTCCCTGCCAGCATGAGCTCGCCCCCGTCTATGGCGAAGTCAACGAGGCCATCGACCAGAACCTGGTCATGATGGAGAAAATGAAGCTCATCGCCTCCCGCCACGACTTGGTTTGCCTGCTGCACGAGAAACCCTTCGAGGGCATCAACGGTTCGGGCAAGCACAACAACTGGTCGCTTGGCACCGAGTCCGAGAATCTGCTCGATCCGGGCGACACCCCGCTCGACAACCTGCAGTTCATCGTCTTCCTCACCGCGGTGATCGAGGCCGTCGATAACTATCAGGAGCTCCTGCGTGCCTCCGTTGCCTCGGCCGGCAACGACCATCGTCTGGGCGCCAACGAGGCTCCTCCGGCGATTATGTCCATCTTCCTGGGCGACCAGCTTACCGAGGTCGTCGAGAAGATCATCGATGGCAAGGCTTCCGTCCATGCCACGCGCGGCGTGCTCGACCTGGGCGCCGATACCCTGCCCAAGCTGATGCAGGACAACACCGACCGCAACCGCACCTCCCCGTTTGCCTTCACCGGCAATAAGTTCGAGTTCCGTGCCTGCGGCTCCGAGCAGAACGTCTCCGACTCCAACCTGGTGCTGGATGCCGCCGTGGCCAAGTCGCTCAAGTCCTTCGCCGACGCGCTTGAGGGTACGCCCGAGGATGAGTTCCAGGACGCTGCGCTCGAGTACTGCAAGAAGGTCCTGACCGACCACCAGCGCATCCTGTTCTCCGGTGACGGCTACTCCGACGAGTGGCCCGTTGAGGCCGAGAAGCGTGGTCTTGCCAACAACAAGACCACGGCCGACGCCCTGCCCGCCTTTGTTTCCGATAAGGCCATTGCGCTCTTTGAGGAGACGGGTGTCCTGACCAAGGCCGAGGCTCAGTGCCGCTACGACTGCAAGCTCGAGAAGTACAACAAGCTCATGAACATCGAGGCCACCACGATGGTTCGCGAGGCGCGTCGTACCTATCGCCCGGTCATTACCGCCTATGCCACCAAGGTCGCTAAGGGCCTTGAGACTATACGTGCCGCCGGTGCTGAGGCCGCCATGCAGTGCGAGCAGAACACGCTCAACAAGCTCTGCAACGGTATCACCACCATCAACGACTCCATCAAGGCGCTCGACGCCGTGCATCAGAAGGCCGAGGGCCTCGATGGTCAGGAGCAGGCCAACGTGTACGCGCACGAGGTCGTTCCCGCTATGGATGCGCTGCGTGCTGCCGTGGACGCAATGGAGGAGATCGTGGCCGCCGACTACTGGCCGGTCCCGACCTACGACGACATCCTGTTCTACGTATAGAGCGTAACTGACATATCGTCACGGTATTGAGCCGGGGTCCGCATCATGCTGGCCCCGGTTTTTGTTTGCGAAGGGCGCTTTGAAGCCCGTTTTGCCGCCGATTCGCCTAGGTATAAAGGGTTGTGGGCAAAAAACGTCAAATATGAGTACTGTCACAAGTCCTGTAGCATTATTTATTTGCAAAATATGCAGTGTTACGCAACATATGTCCAAGTACTTAGCCGATAAACGTCTGCAATTTTTCCGCCGTAGGACCCCTGGCGTCTAAATCGCCTTCTGATGGCATGAAATCGCTGTAACTAAAATGGTAGCAGTACTCATATTTGCCATTTTTTGCCCACGGGCCTTGCGATGATGCCGGGCTCCGCACCCTGCCGGGTTCGAATCCTGGCATATCGGTAGCAAAAAGCCCGCTACCGAATTGGTAACGGGCTTCACATCTCAAATGGTGCCCCCAGCGGGATGTCCGCGTGCGGCTGGCGCCGCCCGCTTTCGCTGCGTCGCTTCGCTCCTTGCGTGCTGCGCTGGAAAACGCTTCGCGTTTCCTCAGCTCCGCACCCTGTCGGGTTCGAATCCCGGCGCATGGGTAGCAAAAAGCCCGCTACCGCGAGGGTAACGGGCTCTTCAATTCAAATGGTGCCCCCAGCGGGATTCGAACCCGCGATATCCACCTTGAAAGGGTGGCGTCCTTGGCCGCTAGACGATGGGGACAGCGGGAAAGAGTATAGCAGACTTTTTTAGCCGTTCACATATCGTTGGCAAACTGAAAAACCACCACAAAGGTGCCTGTCCCCTTTGTGGTGGTGAGGTGCTAGGGGAGGAGCTTCATGGCGGCGTCGTGGGCGGCGTGCTCGTAGGTGTCGTCGAGGGGCTTGAGCGGCAGCAGGGCGGCAGCCTGTGCATCGCCACGGCGCTCGAGGGCATGGGCGATCAACCAGTCGGCGAGCTCGGGGTTCTTGGGCAGCGCCGGGCCATGCAGGTACGTGCCGATGACGCCCTTGTAGATCAGGCCCTCAAAGCCATCGTCGCCGTTGTTGCCGGTGCCCGTGACGACGGACGTTCCGAGCGGCGTGGCATCGGCGTCCAAAAGCGTGCAGCCGCCATGGTTCTCGAATCCCACAAAGGGCTCAGGTGCCAGGTCGGTTTTGACGGCTACGTTGCCGATCAGGCGGTCGGAGCCGCGTACGGTTTCGGCGGCAATGACCCCCAGACCCTCAATGCGATCCTCGCCCATATAGTACGAACGGCCGAGCAGCTGATAGCTGCCACAGATGGCGAGCAGCGAGCCGCCATCCTCAACATAGGATGCGACCTTGTCTTTTTGGGCGAGCAGCTCGTGTGCCACGGCTAGCTGGTCGCGGTCGGAGCCGCCACCCATCATGACGATATCGGCATCGGTGAGATCGAGTGACTCGCCCATACGGACCTCGTCCACGCGAACGGGGATGCCGCGCCAGGCGCAGCGACGCTCGAGGGCGATAACGTTGCCGCCGTCGCCGTAGAGGTTGAGGGCATCGGGGTACAGGTAGACGATGCGCAGCGGGCGCGAAAGCTCGACTGGCGCGATACCGACAGGAAGAGCGCTGCCGTCGGCACGGGCTACGGCGCGCCCAGCAACAGCGTCGGCGGTGGCGCCTTTCAGCCCGTCGAGCTCCTTGACCAGCGGCGGGAAGGCCGTGTAGTTGGCGACGGCGTAGAAGGTGTCATCGGCGGCCTCGTCTGCCACGGCGCCAATTGCCTGCGCGACGTCCGAGATAATCGCGGCATCGATGCCGGCGTACTTGAGGCGCACCTGCATGTCGTGCGCGCGCGTGCCTCCGGCAAAGGCGACAAGACCCGGCGTGTCGGCGATGCGCTCAAAGTCGACGTCGTAGATCCACGATACATCGTGGCCGTCGGCGTCGTTGTCGTTGAGGAAGAAAGCGCAGAGTCTGCCGCCTGCCGTCTTGATGGACTGGATTTGTCGATCGAAGCCTACGGGATTTTTGGCCAGGTTTGCCTCGACGGTACGGCCGGCGATCTCCCAGCGGCCCATGCGTCCGCCGGCGGGGACATAGGCATCGAGCGTGGGCTGCAGATGCGCCGCGTCTACGCCCAGCTCGCGCGCCGCAAAGAAGGCGGCGGCAACGTTGTAGACCATGTACAGGCCGTTGTAGCGCGTGGCGATGTGTACGGCAGCTGCGTCGGACGCAGATCCAAAGACCAGGTCAAAGCCGTAGCCGTCGCAGCCGAGCTCCACGCCCGTCACACGGCGGACCAGTGCGGGGCGTGCCCAACCGCACGAGGGGCAATGGTAGGCGCCGAGTTGACCATACTGCACATAGTCGTACTCCAACGGCGCGTTGCACTGCGAGCAAAAACGCGAGTCGCTAATGCGATCGGACTCGGTGCCCGTGGC
>NZ_JBDMHA010000017.1:33183-36125 GCF_039752985.1 Collinsella aerofaciens
GTCTAGCTGGTCGCGGAACAGGTTGAGTAGCACAAAGTACGTCGGCTTGAGCTTGGGCAGAACGCGTACGGTGTAGAGCTCGTCACACTCAAAAACGCCCACGCGCTTGCCGCTGCTGGTGTGCCTAAGGCCGCCGCGGGCCTCGAGCAGAGCACCCACCACACCAGGTTCCATATTGTTGCCGGCACGGTTGCACACCACGGTAGCACCGCTGGCAGCAACGGCATCGGCGATGAGGTTGGAGGTGGTGGTCTTGCCATTAGTGCCGGTGATCACCACGCTGCGGTCGACCAGGCTCGCGAGGTCGCTTAGCAGCTCGGGGTCGATTTTCATGGCGATGCGGCCGGGAAGCACGCCACCCTGGCGTTTGAGGACAGAGCGCAGTCCCCAGCGAGCGATATCGCTCGAGGTGCAGGCAAGAGATGAGCGGAAGTTCATGAAGCCGTTCCTAACATAGATGACATGGTCGGGGCGATCGCGTCGCTAAAAGCCGTAGCGGCGCGCAAATTCCTGGGCAAGCTGCGATACGTCTTCGCAGGCATTGGCCCAGGGGGCAAAGTCGGGGGTATCCGAGATAATGCCGTCCGCTTCCCAAACGGCCTGGTGCGAAAGATCCCAGGGATCGCGTGGCTCGGGCCGGCAGGGAAGGTACGGCGTCTGGTACATGGGGTTCAGCAAGAAGAACGCGCCGCCCTCGCAGCGGTTAGCAAACTCGCGCAGCGCGCGTGTCGCCGGGCGCATCTTGTTCGTTTTGAACAGCAGAATCGTGCGGGCGAGCAGATACCAAGGAGAGTTCTCGAGTGCGTCTGCCCCGATCTCTTCCTCGAGCTGGTGGGCTAGGGCAAAAAAGCCGTCCTGATCTTCCAGACGAGCGAGGGCGAGCAACACGGTGCCTGCGGCTCGGGTGGGATAGCCTTCTGCCTTAAGGACGCGGCGGGCGTAGTTGGCGGCAGCGCGGTAGCGGGCGCTCGCCATGCACAGCTGCGAGATGGCCTCGAGCGTATGAAGCCACCCGATAAGAGCCGGCTCGCTCACGGTGAGATCGGCCGCCGTCACGCTGTCTGTCAGCACTTTGTTGGCCCAGTAGTGCGGGGCTTCCATGTCGAACCCGGGCACGCTTTGCTGCAGGTAATCGGCCGTGGTCGCCTCGAGCTTCATCAGGTCGCCCAGGCAGGCGTCAACGGGCATGTCGGCCAGGATGATGGCGAGCAGCTGGGCATCGAGGACATGCGCATCGACGCGGACGATCTTGAGCAGTTCATCACGCATATCGTCGAACAGGCGGTTGCGCGTCTGCTCAAACTCCTCGTCGCTGCCCATGTCCTCGATGCGATGGAGCTCGTCGAGCAGGTGGCGATGAACACCGGCATAGGACAGCAGCGCTTGGGCATGCTCGGACTGCGCATACTTTTGAGGATTCGCGCTAATGTCGTTATGGACAAGCTCGCGTGCTGCATCGGTGAGCTCGGGGTGCGACGCCAGATAGGTGCGCTCCAGGTAGGCGGGGATGTAGACGCTCGGATCCATTAGAGGTCCCCTCCCTTAAATGGAAGTCCCTGCTCGGCTGCGCGCAGGATGCGCTCGTCGATCTGGGAACGCACGATATCGTTGGTGGCGACCCAGGCGGCAAAGCTGGCGTTGTCGGGGGCGCCCAGGCCCTCCTGCAGCACCGGCGTCGCCTCGGACAGCGCGAGGACAAGCTCGTCGGTGGAGCCTACGCCTACGTTGACGCGGGCATAGACGCCATCGGGAAACTCGGTTTGGAAGTAGAGTGCCTCGGCTGCGTGCGGACACGAGCGCACAAGGATACGCAGGTAGTGCTCGGCGCCCTCGTAGTCCAGTTCGCGCCAAGCCGTGCTCATCAGCGCGATGAGCGTCCACGGGTCCAGGTCGCGCTCCGCATCTTTGGGACGGCGGCGCAGCGGGGTATTCGCGAGATAGGGTACGGAGTGGGCAGAGCGAAATCGCTTGAGCTCCTCGGCGGGGTATTCGAGCTTTGCCATGGCGAGCATCGCGGTGTGGCGGACGCCGGCGGGATCGTTGGGGGCAAAGTCTAGGCTGCGATTCGCTGCCTCCAACGACATACGATAACGTCCGCTAATGAGGGCGCGCGATGCAAGGGCGGCAAGCCAGCGCAGGTAGGGGCGACGGGTTAGGTCGCCTGCGGCCTCACGCTCGTAGGGGTCCTGCGCCGAGGCGATCTTGAGTGCCAGGTCATGCTCGACTTCATCGCGCTTGGATACCAAGTACTGCACGTACTCTTCGTTGGAGTCGGCGGTGAGGGCCGTCAGCATGCGCTGGGCATCCCAGTTGGTCGGATCGAGTGCGGCGGCCTCGCGAAGCATGTTCTCGGCAGCGGCCTCTTCTTGCTCTGCCTGGGCGTCGTCGGGGATAAAGGGGATGCGGTAGTCGACAGCCTCGACGACCTTGGCGATCAGATGCCCAGCTCGGTCGCGGTCGTGCACGATGAGCGGCGCGGGGTTGCGGGTGAATTGCTCCATTAGACGCTCGACGGCGGGGCCGTCAGTGAGCGGGATATTGTCGCGGCGCAAGGCCTCAAGAACGAGGCGATGGCAATCCTCTTGAATGGGATCGAATGCCATGGGGCCTCCTTTGCTGCAGTTAGGGTTCAAATATCTTTATATAAGGTTCTAGTTTACCCGCATGTGGCACACCGGGGGTGCCGCACTTGGACTTGCACCTTTGCACCACGAAGACGGATGTCGCACAAATGTCGGCACCTTGGACGACCGAGTGGTATCACAGTGCCGTAAACGGTCGATTTTTGGCGGCGAACGGGGCACATTTTGGAGGGGCACAGCCCTGTCCGGGATATGTAGTCAACCCTGATAAAACGTTTGCCCAGCTTGGGAGTATGAATGTCCCACAAGGGTCTTCAGGGATAGAAAAAACGTTTCATCATTGTTGGCTTTAGGTGAATA
>NZ_JBDMHA010000018.1:0-10697 GCF_039752985.1 Collinsella aerofaciens
AACATCTGCGGGACAAAGCCGAAGATGGCGCCCAGGCCGCCGACGATGCCGTCGCAGACCAGCGAATCGACCAGGCCACCGTCCTCGGTGCCGCCCGCCACAAGGGCGTCGTGGACCATGGTGGTAATACCAGGAACATAGGGGCCGTACTGTGCCGGGTCGACCGAGTCGGCATTGTCGCCCGCAGCCTCGACGGCCGCGTCGTAGGCGTCGCGGCCCTGACCGAGCACGTACCAACCGTCGGTACCGAAGAGCTGGTCGTTGGTGAAGTCGGTCACCGTGCCGCCCAAGGTAGAAACGGCGATGTAGTACACGCAGAACATGATGACCACAAAGATCGGCAGGCCCAGGATACGGTTGGTAACCACGCGGTCGATCTTCTCGGAGGTGCTCATCTTTGCCGGAGCCTTGGTGAGGCACTCGTCAATGATGTGGGCAATCACGCCGTAACGCTCGCCGGTGATGATGGACTCGGCGTCATCGTCGCAGTCCTGCTCGCACTGAGCGACCAGACCTTCGACGCGAGCGGCCTTCTCCTTGGTGAGGTTGATGAGCTTGCAGGCGTCCGCATCGCGCTCGAACAGCTTGACAGCGTAGTAGCGGCGCTTGTTGGCGGGAACGCTCGCCGGCAGATTGTTCTCGATGTGGTCCAGAACGTCCTCGATGGAGGAATCGAACTTGTGCTCCGGCACCTGGCCCTTGGAAGCAGCGGACTTCTTGACCTGCTCGAACAGCTCCTTGATGCCCTTGTTCTTAAGGGCCGAGATCATCATGACCGGACAACCGAGCTTCTTGGAGAGCTTGTCCGTGTCGATCTTATCGCCGTTCTTCTCGACCAGGTCGGCCATGTTGAGGGCAACGACCACGGGCAGGCCGGTCTCGATAACCTGAAGCGCCAGGTACAGGTTACGCTCGAGGTTGGTGGCGTCGACCACCTGGACGACGACATCGGGCTCGCCGCTCATGAGGTAATCGCGCGAGCACTGCTCCTCAGGGCTGTAGGGGGAAAGCGAGTAGATGCCAGGGAGGTCCGTGATGGTAACGTTCTTGTCGCTTAGGAGCTTGGCCTCCTTTTTCTCAACCGTGACGCCGGGCCAGTTGCCAACGTAGCCGTTGGCGCCGGTGATCAGGTTGAAAAGCGTGGTCTTGCCGCAGTTGGGGTTACCCGCCAGCGCGACATGGATCTGAGAATCCGCCATTCAATCCTTCTTCCTTGTGTGCCTGCGCTGCTTTCTCCGCGCAGGCTGGATAATGTGCTTCAAAGATGCTGCATTAAGTTAGAAAAACCTAACTTTATCTGCAGATATATGCGCCGCGAGCCCTTACTGGACCTCGACAACGGCAGCCTCCTCCTTGCGGATGGAAAGCTCGTAGCCGCGCACGTTGATCTCGACCGGATCACCGAGCGGTGCAACCTTCACGACCTTGAACGAAGTGCCCTTGATGAGCCCCAGGTCCATAAGGTGACGGCGAAGCGCACCCTCACCGTGAAGCTTGACGATGGTAGAGCTCTCGCCCACCTTAACGTCACCCAACGTCTTCATCCTCTTGTCCCCCTTTCAGTTTTTATGAAATGCTGCGGACTAACCGACGGTCATGATGTGCATGGCAACCTTGGAATCGATGCCAAAGCGTGCGCCCAGCACCGTGACGATGATATTGGCGCCACTCGAGCTCACCACGTGGATTTCGTTGCCCTCGACAAAGCCGAGGTCCTTGAGGTGGTGCTTCATGTCCTCATTGCCCTTTACACGAGACACGCGCACGGTTTCGCCCGCTTTTACCATCGAAAGCGGCATGGCCGGCATCTGCGGTCCGCAAGACATGAGTGGCTCCTAACGTCAGTTCGTCCTCAACATCGACGCGATAAAAGTTAACCACGTCTATGTTCGCTTTAGTAAACTAGCACGTGGTTAACTTTTTGGAAAGGGTCCCTATTCAGATTTCGAAAAAGTTTCCTATATGAAACAAAAAGGCGCGGCAAAGAGCTGTCCTTTGCCGCGCCCTGTCATGCTTAGAGCGAGAGGTTTCTGATCGACGTAACGCAGGAAGCCTCGTCTACGCCCGAAACGCGAAAGATGATGTCCTCGCCGCACTCGCCGTAGAGAGCCATGAGGCCCATGACATCGCGACCGTCGGTATGGCGGTCGCCGATGCTGACCGACACGTCGCTACGGTGCTTGGCAATGATGTCATAGAGCAGCGCAACCGGGCGGGCGTGTAGTCCCAACGGATCTTTAATCGTCTTTGTAAACTCGACCATGTCCCCTCCCACGACATCACACATTCGGCCGGCAAACCCAGCCACGTGGTAGTTATTGTAGCGTTAGATGCTTATCGAGGGCCCCTCCGGATACCCCGTGGTCAAAAAGTGGCAAATATGAGTACTGTCACAAATTTAGTAGCAGCAAAATCGAGAGCAAATTGCCTAGCTTGAGCGATTCGAAGAGGTTGAAAGCCGTCAAACGCCCTTTAAAGGGAGTTAGATAAATCGATTTTGAGCCCATTTTCGCTCAGAGCAGGCCGAAAAATATGGCACTTCTTTTGCAACAGTACTCATATTTGGCATTTTTTGACCACGGGGGCCAAAACCATGCCCCAAAACACAAAAGGAGGGGCCTCGTAAGGCCCCTCCTTAGGAAAGGGAATCGATTTATTCCACAGCCGTAGATTAATCCTAGCCGCTACTCCATCATATCGAGGACGGAAGGGCGAAGCTCGTTCTCGGCGGCCTCGGGATCGGTCTCGCGCAGGCGGTTGATGTAGCGGTTGTACCACATCACGGCAAGGCCCAAGAAGACAACCACGCCGCCAACGTTGTAGACCAGCGTCAGCCACAGCGGCTGATCGAGCGGAATGGTGCCGCAGATAAGCACGAAGCAGAAGACCACAAGCAGGAATGCGGCAACGACCAGGCCAAAGCGGCGCGAACCCATGCGGAAGCCACGGGGAGCGGCGTCAAAGTTCTTGCGCAGCATAAAGTAGGCAAGCAAAATCAGCAGCGGTGGGAGCAGAGCGGTGGCAGCAGTCATGTTGGTAACGATCATGAGCAGGTCGTCGAGGTTACCGGAGCCCAGGGCCGGAATGATCAGGATGGGGACGACGATGGCGAACTGCAGCCAAGCAGCGCGGGCAGGAATGCCATGCTCGTTGAGCTCGACGATCTTGCTACCAAAGACGCCCTTGGGGATCTCGGTGAAGAAGACCTTGATGGGAGCGGAGGTCCACATCATGAGGGAGCCCAGCGTGGCGGCGAGAAGGATCAAGCCGATGGCGCGCGTAGACACTTCCATGGGAATGCCAAAGTGGGCAAAGACAGCACCGAATACGTCGAAGATACCGGTGGAGATGGCAACGCCGCCCTCGGGGATGAACAGGTTAACCAGCAGCGAAGCGCCTGCATACAGAAGGCCGATGGTCAGGCCGGCGATAACGACGGTGCGCACGAAGGCCTTGACGCCACCCTTAAGGTCGTTAAGGAACACGCCGACAGACTCAGCGCCGCCAACGCCCTGGATGATCCAGGCAAGCGTACCGAAGAAGCCCCACGCAGTTGCGAAGTTGCTCATGTCGGGAGCCATGTTAGCGGGAGTAGGAGCCGTAGCGAACCCAACGCCGCCAAAGGCAGCAGCCAGGGACAGCAGGATGAACACAGCGGTCAGGCCGAGAGCCGCGGTCGAACCGAAGGAGGAAATGGAGCCGATCCACTTAGCGCCCTTGGTCGAAACCCACGTGGCGATAGCAAAGACGACGATCTCGATAATGGTGATCCACAGCTGCGAAAGCTCGGCGTTGGCACCAAAGAACACGTAGCTCGCGTAGATGATGACGTTGGGCAGGACGGACGCAAAGAAGAACAGGTTAACGAACCAGTAGCTAAATGCCGTCAGGAACGCCCAGCGACCACCCATCGAGGTCTTAACCCATGCGTACACGCCAGACTCGGAGTCCTTGTTGAGGCCGACGAACTCGGCGGTAACCAGGGTATAGGGGACAAAGTACAAAAGCGTGGCGAAGAAGAACGACGGCGCAGCTGCCAAGCCGATGGCCGCGTTGTTGTTGATGATGTTCTTGATACCGAACACGGCGGCGACCGTCATGCCCAGCAGAGCGAACGAACCAATCGTTCCTCGTTTTTCAGAGCTCATAAGCCCTCCCAATCATCTGTTAAATGTCATCTAAAACCGTCCGAGCTGCAAGTGCAAACACGGACGGCGCACCTGCTAAGGGGAATGGGGAAAAGGGAGTCAACAAAGCCATCCCCCTTAACGGCGCGAAGCAAACGTCCAGGCGGACGAATACTACTTGTTGGGGAAGGAATAACCTTCGACTGTCACGTGCAGTACCACGACGCGGGGATCCGCGGCATCGGCCACGACACGGTAGGCCTCGTCAATTTCGACGACGGCAACGCCGCCGGTGGGAATCGTCACGGTCTCCCCCGTACCCTCAAAGCGCTCGCGATCATCGATATCGCTGTAGGCGCGCGTACAGGTAAGATCGGCCTTGGAAGCCACCTCAACGGTCAGATTGCCGTCGAGCGGGGCGAGCACGGCATGGTAGCGACGGTGACCGACCAGATCGGCAGTAGCCGCCTCGTGGGCGTTCACCCACCAATACACCAGCGAGTCGCCGATAGAGTACGCCACATCGTGCTGCAGTTCAGAAACGCCGTCGAGTGCCTGACCGGTACGCATCCACTTCTTGACGGACTTCATCTGGGCGTCGAAATCGGCACGCGAGTTAAAGATATGCATGACTTATGCCTCCTTAATGGGTGCCAGCGCCTGAGCCAGATCGGCAGACGTCAGCGGTCGCAGGGACACCTCAAAGCTGAAGCTCTCAAAACGGGTGCGATAGGAATCGAGCACCTCGGAACCCCAAGAGTTCGAGCCAAGGCCGAGCAGCTGGTCGTTGATGTTGACCGTAACCGTGTCGCCCGGGACAAGATCGTAGACATGCTTGGCATTATCGATAGCCTCGCAGCTATAGGGCCATGCGGAGAACGAGAACGGATTGGAAGCGGCGTCGCTCGGACGCGTCACGACCAGACCGTCACCGTGGCTGGAGCGCAGGGCGACCCAGCGGGTACCCTCGCGGTTGGCGCAGTCCTGGGGCATAACGTAGGGCGTGAACATGTCGTCGACCGTAGTGCGGTAATGACCGACCGGGTTGGCGCGCAGCGAGTCCGGATAGTTCTCGCCCGGGCCGTGGCCATACCACTCGACGGCACGATCACAACCGGGGACCTCGAAGGAGATGCCGATGCGCGGGATAATGTCCGAATAGTCGCCGTAGGGCTCGCCGGAAACCTTGAGGTCGACGCGGCCACTCGGAAGCACGGTATAGACGAGCTCGACGCGCATGCCGAACGCGCGGACGGGAGGAGCGATACGCTGGCTCACGGTAACGACAACCGCATTGTCGTCCTGCTTCCAAGAAACATTGCGGGTAGACGTCTGCATCACATCGATGAAGTTATCCTTCCACAGGGAGTCGTACTCCTGGGCGTGGTTATCGACGAGCGGATGCCAAAAACCAACCTGGGGACCGGAGGTCATGACGTCGCGACCGGATGCCTTCCACTCGCTCACGGTACCGTTGACCTTGCTGAAGGTCAGCTCGCCGTTGAGGGAGCGAATACGAATCTCCTGCTCGGTCTCCTCGACCGTAAGCTCAGGACGAGTGGGGGCGGCAATTGCCGGCGCCGGATGGTTTGCGATGGCAAACTGGCTTGCACCCAGTTGGAACATCGGCTCGCACCAGGCGTGAGCCGCCATGGTGTAGGCGTGCACGGTCAGCAGGGTCTCGCCCACTGCGGCCTCGCGAATCACCAGCGGAAGCTGGACGGACTCGCCGGGGGCAACCGCACCGGGCATGAGCGTCTTGCGGCAGACCACGTCGCCGTCCACCAGGGTCTCCGCCGACAGGCAGACATCCTCGAGGGTGGTAAACCAACGCTTGTTGGTGACGGTCAGCTCGCCCGCCTCGGCATCGTAGGCCATGCGAACCGGGCAGATGACCTGGCCGTACTCGGTAAGGCCCGGGCTCGGCTGCTGCCAGGGGAACACCATGCCGTCGATGCAGAAGTTGCTGTTGTTGGGGTAATCGCCGTTGTCGCCGCCATACATGTCGTAGGCAACGCCGTCCTCGGTCACAGCAGCCAAACCGTGGTCGCACCATTCCCAAATAAACTGGCCTTGGATGCAATCCCAGCGATCGAAGACCTCCTGGTACTCGGACAGGCCTCCGGGACCATTACCCATGGAGTGGCCGTACTCGCAGTTGATGCGCGGCTTGGGGAACGGATGCTCGCCAAAGTCGTTCATCTGCGACACGCGGGAGTACATGGTGGAAATGACGTCGACGGTATCGGCGTTGCGATCCTCCTCGTAGTGGACCGGACGACCGTCGAGCTCGTGAGCTTTGGCGTACATCGCGCGGATGTTGCAGCCATAGCCGCTCTCGTTGCCCATCGACCACATGATGATGCACGCGTGGTTGCGTTCCTGCATCACCAGGCGCTCAACACGGTCAACGTAAGCCGGCTCCCAGGCAGGGTCGTCGGTGACCAGGGCGATATTGCCGATATTCTCGAAGCCGTGGCTCTCCATATCGGTCTCGGCGACCAGCATGATGCCGTACTCGTCGCACAGCTCGTAGAAGCGCGGATCGTTGGCGTAGTGGGACGTGCGCACCGCGTTGATGTTGTGCTGCTTCATGAGCTCCAGGTCGCGGCGCATGCGCTCGAGACCCACGGCGCGACCCTTGTGATCGTCGTGGTCGTGGCGGTTGACGCCATGCATCTTAAAGTAGGTGCCGTTAAGGTAGATATGATTGCCCTCGACCGTCACCTCGGCAAGGCCTTGGCGATGCGGAACGTACTCGCTGATCTCGCCGCCGTCGTAGACCTCAAGCGTAAGGTCATAGAGGAAGGGGTCCTCGGGGTTCCAGAAGTGGGCATCGGCAACGCTGCACTCGGCATGGCCGTCGACGCACTCGCCCGTAGCGACCACATTCTGGCCATCGCTGAGCGTATACACGACGCGACTTGCGCCCTCGGCAACCGTATCGAGCGTGATCAGAGCGGCATCGCCCTCGCGGTGCGTACGGAACCTAAAGTCGACCAGATGCGCGGCGGGACGCTGCATGAGGTACACATCGCGGAAGATGCCCGATGCCCACCACATGTCCTGGTCCTCGATGTAGCTACCATCGCTGTACTGCAGAACCTTGACCGCAAACAGGTTGTCGCCCTCGACGAGCGCGTCGGTCACGTCAAACTCGGCGGACAGGCGCGAACCCTTGGTCATGCCGATAAACTTGCCGTTGACATACAGCTCGCCGTAGCTCTCGATACCGTCGAAGCGAATAATCTCGCGAGCGCCGGCAGGCACGGCGGGAAGTTTGACGATGCGCTGGTAGACGCCCGTAGGGTCGTCGGAGGGAACGAACGGCTGATCCACCGGGAACGGAAAACCCTCGTCGGTGTAGGCAAGGTTGCCATAGCCGTCTACCTGCCACAGGTGCGGAACCTCCACGTGATCCCACTCGGGCTTGTACGTGCAAAGTGCTTCGTTGGAGACGGCCGCGGGGCCCTCAAAAAGGCGGAACTGCCACGAGCCGGACAGCTGGACAAATCCGCGCGACAGCTCGCGGCTGTACGTAGCGGCGAGATCGGCGGTCTCATAACCCATAAAGTACGCATGGGGTGCCAGGCGGTTCCTGTGGGTGAGCGCTTGGTTTTCCCAATCGTTAATGGCGTCCATGGTGATGCTCCTTCGTCATCGTAGTGCTTCTTTGTGCAACCGGTTGTCCTTATCTTACGGGCGGTACAAAAATCTGTGCAACCGGTTGTCCGCCGAACGGTCGATTTTGTCGGATTAACGGTGCAACCGGTTGTACAACCATGCTACTTATGTCACCCTAAGCTTAGGTGCACAGCACGGGGCATCGTTCTTGAACTCACAGGCAACTGTCGCGCCTGCCTATGTCTCGCCCATACATGCCGTGCTCAGTCGCAGTTTGATTGCAAAACGACACCGGTCACCGGATACCATGGACGCCGTTCACGCGCGCTATAGTTATCTGTATCCGCATTAGCCTTTATCGATAGCCCACCGACCCAATTGCACAGGAGACGCCATGACCCAACCAGCACGCACCGCACCCACGCTTGCCGAGGTTGCTGAAGCTGCCGGTGTTTCGCGCTCCACGGCATCGCGTGCCCTCAACGACTCCCCCCGCATTAGCGAGGAAACTAAAAAGCGCGTCCGCGCGGCGGCGAAAAAGGTTAACTTCGTTCCCAACGCACGCGGCCGGGCGCTCGCCGTCGGACGCACGGAAATTATCGCCGTACTGGTTACCGAGCCTTTGAGCGAGCTGTTTAGCGATCCCACCTACAGTGAGTTTTTAAGCGGCATTACCGAGGAACTTTCGGAGTCGTCTTACTTGCCCGTGATCTTGCAGGCATCTTCCTCGCATGAGCGCAACCGCGCACGCGAGCATTTTGAGCGCCGCTCGTTTGACGCCGCCATCGACGTCTCGCCCTACAAGGGCAGTGAGCTGCTCGAGGTGCTGCGCGAGCTGGGCGTACCCACTGTGTTATGCGGCCAGCTCGAGGGCCATCCCTATCGCGACGTGTTCTCGACGGTCTACTCCGACGACGAAGAGGGCGGACGCTTTGCGGCGCTCGCTATGAAAGATCGCGGACGCAAGGACATCGTTGCCGTGCTGGGGCCGCAGGATAACCCCGCCGTCATCGACCGCCTTCGCGGCTACCGTGCAATTTTGGGCGAAAGCCTTCCGGATGAAAATGTCATCTATACCGGATGGAGCAGCGGAGACGGCTACCAAGCCACGCGGCGGTTGCTCGCGCGCGAAATACATGCCGACGGCGTGCTATGCGGATCGGACCGTATCGCAACCGGCGTTATCGCCGCATTCAACGAAGCAGGAATTAGCGTACCCAAAGACGTTTCGGTCGTGGGCTTCGATGACCACGAGGTCGCAGCTCGCAGCGTCCCCGCGTTGACGACCATTCGTCAGCCGCTTCGCGAGGAAGGCCGCATGGCCGCAGGCATTGCGCTCGATATGATCAATGGCGCCGTGCCCACCACCACCGTCATGCACATGCAGCTCGTTCAGAGAGACTCACTGTAGGAAACTGGGCCGGGCTTTCCGCTAGGCTGCTTTAGCGGAAAGCCCGACCCATTCCGAACGCCGATTCTGGGATGTACTTTCCGCCAGAAGCTCAACCGGAAAGTGCGACCCGTTATTTGGCTGGATTCTGGGTCGCAGTTTCCGCGACGCCCGGTCATCCCAAGCCCTCACAATCTCGGCGTATAAAAAACGAGGGAAGGCACACGTCCTTCCCTCGTTGCAAGCAATATATAGCCGCTCGCCTACATCAGGCGCAGGCTGACGTCCTTGAGCTGGGCGCCGGAAACGGCACTCGGGGCGCCCGACATGAGGTCGGAGCCACTGGCCGTCTTGGGGAACGCCATGACGTCGCGGATGGAATCGGAGCCGGTGAGCAGCATGCACACGCGGTCCAGGCCCAGAGCAAAACCGCCCATCGGGGGTGCACCAAACTTGAGGGCCTCCATGAGGAAGCCAAACTGAGACTCGGCGCGCTCCTCGGTAAAGCCCAGGAGCTTGAGCATGGACATCTGCATCTCGGCGTTGTGGATACGCATGCCGCCGCCGCCGGCCTCAAAGCCGTCCATGACAAAGTCGTAGGTGCAAGAACCGGCTGCCAACGGGTCGGCCTCGATCTTGGCGATGTCGGTCTCGGTCGGCAGGGTGAAGGGCTGGTGCTCGGCAGCGTAGGCCTTGCGGTCCTCGTCCCAGTGGAACAGCGGGAAGTTAACGACCCACAGGAAGTCGTGGCCCTCGCGCTTGATCTCGAGCGCGTTGGCCATGTGCGAACGCATGCCGCCCAGGATCTCGTCGGAGAGCAGGCGCGGGCCGGCGGCGAACATCACGAGGTCGCCGGGCTCGACGTCCATGCGCTCGCGCAGAGCAGTCATCTCCTCGTCCGAGAAGAACTTGACGATGGGGCTGTTGATGGAGCCGTCCTCGCGGAAGGCGATCCAGGCCAGGCCCTTGGCGCCAAACGTGGAGGCCACGCCGGCGAGCTTATCGATCTTGGCACGTGCCCAGGCACCGGCGCCCTTGGCGTTGATGGCCTTGACGACGGAGCCCTCCTCGTTCGCGGCGGTCGCGAAGACCTTGAACTTGGAGTTGGCAAAGATGTCGGTCAGATCGACCAGGTGCATGCCGTAGCGAGTATCGGGCTTGTCGGAGCCATAGGTGTCCATGGCGTCCCAGTAGTTCATGCGACGCAGCGGCGTGGGCATCTCGACACCCATGCGACCGAAGGCATCGGCAAGAACCTCTTCGAGCGCGCTCATGACATCGTTCTGGTCCACGAAGGACATCTCGATATCGACCTGGGTGAACTCGGGCTGACGGTCGGCACGCAGGTCCTCGTCGCGGAAGCACTTGGCAACCTGGTAGTAGCGCTCGACGCCACCGACCATAAGCAGCTGCTTCAGGAGCTGCGGGGACTGCGGCAGGGCGTAGAAGTTGCCCGGCTGGATGCGGCTGGGAACGATGAAGTCGCGGGCGCCCTCGGGCGTGGACTTGAACAGGGAGGGCGTCTCGACCTCCATGAACTCACGGTTGTGCAGCGC
>NZ_JBDMHA010000018.1:10847-35170 GCF_039752985.1 Collinsella aerofaciens
GTTGAGCACCTCGGCGTGGTCGGTCAGGACCTCGATCTCGCCGGTCGCGAGCTTGGCATTGGTGGTCTCCTCGCCACGGGAGCGTACGACGCCGTGGATCTTGATGGGCCACTCGGGACGCATGGTCTCGGCAATCTTAAAGGCGTCGCCGTCGGAGTGCTCGGGGTCGAAGGTGAGCTGCGTGATGCCCTCGCGGTCACGAAGGTCGCAGAAAATAAGGCCGCCGTGGTCACGGCGACGGCTCACCCAACCGGTGAGGGTGACCTCTTCGCCCACGCTCTCGCGGCGAAGTTCGCCGCAGGTACGGGTGTGCATGGAATGCTCGTCGATGGGACGGGTCTGGCTCATACCAGTGATCCTCCTTTATGGATCTGTGCCGCCCCGTGTCGTTCCGGGCGGCGTCGTACAGATTTGCCCAGCCTGCGTAAACCGCGCAGCCAGACATGGCGTTCTATGTTATCGCACCTGCGCCGATGTACCGCGAAAAAGTAGCTCCTGCCCAAAGACTTGACGGAGACGAAACAATTGACGCGCCGCGGCACCCGCCCGCGCTCGTCACGTGCGACAATATGCCCCAATAAAACAGCACTTGGAAAGGCCCGTCATGACTGCACGCCTCATCGTTATGGATATCGACTCCACGCTCATCAACCAGGAGGTCATCGATCTTTTGGGCGAGGAGGCCGGCGTGGGCGAGCAGGTGGCACAGATCACCGAACGCGCCATGCGCGGCGAGCTGGACTTTAAGCAAGCGCTCGAGGAGCGCGTGGGGCTGCTCGCCGGCCTGGACGAGAGTGTGTTCGAGCGCACCTTTGAGCGTGTGACATTTACCCCCGGCGCGTTGGAGCTTGTGCGCTCGGCACACAGCAAGGGCTGGAAGGTCGGCGTGGTGAGCGGCGGCTTCCGCGAGGTCGCCGACAAGATCGTGGCTGCCGCGGGTATCGACTTTTGCCTGGCCAACCGCCTGGAGGTCGTAGACGGCAAGCTCACGGGTAAGCTGGCGGCAGACATTGTGACCAAGGAGTCCAAGCTCATCCAGCTGCTGGACTGGGCAGTTGAGTGCGGCGTCGACATGGCCCACACGGTCGCTATTGGCGACGGGGCAAACGACATCCCCATGATCCAGGCCGCGGGCACGGGCATCGCGTTTTGCGCCAAGCCCAAGACACGCGAGGCAGCCCCGTTTGCCATCAACGAGCGCAACCTGATGCTCGCCATGGACATCATCCTACGCGACTAGCCGATCCGTCTAACAATTGAATCAGTCTGTCCTATAGTTTCCGAACAATTTTGTCTTAGTGTTCGGAAACATACCCTTTGAGTGCTAGACTTTGCGCCGTCGAAGGGAACATATATGGATAAGCGAGATCTTGAGCAGCTGCTGAGCGATGTTGCCGGCGGATCAGTCACCCCGGCCGTCGCCCTTACGCGCATCCAGACGGCTCCGACCGCCGATTTGGGCTTTGCGCAGCTCGATCTTTCGCGCGGAGTGCGCCAGGGAGCCGGCGAGGTTGTCTACGGTGCGGGTAAAACCTCCGAGCAAATTGCCACCATTATCGAGGCGCTGCGCGATGCCGGCCAGGAGCGTATCCTGGTCACACGCTTGGATGCCGAAAAAGCCGCGCGCACCTCGGAGCTTCTCGGCAACGGCATCGACCTGGGATATGTCCCGGACGCACAGCTCGCCCTGGTGGGTGGCAAGCCCTCCCCTACAGGCAACGGACGCATCGTCGTCGCCTGCGCCGGCACGAGCGACCTGCCCGTCGCCGAGGAGGCCGCGTTGACGGCCGAGTTCTACGGCAACGAGGTCGATCGCCTCTACGACGTAGGTGTTGCCGGCCTGCACCGCCTGCTCGCTCATGCCGAGGAGCTCGCCCAAGCACAGGTGGTCATCGCCATCGCCGGCATGGAAGGCGCGCTGGCGAGCGTTGTCGGCGGCCTGGCGAGCTGTCCGGTCATCGCCGTTCCCACCAGCGTGGGCTACGGCGCGAGCTTTGGTGGCGTAGCCGCGCTGCTCGCCATGCTCAACTCCTGCGCCAGCGGCGTTTCGGTCGTCAATATCGACAACGGCTTTGGTGCCGCCTACCAGGCAAGTCTTATCAATCATCTGAGTGCCGGCACGCCCTGCGCCCGTTAAGGAGCATTCTATGTCCAACCATCAGCACACGCTTATCATCGACGGCACCTCGGGCATCAGCGGCGACATGACCGTCGCAGCCCTGCTCGACCTGGGCGCCAGCGAGGAGCACCTGCGCGAACAGCTCGCCACGCTGCCGGTCGACGGCTTTTCGATCTCCGTGACGCGCGTAAACAAGCATGGCATCGACGCCTGCGACTTTGACGTTCAGCTGGCAGAGGAGCTCGAGAACCACGACCACGACATGGCCTGGCTCTACGGCAACGAAGCAGCTGCCGAGCACACACACGAGCATGAGCACCACCATCATGATCATGGCGGGCATGAACACGAGCACTGCCACGAGCATGACCATGAGGGCCACGGTCATGGCCACGAGGGTCACCATCACGCCCACCACCACCGTTCTTTGGCGGACGTCACCGCCATCATCGACGGCTCACAGCTAAGCGATGGCGCCAAGCGTCGCGCCCTTGCCATTTTTTCCGTACTCGCTGCTGCCGAGGCCAAGGCTCACGGCAAAACGCCCGACACCGTCCTGTTTCACGAGGTAGGCGCCGTCGACTCCATCGTCGACGTCTGCTCTGTCGCTATCTGCCTCGATGACCTGGGTATTGAGGACATCGTGGTCGAGTCGCTTTCCGAGGGCCACGGCACCATCCGCTGCGCCCACGGCCTTATGCCCATCCCGGTGCCCGCCGTCATCAACCTATGCCAAGCAGGCAATATCGCTCTCACGCCCGCACCGGTCGCCGGCGAGCTCGTGACGCCCACGGGCGCCGCCATCGTCGCCGCACTGCGCACGTCCGAGCACCTGCCGGCCCGTTACCGCATCAAAGCCGTCGGCTACGGCGCCGGCAAACGCCCCTACGAGGGTTGCTCCGGCACGCTCCGTTGTCTCCTCGTTGACGAGGACGCATAGCCATGGATGCCCGCAAGGCCAAAAGCCGCGCCGCGATCGTCGCGGCGTTCTCCGAGCTGCTACGCGAAGAGGACTACGGCAAGATCACCGTCGGCGACATCATCGCGCGCGCCCACGTAGGCCGCGCGACATTCTACGGCCTCTTTAAGAGCAAAGACGACCTACTGTCCGAGCTCGTGAGCGACATCTGCACCCACGCCCTCGACGACGATGGCACACCGCTCGACGACCCACTCGTGCAGGTCGAGCATATCCTCAACAACCTCTGGGAACGCCGTCAGGGCGTTCGAGCCCTCGTAGCCGGCGCCGGCTCCCGCGTCTTCGCCGACTGTCTCCGCAAGACCATCATGTCGCGCGCAGCCGAAACCGTCCCTACCGACCCAAACGGCCCCGCCGGCACCATGGACCGCAGCTTCCTACTACACCACATAGCCTCAAGCTTCGTAGGAATGGTCCAATGGTGGGCCTGGCACAACTTCCAAGCAGATAAGGCCGAAGTAGCCAAAGACTACCTATCAGCCATAAAACCCCTCTTCAACTAAGTAAGAGGCTCAACCTAAAGCATCGCCCCAACCCAGGCCGCCACGCATCCCAAAGTGCCACTCGCGCTTCAATGCCCCCCAACAGCAACAAGCCCCTCCCATCCAAATTCAGATATATATGTTGGGTTGCTTGTGCGAACGCAACAAAGACCCCGCAGCCGTCCGCATGGGGTAACTTCCCAGCGCACTCCGCAGGACGCAAAAAGGCTCGCCGCATAAAGTGCGCAGCGAGCCTTTTTGCATGTCCGAGGACGCGCTGGGAAGTTACCCCATGCGGACGGCGAACAACCTATGTAGCCTTGGACTAGAACATGCCCAAGAAACCATGCACAAACAGCGCGGCCAGAGCGGCACCGACAAACGGCGCGATGCCAGGAACGAGCAGGCCGTACTTCCAGTTGTTATCGGCCTTGTTCTTGATCGGCAGCACCTGATAGGCCATGCGAGGGCCAAGGTCACGAGCCTGGTTCATGGCGAAGCCGGTGATGCCGCCCATGCCCATGCCGACGGCCCAAACGATCAGACCGACGCAGATAGCGAGCATCAGAACGTTCTCGCCGGCGCGGCTAGCAGCAGCAAGGATGGCGCTGATGAACACGAAGGTGCAGATAGCCTCGCAGAAGAAGTTACGGGCATAGTTGGTGCCCTCGGTGGTGGGGTTGGTCGAGAAGATGTTGCGCTGGGCAATGGGGTCGACGACGCCCTCGGAAGCCTTGAACTCATCGGCGTACATAAGCCAAGCGATTACAGCGCCCACAAAGCCGCCGAGCATATCGGCGATCATGAAGGGGATGCAGCTGCCCCACGGCACCAGACCTACGATGCACTGGGCGAGCACCATAGCCGGGTTCATGCACACGGCGCCGCCAAAGACAAACAGGCAGACCGAGATGCCAAAAGACCAAGTGGTGATGGCAAACATATGGCCGGAACCCTGATACTTGGTGCCCTTGAGCACGGTATCGCAGTGCACGCCCACGCCAAAGATGATCATGAGGGCCGTTGCGCCGAATTCGCAGAGGAGTTTGGTAAGCATAAAACCTTATCTTTCTTGTCGGTTATAAACGATTCGTTTAGGCCGCGTACTAGTGCTGAGCGACGACAACGCCCAGGCCATCGGGAATGACGGCCACCTTGGCATCGGCACCCTTCATCTCAAAGGCGAGCTTGAGCGCCTCATCGAGGGTGTTGACCGGCGTCATGTGCATATCCTTGATCATCCGGTGATCGCACAGGTCGGTAACCATGATCACAGGGTGATGCGCCAGGATGCGGGCAAAGATCTGGCTCGTCCACTGGTCGGGCAGGGTCTCGTCCTTAGGACGGTCGATGCAGGCGCGCTCAAACTCCGCAGGATCGTTGTCGGCGATGTTGTGATAGAAGCCCTCGCCACCGTGACCGTCGGCACAACCGGCGACATCGATAATCACGCCGCCCTCGGGAAGCGTGGCCTCGGCAGAGCACATGCCCTTCACAGCCTGGTAGATGTTCTGGTCGAGCGGGTAGCCGCCGTTGGTGGTGATGGCAATCTCGCACTCGACGGGCTCAACGCCGGCAAGGCTCTTCACGAACTCGCAGCCGGCCTCGTGCGCCTTGTGGATATCGCCGGCAAAGGAGCCGATGACCTCGTGCTTGCCGTTGAGCACCACGTTAAGCACAAAGGCAAGGTGAGCCATCTCGGCGGCAGCAAACATGTCCTCGCTCACGTGGTTGTGGCACAGGTTGCCGGCACGCGAGTGGGAATCATTCACAAACTGGCCGTTGTGGTTGTACATGATGGTCTTGTAGCTGGCGATGCCAGGCAGGACGGACTTGCGGCTACCAGAGAAACCGGCAAAGAAGTGCGGCTCAATAAAGCCCTCGGCAAGCAGCAGATCGCAATCGGCGGCAATCTTGTTGATGATGCACTCGCCACCGGAAGGCAGGGTGCCAATCTTTTTCATCATGCTGTCGTCAGTCGCGACGTGCATAACGATTTCCTCGTTGGCAACAATCTCCTCGCCATACTTGTTGACGAGTTCCTCGTGCGTCGACGGACGGTGCATACCCGTAGCAACCAAAATACGCACGCGAGCCTCGGGTGCAGCGGAATGGATGTGATGCAGCAGAATAGGCATCGTCACACGCGAGGGAACGGGGCGCGTATGATCGGAGCTAATAATGACGATATCTCTCTTGCCAGCACAAAGCTCCTCGAGCGAAGGCGAGCCATAAGGGTTGGCAAGTGACTCCTCTACCAGCTCTTCCTGCGATTTCGTGGTCTTAAACTCGTTTTGATGACCTTCCATCACACCCGCGAAGTTCTTATCCTCGAGCTCCAGATGCAACGTCTTGTGGTCAAACGGCAGTTCACATTCAAACAATGACGAGCGCCCTCTTCCTTTTCAACTGACACACTAGATAAACCGTTGGAAGGATACGCCGCTCACCGAAAAACACCACCGTCCACCGACTCATTAACACAACGTTCATATTTGACCCACAACAAAACGGCCGCGACCCCAAACGGGACCGCGGCCGCCTGTCAAAGACACTATAGACAGGATGATTTACGCAGCGCCGAGGCAAACATCTAGCCCGAGACGTACGCACGTAAGCCATTTTGCATAAATGCGTTAATTAATTGCATAAAATGGCGCATGGATTTCTAGCCGTAACAGGGTAGTGCCCTCCGGAGCGTGCATTTTTGCGAGTATTCAGCATCGCGGGATAAGATTTTGGTGCCAAAAGTCTTTCAAAAGGTAGATAGTCCTCATGGTTCGTCCCATCTGGATGGCATGCGGCGAGAAACCAGCCATATATGAACATCGACAAAGCCCAATCGTCATGCAAAAGCATCAACAGGAGCCGCGAACGTCACCCATAGCCTTATGCACCAATCTTTGGCTGCTGAAAACTCCGTTTTTTGCACGTCGCCCCAAGCACCACCCTCACCCAGCGGCTGATCCGCCGAAGACCGGACATCGCAGGGCCCGCCATTAGTTTACTTTTAGGCACACTCCGCAGGACGCAAGAAGCCCTCGCCGCACTCCACGCTATGCGCGAAGCGCGCCTTATTCCCTTCAGCTTTAATCCCAGAAGACCGAGGACGAAGGGGCCCGATGGGTTTCCCTCTGAATGCATTCCGCAGCACGAAGCCCCCCTATCCACAGCTCCGAAGGAGCAGGATAAGGGGGCTTCAAGTGCGAGGACGCATTCAGAGGGAAACCCATCGGGTCCCGGTGAGAGCCACAGGGCTATCGATTACCCCGTGTTCTGCAATCCTGCCGAGACGCCGGTCACAGTCGAAAGAATCAGGCTCATGTACTCGGCCTTCTTCTCCTCGGTCATCTCGTCCTGGTTCATACGCACCTCGCGAAGGGCGCGGACCTGGGCGATGGACAGGGCGTCGACGTAGGGGTTGCGCACGCGAACGGCACAGCCAAGCACACGGCGGCGCTGCAGCGGCCACTCGTCACCGACGATGGCAAGGACCCACTTACGAGTGAGCTGCATCTCGGTGAAGACCTTCTCGGATAGATCCTGGCGATCGCCCAGGTGCAGATACATCTTGGCGATGCGCTGGTCAGTCTTGGCGATCGACATCTCGATGTTGTCGATAAAGGTGCGGAAGAACGGCCACTCCTGGTAGGCAGCCTTAAGCTGGTCCAGATCGCCAAACTGCTCGCAGGCGGTGCCCAGGCCGTACCAAGCGGCCAGGTTAATGCGTGCCTGGCTCCAGCTGAAGATCCACGGAATGGTACGCAGGTCGTCGAGCGACTTGGCACCCAGGCCGCGCTTGGCGGGACGCGAGCCGATCGGCAGCAGACCGACCTCGGTCAGCGGCGTCACGGTCGAGAACCACGGTGTAAAGTCCTCGGTGTTCAGCAGGTCCAGATAACGCTCGTGGCTTGCGGTGTTGAGCTTCTCGGCCATATCCCAGAACTTCTGCGTGGTCTCGGTGTTGGTCTTCTCGACACTCGGGGCCGACTGCAAAAGCGTTGCGGCAGCAACGGACTCAACATGGCGCTGAGCCAGCGTGCGGTTGCCGTAACGGGCAAAGATGACCTCGCCCTGCTCGGTGAGCTTAAAGAAGCAGTTGACCGAACCCTTGGGCTGCGCCAGCACGGCCTTATTGGCCGGGCCGCCACCACGGCCCACGGCACCGCCGCGACCGTGCATGAGCACCAGGTCGATATCGTTCTTCTCGGCCCACTTGGCGATGCGCTCCTGCGCGGAGTGCAGCGCGAGCATGGCCGTGGTAGGACCGGCGTCCTTGGAGGAGTCGGAATAGCCCAGCATGACCTCCATGCGGCGGTTGGTCTGGGCAAGGCGCTTTTGCACCACGGGCAGCGTAAGCATCTGGTCGAGCACGTCGACGCAGCCCTCGAGGTCCTCGAGCTGCTCGAACAGCGGGATCACGTCGAGCTCGGGGACATCCTCCTCGTGTGCAAAGGACAGGTGGGCAAGCTCAAAGACGTCGGCCACATGCTGGGCGCTCTTGGTGAACGAGATGATGTAGCGGTGCGCCATCTTCTTGCCGTAGCGCTTTTGGATGGAGCCGATAGCGCGGAAGGTATCGATGACCTCGCGCGTCATGGGCTGCAGGTCGCCATGGATACCGTTCTCGTGGATATCCTTAAGGGCGCGGGCATGCACCACGGAGTGCTGACGGAACTCCATCTCGACCATATGGAAGCCGAAGGACTCGACCTGCCAGATGATGGTTTGGACCGGGCCGTAGGCAGCACGGACGGCACCGCAGGCGGCCAGCGAACGCTGGACGACGCGCAGGTCATCCAGGAACTCGTCGGCGCTGTGGTACATGGTGTCGGTGATACGACGGACGGTGGCGTTCAGGCGGTCGGCCATGACGAGCATGACGGCGCGATGCGGCTCGTGCTCGGAGATCAGCTCGGCGCGGGCCGTGTAACGAGGGCTCATCTCGACCTGATGGTTCCACAGGTTAATGAGCTCGGCCGACGGCTTGCTGTAGGTAGCCTCGAGCGTGAGGTTGCGGCCGATGTGGCGGCACTTGTCCTCGAGCTTGAGCACCATGTGCGTAAAGTACTTGGCGGCGACCTCACGGCTCACCTTGGCGGTGACGTTGGGGTTACCGTCGCGGTCGGAACCGATCCAGCTGCCGGGATGGAAGAACGCCGGGCACAGCGGCGGCACAGTACCGGCCTTGTCGCCCAGCACCCAATCGTCAAAACGACGATAGATAACGGGGATAACGTCGAACAGCGTGTTATCGAAGATGTCGATGATGGTATCGGCTTCCTCGACCGGCGTGGGCTTCTTGAGCGCGATGGGACTCGTACGCACCAGGGCGTCGATCTCCTGCAGCATATGGCGCTCGTTCTCCACCAGGTCGGAGCCGCCCAGACGCGGACGCTCCTCCAGCAGGTTGGAGATACGGCGGATCTTGCCCTCGACGGCCTTACGACGGGCCTCGGTGGGATGTGCGGTAAAGACAGGGTGGAACTCGAGCTTGTCGAGCAGCTCGTTGGCACCCTCGACACCCAGCTCATTCACCAGCTGGTGATAGGCAACGGTAAGCTCGTTGGCAGGATCGACCTCGGTATCGGTCGACGCACCGGCCTCGCGCTCGCGCAGCTGCGCCACACGGTAGTTCTCCTCCGACAGGTTTGCCAGATGGAAAAAGCTCGTAAAGGCGCGAACGATGACCTGCTGCTTATCGAGCGGCAGGCTGTCGATCAAATCGACGACCTCACGAAATGCCACGGCAGTGGGCTCGTCGGCGGTGGGCACGCCCTGCTCGTCGACGGCTTCGTCGGCAGCGCAGGTACCGGGGTTGCCGGCATTGACCACAATCTCGGCTGTCAAAATCTTGTCGAACAGGTCCGCGATCTCGGGATCATACTCGCTAAGCACACGGCGCTCCAGGCGCAAGAACAGCGCCAGATTGTCGCGCAGCTCCTCGGGGATCTCGATCTCGGCGAGACGCTCCCTGGACTCGGCATTCGAGCCGATTCGGTTAACGAGGCGGTTGACCACGGCAGCGACGCGCGCCGCGGCTTCGGGTACAGACTGGTTGCTTAGGTTCTCAGCCACGTTTCCTCCCATTCCTCCTTCTATGCACGTAACATGCGGTATTCATTATAGGCGTTTGAGAAATACTTTCGACACTGATTGCGCTTTACCACACAAAAGTATTTTCTGCATTGCAAGGGTTTTTGCCCCAAATGGTCGTATTTCTCGGTGGGCGGCATATGCAAGCGAGGGCATTCCGCATAAATGCGAAACACCCCCGTAACAATAGCTCGTCGCGAGCGGGACATGTTAGCGGGTCCGCAGCTCAAAAATCATACGCTACAGACGCTCGCGAACCGCCTCGACGACGTTGGCCAGATCGACGAGAACCTCGTCATGGCTCTGCATGTCGCGCACCTTGACCTTGCCGGCGGCAAGCTCGTCGCCGCCCAGGACCAGGATGAGCTTGGCGCCTACCTTATCGGCCTGCTTAAACTGGGCCTTGAGCGAACGGCCCTGATAGTCGGCCTCGGTCACAATCCCTGCGGCGCGAAGCTGCTGCGTAATGGTAAAGACGTTCTGACGCAGCTCCTTGCCGGCATTGGCGACGTAGACGCACGGGACCTCCTCGGCACCCAGGTCGCTGCCAAAGGCCTGCAGGGCCAGCAGGGCGCGCTCAAAACCGACGGCGAAGCCGACGCCTGCCGTGGGCTTGCCGCCCTCGAGCTCGACGAGGCCATCGTAGCGGCCGCCGCCGCCGATGGAGCCGATACCGGCACCGGGAGCCTCGACCTCAAAGACGGTACGGGTGTAGTAGTCCAGGCCGCGCACCAAGGTGGGATCCTCGACATACTCGATACCGGCGGCATCCAGATAGCGCTTGACTTGCTCGTAGTGCTCGCGGCACTCATCGCACAGGTTGTCGCCCATCAGCGGGGCGTCGGCCATGATCTCGCGGCAGTGGTCGTTCTTGCAGTCAAAGGCACGCAGCGGGTTGAGCTCGGCGCGCTCGCGGCACTCATCGCACATCTCGTCTGCGTGATCGAGGATAAACTGCTTGACCTGCTCGCGATAGGCCGGACGGCATTGGGCATCGCCCATCGAGTTAATGAGTAGACGAAGCTTGGAAAGATCGAAGCCCAGGCGCTTGTAAAACTCCATGAGCATAATGATGCACTCGGCGTCTGCCGCCGGATCGGGAGCGCCGAGCCACTCGATGCCTACCTGGTGGAACTGACGCAGGCGACCCTTCTGGGGACGCTCGCCGCGGAACATAGCCTCGGCGTAGTAAGCCTTAAACGGCGTGGAGCCCTGGGGCACCAGGTTGTTCTCCACAACGGCGCGCACCACACCGGCCGTGCCCTCGGGGCGAAGCGCCAGGCGCTGCTTGGGCTTGAGCTTGGTATCGGTACCCTCGGTAAAGACGCGCTCAAGGTTGGCGCCGCTAAACACGCGGAACATCTCCTTGCGAACGACGTCGGTCGACTGGCCGATACCGTGGACAAACACGTCCACTTGCTCGATCGCGGGCGTCTCGATGGGCTTAAAGCCAAACGGCTCGAATACGCCGGCCGCAATCTGCTGCATCTTTTGCCAAGCGCGCATCTCGGCGCCGATAAGGTCGCGGGTTCCCTCCGCCTTCTGTGCCTGCATGGGCAAACACCTTTCTTTTGTATCGCGTCATAGGTAGTGGTCATTATACGGCACAAAAACAAAACGCGGCAGCGCGTCTGACCGAACGAGGGTATGGGGGCTCGTTCGGCCAGACGCGCCGCCGCGACAGCCGATCCGCTTTCCTCCGACCCCTTCGGGTCACATGATCTGTTAGGGACGGAGGAAAACGGATCATTCGTAGGCCCGTGGCCGCCTTGAAAACCGAATGATGGTACGAGCATCCATTCGGCTTCCAGGGCAACCACGGACAGAACGGGGCGAACAGAAAAGAGCGACGGACGTCTACTCCCCCGCCACGCTCGCGCGCAGCTTGGCAGCGATGGGCTCGGACGCCAACAGGAACACAAGCATAACCACGGAGCACATCAGGCACACGATCCAGGTGCTCGCAAAGGAGCCCGTGACATCGAACAACACACCCGAGACAATGGCGCCTACGGTGCCGCCGACCATCTCAAGCGAGGTGATGGTGCCCGTGACCTTACCCAGGTCGGCCATGCCCGCAGGCTTGAAAGGCAAGGTTGGGTGCTACCGGTGGTCGGCGATATAGCCCAAAGCGACGGCGGTATAGGCCGCGGCACCGAGCGGCAGCTCGGCATCGTTAAAACGTGCCTTGGGATGGTGCTGGGCAAAGTGTTCGTCCGTGTCGGTTACGGCCGCGCCCACGGTAAAGTACGCACTTGGGATCTTGCTCGAGATAAGCGCGAAGTCCTCACTCGCCATGGCATGGAAAAGCGGCAAGAAAGCCGTCTTGGGCAGCACTGCGCCCACGTAGCCAAGCGACGCCTGAGTCATATCGCTGTCGAGTACAAGCGGCGGAACATCCGAAAGCGTCTCGATGGTCGCCGGCGTACGATAGGTCGTAGCAACGCCGTTAACGACCTCCGCGATGCGGGTCTTTAGGTGAGCCATGAGCTCAACATCAAAGCCGCGCAGCGTTCCCTCGAGCACGCAGGTGTCGGGGATGACGTTGGCCGCCAAGCCGCCGGCGAACTTACCAACGGTAAGTGCGACTTCCTTGGCCGCCGGCACCTCGCGGGAGATAAGCTCCTGGAGCGCCAGGTGCACGTGGACGCCGGCCGTGATGGGGTCGATGCAGATCTCGGGGCTGGAACCGTGGCCGCCCTTGCCCTGGAGCGTGATGCGGAAACCGTACACACCCGAGAGCGCCGGGCTGCCGTAGAGCACCAGGCCAAGCGGCGACTGGCTGTTGACATGCATGGCAAAGGCCGCCTGAGGGCGCGGGTTCTCGAGCAAGCCGTCGGCGATGGCAGCGCGTGCTCCCTCAAAGGTCTCCTCGCCCGGCTGGAACAGCAACTTGACGGTAGCGTTGGCCTCCACAAGCTCGGCCTCGCGGGCCTTGAGCAGGCGCGCCGCACCAAGCAGGGCCGTCGCGTGCATATCGTGACCGCAAGCATGCATGCAGCCATTGGTGGATGCAAAGGGCTCGCCGGATTCCTCGACAACGGGAAGGGCATCCATATCGCCTCGGAGCATGATGACCGTACCGGCCTGCTCATTCGTGCAGACGCCATTACCCTGGGCCGCGGCGGCACCGGCGCCGACAAGGCCCACAACGCAGGAACCATCGACGAGCGTGGCAAACGGGATGTCCATCTCGGTCAGGCGCGCTTGGATATACGCAGAGGTCTGTGGGAGGCTATTACCCAGCTCGGGCATCTGGTGTAGATCGTGTCGCCACGCAGCGAGCTCGTCTGCAAAAGCCTGAGCTTCTGCAACAAGACCGTCACCGATAGCGGTCTGCGCCGCTGCGGTGGCCTTGGGCGCTGATTGCGGTTGAAGATCGGACAAAGCTGGTGCCATAGATGCCCTCCAGTATCGTTTTTGCAGCAAGCACTTTGATAGCATAAAGTGCAAGGTACTACTTTAAGGGCGAGGCATAAAAAATGCCGCCCCGGGAGGGCGGCGCAACAAGTTGTTTACAATTGCGGGCGCGGCTTTCGACGCAAAAAATCGAAGTGAGTCTCGCTCAAGATAATCGACAGGAAGATGAGCGCGAAGCCGGCGAGCAGGCGCGAGGTGAGCGCCTCCCCCATCAGCAGCACCGAGAACAGCACACCCGAAGGCGACTCCATCGAAAGGAGCAGCGAGCCCGTCGAGGCCGGGACATGCGCCAGGCCGACGTTTTGGATGAGCAGAGCCACGCATGTGCAGCCCACCGAGAGAAACGCCATCGCAGTGATAAAGCTCGGCGTCCACACGGACAGAGGCGCTTGGGTCTCGAATAGCAGCGACGTTGCCAGGCTCAGCACGCCGTTGCCCACAAACATCCAAAACGTGATGACGTTGATGTCCATTTTGCGACCGTACTTGGCAGTCACCGCCATCTGGATGGCGAAAAAGACCGCACCCGCCAGCGTAATGACGTCACCGATGTTGAATTCAACGCTATCGAGCGCCACCAAACCAATGCCCGCCAAGCACAGCAGTGCCGCGCCCAGGTTATAGCGGGTGAGTTTTTCGCCGCTCAGAAAATAGCTCGCGAACGGCACAAGGATGCAGTACGTGCCCGTCAAAAAAGCATTCTTGCCCGCCGTAGTATGTGCCAGACCGACCGTCTGCAACGCATAGGCCGCCCACATGAGCACGCCCATACTCAGGCCAACGATCAGGTTGCGAGCGTTGAAATGTGCAATGATGCGCTTGTGGAAGACGGCAAACATGACCAACGCTGCGGGCAGAAAGCGTACATAGAGCAGCTCGAACACCGGAATGGTGTCGAGCGCATCCTTCATAGTGGTAAAGGAGTAGCCCCAGATAATCGCCACCGAAAGCAGCAGAACTTTCCAGAACAGCGGCGAGCGAGCGCCGGCGCCGCGGGAGGTGCCGCCCGCGCCTAGGTCCTCGCGAGCAACAGGGCTATCGGGCAAGTTTTCGATTTCGTTGGCAGCGTATTGGGCCATGGAACATCCTCACACTCAAACTGGGCGTGGTGTCCGCACGCGTAAGGCTGCGTGCCGCCTCATGGTCAAATAAAAACGGGACGCGCCGGACCCCCGGCACGCCCCGCTACTGTAGCAACAACCAAGCAACCCGTGCAATCCAGCCCACTAAAGCGTTTTGTTCCGCCGTTCTACCGAACGGCGGACCGGCCGACGCTGCGCGAGCCGCATTCACACCAATCTGACGTTCAATTTCAAGGGCGCGACCAGAAGGTCAGCGCCCTTTCATTTCACGTCACCTTGGCGCAAATGCGGCTCGCTCGCTGACATTGCCGCAGCATCAGCGTTTACATTGTTGCGCTAGATTAATTTAGTACTCTCCAGCTTTTCGATGATCCAGTCGTTAGCTTTGATAACCGGACGGCGGAAGACGACGCCCAGGGCCAGCGACGGAATCAGGTAGCTCGCCAAGATACCCAGCTCAATCCAGTACTCCATATGGTAGGCACCGGCCATGGCGGCGTGCATGGCGTTGATGCCGTGAGTAAACGGCAGGAACGGGTAGATCGCCTGGAACACGGGGCCGGTCATCTCGATGGGGAACGTACCGCCCGAACCGCCGACCTGCATGACCAGCAGCACGACGGCGAGGGCCTTGCCGATATCTCCAAACGATACCGTAAGCGTGTAGACGATATTGGAGAACACTAGACTCGCGACCCAGCCCGCCAGCACAAACTGCAGGGGATTGTCGCACTGGATGCCAAAGAACAGAATGTCGCCCGCGCACACGAGCGTTGCCTGCAGCAGAGCCAGACCGCCAAAGAACAGGTAGCGACCCAGGTAGATCTCGTGCAGGCGCACGGGGATGAGCTCGTTGATAAGCTCATCGTCAACCGAAACCTTCATCATGGCCGCCAGTACGATCGAGCCGACCCATAGCGACAGAATCGTGTAGAACGGCGCCATAGCCGAGCCGTAGTTGCGGATCGGATAGACCGGCTTGCGATCGAGCGCAACGGGGCCGGAAAGCGACACGGCGAGGCCCTCGGGGTCGCTGCCAATCATTGTCTTAATCATGGCCAGGTCACCCGAGATCAGAGCGCTATCAAGCTCGTCCTTAAAGGCACTGATCTTGTCCGACGCCTCGCCCAGCTGATTGGAAGCCTTGTTGACCAGCTTTGCAGCCTTGGAGAGACCCTTCGCGAGCGAACCAGAGGCGTCGGTCAGACCGCTCACGGCGCTATCCAAGTCACCCGAGATACCGTTCAGGGAATCCAGAACGCCCGAAATGGTCTTCTTGAGCTCCTTGGCCTTAACCGAGAACGTAGAATCGTAGTCGGACTTGGCACCCGAGATACCCGCCTTGGCATCGGCGATGGCCTGGTCGACCTCGGCACGCGAATTGTTGACCTCCGCCATGCTGCCCGAAAGGGACTTTGCGGTCGCCGTCAGGTCCTTCGCATTGTTACGGTACTCCGCGGCAATTCTGCCCAGCGACGTCGCAGCGGACTTGAGGCCGTCTTTGAGCTTGTCATCACTCACCTGGTCGGCAAGGTTGCGGAGCCGATCGGCCATCGCATCGATATCGTCAGCACGCGTATTGAGCGCCGCTGCGGCTTCGTTGAGCTGAGACACCGTAAGGTCAACATGCTGATTCGCGGCATCGAATGCCTTCGCAAGCTCGGCGGACACGTTGTCGAACGAGCCCGCGCTTCCGTCAATCGCCGCGTCAACGGCATCGCTGGCGGCCTTGAGCGCTTCCTTGGAATCATTGATTCCGTTCTTGGCGTGCTCCATCAGCTGCTTCGTCGACTCATCAACGGTGCCCGTCTGCTTGAGCATGCCACCCGCCGATGTCAACGAATCGGACGTAGAGCTCAAAATGCCCGCGAGTGACGTCGCGCTCGCCTGAACGTCCTGCAGGTCCTCGACCGAATCGCCCAGTGTAGAGGACAGATTGGCGATAAAGTTGCTCACCTGGTCGGTGCTCATATAGTCGAGCAGGCTGGACACGGTCTTAAGGCCGATAGTCGTAATGGTCTTGGTAAAGGTCTCGTTGACCTGGCTCTGGACGGCGCTCGAGCCCTTCTCGGTCACGATCTGTGCGATGGCGTTGGCCTTCTGGTTCTCATAGAACTCGATATCGGCGTGCTTCACGTCGGTCGAGAAGAGCGTCATCATGTCTGCGCTAAAACTTTTAGGGATAACAACGGCCGCATAGTATGCGCCCGACTTAACGCCCTCAATCGCCTTATCGCGGTCGTTGAGGACGACCCAGTCGAAGTTCTCGTTGCCGCGCAGGGTGGCGGTTACGTTTTCGCCCACGTTGACCTCGACGGGAATCAGATCGCTCTCGTAGCCCTCGTCAGTGTTGACCACTGCAATTTTAAGGTTGCCGGTATTGCCGTAGGGATCCCAGCTTCCGGCGATGTTAAACCACGCGTACAGGCACGGCACGATGATCAGGCCCATCACAACAACCAAGCCGATCACGGAGCGGGACACGTTTTGGACATCGCGCTTAAACAGGTGCAGGATGTTTTTCATTTATGCCTCACCTCCTTTAGAGTGCTTGCCAAGCGGGGTGGTGTCCCCGTCGTTTCCGCTTACGTTGTCAACGTCGTCGACATCTTGAGCCTTACGATGCGCACCGATATGCGGCAGACGGCTCGTGGGCTGTTCGCTGTCCTTGGTGCCCCGCTCGCTGGCGTTGAGACCAAACATGCGACGGGCAGCAGGGATGGCAGCCGTGTGCTCGCGCATCTCGCGGCGAAGGTCCTCGTCCGAAAGCGCCGAGATACGCATCTGGGTATTGAGGCTCGCACGGATGTACTCGATGTTGATGAGCCAGCCACAGATGGCGATAACCGAAATGATCCAGATAACGAGCAGGATAATCTTGCCGTTATTGTCGATATCGAGCACCGTCGAGAGCACAAAGAGCAGGACCTGCACGCCTACCACGGCAGCAAAACCGCCCTTGATGTAGTACGGGTAGCGATGCTCAAACGCCACGGCATGATCGAGCAGCTCGCGACGGTACGAATCGGAATCGAGCATGACGCGCATGGCCGTGCGCAGCGAATAGCGCTGGCGCGGCAGGTCGTTGGACTCGCAGATCATGAGGCCCGTCGTGGAAAGCTGCTTATCAAAGAGCAGGTTAAGGTTGAGCAGCAGCGGACGCAGCTGCAGGCCGATAAAGAGCGCCACGATCAAGAACACGCCCAGAATGCACAGGTTGAACAGGTAGTTGAACGAATACATGCCGCCGACCGTCTCGCGCAGCAGATTGATGCCGTAGGTAAAGGGCAGCAGCGGGTGCAGCCACTGGAAGAAGCCGGGCATCATCTCGATGGGGTACATGCCCGACGAACCCGGGATCTGCACGATGACGAGAATGACGCCGATAGCCTTGCCGATATGCTTAAACGTGGTGGACAGCGCATAGATGATATTGACGTAGGTGAACGAAATGGCGATGCCGCCCAGCACGAACAGCAGCGGGCTGACGCACTGCACGCCAATCACCAGATCGCCTACCGTAACGATGATGGCCTGCAACGCGCCCAGGATCACCAGGAGCAACCAGCGGCCAAAGTAGCCCTGACGCGCGGTAAAGCTGCCGATGCCTTCGCGATCGACCTCGAGCTTGTAGATGGCGATAAGCACGTAGCCGCCCACCCAAAGCGCCAGGTTGGTATAGAACGGGGCAATGCCCGAGCCGAAGCTCTTAACCGGATAGATCGACTTGGACGCGAGCTCAACCGGAGATGCCATGAAATCTGCCACGTCATTGACATCGACGCCCATCAGATCGGCCAGCTCGCCCATGGACTCGGAGGTCTGCAGCGCCGCGATGTCATTGGCGGCGGTTGCAAGCTTGTCCTGGACCTTGGCAAGCGAGGAATCGGTCTGGGACAGCGTGGTCTTGGCCTGGCCGAGCGTAGCGCTAAGCTGCGCCAACGTGCCGCGCGCATTTGCAAGTGTAGGTGTCATACCCGAGACGATACCGGTCAGGTCGCCCGAAACGGCAGCAAAAGAGTCGAGCGCGCTCGAGGCCTTCGGCAGCGCGTTTTGGCCCAAGTCCGTCTGGGCTTGGCCAAGGTTGGTCGCACCGGTATGAATTGCGTTATTGATAGCGTCACTGGCACCCGAAACAGCCGCTGCGTCATTCGCCATGGCGCTCGACTGCGCGGACAGACCGTCCTTGATGCTCTGAAGCTTTTCATTCTGCTCTCGAAGCAAATCGATGGTCGATACAATGCGCGCGTCAATTTCCTCGGAACCTGTCGACGTGTCATTGGCGAGAATCTCCAAGTGCCCGATAACGGCCTTATTGTGGTCGATCGTCGCTTGAAGAGACTCGAGCGAGTTGTCGATACGGGTGGTCGTAGATGTGACCGCGCCCGTCAGCTTGCCGATGGCAGCGTTCGCAGAGGCCGACGTCTTGGTGAGCGCAAGGCTGCCTTCCGAGAGCGCCTTGGAGAGCGAGGTGATGGAGTTGCCCGCCGTGGTGCGAGCTTCGCTCAGCAGGTCGTTGCCCTGGGAGATCGCCTGCGTCAGCGACGGTGCCTGGCCTTGCAAGCCGGCAAGTGCCGCATCAGCCGAGGCGATAGCGCCGCTCGTCTTATCGATGGCGGCATTCATATCGCCAATCGAATCGCGCACCTCGCCCAAGGTGTCGGACGCCTCGGACACCGAACTTGCCAGCGAGTCCTGAGTCTGGGTTGCCTTGTCCTTTAAATCGACACCGGCATCCTTGGCGATACCGGCAACAGTCTTGCCTACCGTAGAGACAAATTCCGAGTTGATCTGCTCCTCGATGGTGTTTGCACCGGTATCGGTAACCTTGGGCGCAATGGCGCTCTTCTTCTCATTGACGTAGTACGTGAGCTTGGGCTGATGGTAGTTGCCGTCGAGCATCGAAACCAGGTTATCCGAGAAGTTCTTGGGAATCACGATAGCGGCATAGTACTCGCCGCTCTCGACGCCCTCCTTGGCATCGGCCGTCGAGTCGACGAACGTCCAGCCCAACTGATGATTCTCCTTGAGCTGGTCGACCACTTTGTCGCCAGCGTTGAGCTCACCCACCAAGTCGTTTTGGGTGCCTCGATCGTTGTTGGCGATAGCAATCTTGATGCCTTGGGTGTTTCCATACGGATCCCAGTTTGCCACGATGTTATACCAGGCATACAGCGAGGGAATAACGCACACGCCTAGGGTAACCACCAGGGCGACGGGGTTCACAAGCAGTCGCTTAATGTCGCGCTTAAATATCGCAAAGGACACCTTTGCATTGGATAGTTTGCTGCCGAGACTCACGCTTGGACCATCCATCCTGTCGTTAAATCGAATCGTACTATCGACAACCATTGTAGTAGGCGCTTTAACGTCTCAAAGCACAATGGTGTTGAGTTTTGCGGGTAGCAATATACTACGAAGATGAGTTAACGTACAGATGTACAGTATCCTAAATTTCAGCAGGTCACAAAACCACAACCCGCACAAATTAGCAATTCAAATAGTCATCGGGGACGTTCTTAAACGACTAGTCAAACAAAAACGTCCATTACAGTCGAAATTGTCAGCCCGGGACCGTCTCGGGCTACGATTGAGGCGCGCCCAGAACGGGCCGCCGACCGGGCGCCCGCGCACGGCCGAACGTCCCTGCCCCGAGAGGGCCCGTTGGGTGCTGCCGGCGCGGGGCGCGCCGCCCCCGACGGCTGATAGGAAAGTGCCGGGCAGGTGCCGCGGCTGGTAATGTGAGTGCCGAGGGGGAGGCCATCCGGTCGAACGACTACCGGAAGGATACCACCGTGAAAGCGCCATCCACCAGACCCGCGGCCGTGCTCGGCCTGGACGTCGGCAAGTCATCGCACTGGGCCTGCCTGATCGACCGCGACGGGGAGGTGCTGTCCAGCGCCCCCGTCCGCAACAGGGAGGCCGAGCTCGACGCGCTGTTCGCCTCCGCGCCCGCCGGCACGCTCGTCGTCGTCGACCAGTTCCGCAACATAGGGTCCCTCGCCGTGAGGCGGGCCCGCGCCGCGGGGCTCGGGGTCGCCCACCTGCCCGGCCTCGCCGCCAGCCGCGCCGCGGGCCTGTTCGCCGGCGAGGCCAAGACCGACGAGCGCGACGCCGCGGTGATCGCGCGGACCGCCCTGGGCGTGCCGGACTCCCTGTCGGGGGTCCCGGGCCGCGGCGAGGCCCTCGAGGCCGCTCGCGCCCTCTCGTCGCAGCGCGACCACGTCGTCGCCTGCGCGACCAGGGACAAGAACCGCCTGCGCGCGGTGCTGCTCGAGTCCTGCCCGGCCCTCGAGGCCGCGGTCGACCTGTCGGACCGGCGGTGGCTGGAGCTGCTCGCCGGGTTCGGCGGGGCGTGGGGGATCGCCCGCTCCGGGGCCGAGGGCCCGCGGGCCGAGGCCGCCGGGGAGGCCGCGGCCGCCTCCACCGCGCCCCCGCCGGCGCTCGTCGAGGCCGAGAACAGGCAGGTCAGGTTCCTGGCCGCCCGGATATCGGAGGCCCTCGACGAGGCCGGGGCCCTCGAGGCCGAGACGGCGGCGCTGCTCGAGGGCGACGAGACCTACGCGTGCCTGCTCACCGTGCCCGGCATCGGCCCGAGGACCGCGGCGCAGCTCGCGGTGTCGGTCGACATCGGGAGGTTCCCGGACCACGACCACCTGGCCTCGTACTGCGGCATAGCCCCGAGGGTGAGGAGCTCCGGCACGTCGGTGAGGTCGGTCAGGGCGTCCAGGCGCGGCGACGCGAGGCTCAAGTCCCTGCTGATCTTCTCGTGCAACAGCCTGGTGAGGTCCTCGGGGCGCTACGGCGAGTACTACCGGGCCTGCAGGGCGCGGGGCATGGGGCACGGGCGGGCGCTCAAGGCCGTCGCGAGGAAGCGGCTCAGGGCGATATACGCCGTGATGCGCGACCGGGTGCCCTACCGGGAGTAGCCCCGACGGTTGACAAAACTATAGGAACACCCAATGACTACTTAGGACCACGGCAACGTCGATGTTTTGGCAATGCCAGCGAGCGGGCGCCAGAGCGAACAAATTGGCATGAAAAGAGGACGGCATAGACCTTCTGGTCATGCCGTCCTCTTTGAATGACAAGTTGTCGCTCTGGCGCCCGCGCAGCGTCGACTGGTCCGCCGTTCGTTAGAACGGCGGAACTGAGGGCAGCGTCGAGCCGTTACGCGGTTTGGTAAAACCGCGTAAATACCTAACTACATCAAGTTGCAAACAGCTGCTGCGAAGGCAACGGGGTCCTCGGGCAGAATGCCCTCGACCAGCAGGGCCTGGTCATAGAGCAAACCGGAGTACTGCTTGATCTTGTCGGCGTCGCCCGCCTTCTGAGCGGCGACGAGCTTGGAAAAGACCGGGTGCTTGGCGTTGAGCTCGAGCACGCGCTGGCTCTTGGGCATACCGTCGGGCGCGCCCTCGGGACCCTTCTGGAGCACCTTCTCCATCTCGAGCGAAAGCGGGCCCTCGGTGGTGATGCACGCGGGAGCATCGGTCAGGCGCGCAGAGACGGCAACCTTCTCGACCTTGTCGCCGAGTGCCTCCTTCATGGCGTTAAAGAGGTCCTCGTTCTCCTTGGTGGCGTCCTCGGCCTCCTTTTTCTCGTCCTCGGTCGCCAGGTCAAGATCACCGGTTGCGACGTTCTTGAGCTCCAGGTGACGATCCTCAACCTCGGGCTCGGCACCATCGGCCACGGCCTTCTCGGCAGCCTCGCGGGCGGCATCGTCCTCGTAGATCTTGGGCATATCAGCGGCAACGTACTCACGCATAGCCTGGAAGGTGAACTCATCCACGTCCTGCGTCAGCAGCAGCACGTCATAGCCGCGGTCGAGCACGCCCTTTACCACGGGCATCTTGGCCAAGCGCTCACGCGAGTCGCCGGCGGCGTAGTAGATGGCCTTCTGATCCTCGGGCATGCCCTTGGCATACTCGGCCAGGGTAATCATCTTCTGTTCCTTGGCAGACCAGAACAGCAACAGATCGGCGAGCTCATCGGCCTTCATGCCATAGCTCGAGTAGATGCCGTACTTAAGACCGCGGCCAAAGTTCTCAAAGAACTTCTCGTAGGCCTCGCGGTCGTTGTCACGCATATCCTCAAGGTCGGCGGTGATCTTCTTTTCCACACGCTTGGCGATGGCCTTGAGCTGACGGTTCTGCTGCAGCGTCTCACGCGAGATGTTGAGCGACACATCGGCGGAATCCACGACGCCGCGGACAAAGTTGTAGTAGTCGGGCAGCAGGTCGTCGCACTTCTCCATGATCAGGACGTTGGAGCTGTAGAGTGCAAGACCCTTCTCGTAATCCTTGCTGTACAGATCGAACGGCGCGCGGCCCGGCACAAACAGCAGGGCATCGTACTCGAGCGTGCCCTCGGCATGGAAGCTGATGGTGCGCGCAGGATCGTCAAAGTCGTGGAACGTGGACTTGTAGAACTCGTCGTAGTCCTTCTGCTCGACATCGGAGCTGTGCTTCTTCCAGATCGGCGTCATGGAGTTGACGGTCTCGAGCTCCTGGTAGTCCTCGTACTCGGGCGTGTAGTCATCGCCAGCATCCTCGGGCTTGGGCTTCTGGCGGCTCTTGGACACCATCATCTGGATCGGGTAACGCACATAGTTACTGTACTGCTGAATTAGGCTCTTGAGGCCCCACTCGGTCAGGAAGCGATCGTAGGTCTCGGCCTCGCCGTCGGCATCGAGCTTCTCGTTCTCGCGCAGCGTCAGGATGACATCGGTACCGTGCTCGGCACGCTCGCCGTCCTCGATGGTGTAGCCCTCAAGACCGTCGGATTCCCACACATGGGCGACATCCTCGCCGTAGGCGCGGCTGACGACCTTCACATGGCTGGCGACCATAAAAGCCGAGTAGAAGCCCACGCCAAACTGGCCGATGATGTCGACATCGGAGCCCTGCTGCTCGGCGTTCTCGGTCTTAAACTCCTCGGAGCCGGAATGGGCGATGGTGCCCAGATTGCGCTCGAGCTCCTCGGCGGTCATGCCAATGCCGTTATCCGAGATGGTAATGGTGCGGGCGTCTTTATCAAAGGAGACGCGAATGGCCAGGTCGCCCTGGTTGATCTTGACGCTCGGATCCTGCAGGCTCTTAAAGTTGAGCTTGTCGACGGCGTCGCTCGCGTTAGAGATAAGCTCGCGCAGGAAGATTTCCTTATTGGTGTAGATGGAGTTGATCATGAGGTCGAGCAGTTTTTTGCTCTCGGTCTTAAATTGACGCATGTGCAGTCCTTTCGCGCTACCCCCGTCCGCAAAAACGGCCCGGTTGCCCGAGCCGCATCGCAGACCTGCTATGTTCAGACTTAGATTTTATAACCCAATAGCGCGCATATATACATACGGAATCGAAAAACTGTATGTCCGAGCGCTCCAATGCGTCAATTGCCAAGGAGTGTCCCCAGCTGCCGGCAGAGACGATATGAGCAGGACATAAAAACATTGAGAGCCCCTGCTGCATGAAAGACCGCGGATTAGGCCGACAATGGTGAGTGTCTAATCCAACCGTGGCGGCCACGCCGCATTCATGGAAGGGGCTCCCATGCTCGATACTACCACCTTCGTCGGCCTCGACGTCCACGCCCGCTCGATAAAGGCAGTCTCCCTCGACGTCATGACCGGGGAGGTGCGCTGCGCGACCTTCGGCTACGGCGCCGTCGCCGTCGCGGAGTGGGTCCGTTCCGTGGACCCCAGGGCCAGGTGCGTGTACGAGTCCGGGGTCACGGGCTTCGACCTGCAGAAGAGGCTTTCCGGCCTGGGGGTCGACTGCGTGGTCGGCGCCGTCTCGAAGATGATCAAGCCCAGCGCGGACAGGCGCAGGAAGAACGACCGCAACGACGCCGAGTTCCTCGCCCGCATGCTGTCGGTCGGCAACGTGGTCGAGGTGTGGGTCCCCGACGACGAGTGCGAGGCCGCCCGCGACCTGACCAGGGCGCTCGAGGACGCGAGGGACGACCTCTCGCGCTCGAAGCAGCGGCTCTCCAAGTTCCTGCTCAGGCACGGGCTCGCCTTCGACGAGAGGACGCCCACCGGCCGCAGGAAGGGCAACTGGACCCGGGCGCACTGGTCCTGGATCGAGTCGATAAGGTTCGCGGAGAGGGCCGACAACGACGTGCTCGCCTACTACGTCGACGCGGTCAGG
>NZ_JBDMHA010000019.1:0-33780 GCF_039752985.1 Collinsella aerofaciens
GATAACGATGCGTCCGAGGGTACCAAGGGCGACTTTATCTTCCGCGAGTGCGATGCGAGCGGTAACGAGATTATCTCGATCATGTTCGAGATGAAAAACGAGAACGACGAGACCGCGACCAAGCACAAAAACGAGGACTTCTTTAAGAAACTCGATCACGATCGTCGCCAGAAAGGCTGTGAGTACGCGGTGCTCTGCACACTGCTCGAGCCCGAAAGCGAGCTCTATAACGCAGGGATAGTCGACGTGAGTTACCGCTATGAGAAGATGTACGTGATCCGCCCGCAGTTCTTCATTCCCATGATCACGCTGCTGCGCAACGCCGCCATGGGTTCGCTGCGCTATAAGCAGGAGCTGGCGGAGTACAAGCAGCAGAACATCGACGTCACGAACTTCGAGGCCAAGATGGAGAAGTTCAAGAACGACTTCGGCCGCAACTATGAGCTTGCGAGCCGTAAGTTCCAGACGGCGATCGAGGAGATTGACAAGACGATTAGCCATCTGCAGAAAACCAAGGAGGCATTGCTGTCCTCCGAGAACAATTTACGTCTAGCCAACAAGAAGGCCGACGATCTTACCATTCGCAAGCTCACCTGGGGCAACAAGACCATGAAGGCGGCGTTTGACGAGGCGCGCGGGGCTGCGACAGGGGCAAACGATGAGCCCGCCGAGGCGGATTCGTATGAGGTCGAGGATGCCGAGTAGGGGATAGCGTATAGTGCAAAAGCGGGGCCGCTGGCGATACTGCCAACGGCCCCGCTTCGTTCCAGTATGTACGGCTAGTCCTCGAGCAGGTCCTCGATAAAGCCGACGCGGTAGTTTTTGAAGATGACCTCGCCGCCGTCTTGCGTGGCATCCAGGTCGACATCGCCCATGATGCCAAAGTCGTGGTCGCCATCCTCGTCGGCAAAAATCTGGTGCACGTGCCATACGTGCGCGGTCTTCTCGTCGGACTCGTCGATGGAAAACATCGCGGCGCTGCGGGCATCTCCGTCGGTGAGGATTTCCTCGTGCTGCTCATGGTAGGCATCGAGCGCCTTTTGCCAGCGAATTTCGCTCATGCCCCAGTCGTCGTCGAGCTCGCCCAGGTCGCGAACATGCTCGCGGGCGGCAAGGGTCACGCGGCGGAAGAGCGCGTTGCGCACCAACAGCGTGCAGCCGCGGCGGTCTGCCACGACTTCGTCGATGCCTTGTGGCGGCGCGGCATCGAGGGCTGCCGGGTTGCCGGCGTTCTCCCACTCGTCCACCAGGCTCGAGTCCACCGAGCGCACCACAAAGCCCAGCCACGAGATAATGTCGCGCAGGCGCTCGTCGCGCTTCTCGATGGGCACGGTGCGATCGAGGGAACGGTAGGCCTCGGCTAGGTAGCGCAGCAGAATGCCCTCGGAGCGGGCGATGCCGAGCTTTTGGATATAGCCCTTAAAGTCGCTCGCGCTCTCCAGCATGTCGCGCAGGACGCTCTTGGGCGAGAGCTGGTAGTCGTTGGCCCAAGGTACTTCCTGGCAGTACTTGTCAAAGGCGGCGTCGAGCAAATCCTCGAGCGGCTTTTCGTACGTGACGTCTTGGATGCGTTCCAGACGCTCCTCATAGTCGACGCCGTCAGCCTTCATCTCGGCCATGGCGCGATCGCGTGCGGCGCGCTCCTGTGCACGCAGCACCTGCTTGGGATCCTCGAGTGTTGCCTCGACCATAGAGATCAGATCCATGGTATAGGTCTCGCTCTCGGGATCGAGCAGCTCCAACGCGGCAAGCAAGAACGGCGAGAGCGGCTGATCGAGCGCGAAGTCCTCGGGCAGATCGACCGTCAGCGCATAGTCGATGTCCGGCGCGGCGTCAGCCGGAGCGTCGGGTGCGGGCGGCACCTCGGTGCGCACGACGACGCCGGAGTCGATGAGCGTTGCGAAGATCTCGTCGGCGCGAACCTCGAGCTTGGCCTTTTCCTCGGGGGTTTGCAAGCTCGTCTCGATGAGGTCGTGTACGCGGGCTCGGGCATCGCTGCCCTGCTCGACCACGCTAATCACCATGGAGTGTGTGATGCGCAGGTGCGGCTTGAGCGTCTCGGGCTGCGTCTCGATCAGGCGCTCAAAGGTCTGCTTGTTCCAGGTGACAAAGCCCTCGGGGGCCTTCTTCTTTTTAATCTTGCGGAGCTTCTTGGGGTCGTCGCCCGCCTTGGCCATGAGCTTGGCGTTCTCGATCTCGTGCTCCGGGGCCTCGGCGATGACCATGCCCTCGGTATCGAAGCCCGAACGGCCGGCGCGACCGGCAATCTGATGGAACTCGCGGGCGCGCAGACGACGCATCTTGTAGCCATCGAACTTGGTGAGCGCGGTGAGCACCACGGTGTGGATGGGTACGTTGATGCCGACGCCGAGCGTATCGGTGCCGCAGATGACGGGCAGCAGGCCCTGCTGCGCCAAGCGCTCGACCAGCAGGCGATAGCGCGGCAACATGCCAGCATGGTGCACGCCGACGCCGCATCCAAGCAGGCGCTTGAGAATCTTACCAAAGGCCGTCGAGAAGCTCGTGCCCTTGGCCGCTTCCTTGATGGCCTCGCGCTGCTCCTTGCTGGCGATGCCAAAATTGGCGAGTGACTGTGCCGTCGCAAGTGCGGCATCCTGGCTAAAGTGCACGATGTAGAGCGGGGCCTCGCCGCGACGCATCGCGAGCTCGACGGTGCCCTCGAGGGAGGTCGTCACATAGTCGTAGCTCAGCGGTACGGGACGCGGGGCGTCGACGACTAGGTCGCAGGTAGCGCCGGTGTGTTCCTCGAGCGAGGCGGCGATCGCGGTGACATCGCCGAGCGTGGCGCTCATGAGCATGAATTGCGTGTGGGGCAGGGTGAGCAGCGGCACCTGCCAGGCCCAGCCGCGGTCGGGGTCGGCAAAGTAGTGGAACTCGTCCATGGCCACGCAGCCCACATCGGCGTCCTCACCCTCGCGCAGCGCATCGTTGGCAAGGATTTCGGCCGTGCAGCAGATGACGGGCGCCTTGGTGTTGATGTGCGTATCGCCGGTGATCATGCCGACGTTGTCGCGGCCGAGCACCTGTACAAGGTCGAAAAACTTCTCGCTGACCAGGGCCTTGATGGGGGCCGTGTAATAGCAGCGCTTGCCCTGCGCCATGCCCATAAAGAGCATGCCCAGCGCGACGAGCGATTTACCCGATCCGGTCGGTGTGCCTAAAATGACGTGATCGCCGGCAGCCAGGTCCATGAGGGCCTCTTCTTGGTGGTCCCACAGCTCAATGCCGCGATCGCTCGTCCATTCAAAGAAGCGTTCGAAGGCTTGATCGGCCGTGAGCCATGGCTCGGGCTCGCTGCCGTCCTCGGGCTCCCACCAGGTGGGGGAGAGCGCGCCGAGCGAGCCAAACTCGGCTTCGGTTCCCGTGCCGCCCGAGAATGAGCTGGCGGCCCCGGCACCGGAAACGGTGCTGGCAGCGGTATCTGTCGTGGTCTGTGCCATGTGGTTGCTTTCTCTCGCGATTGTCCGCCAACTATTATGGCGTAGCGGCGCCGCGGGGTGCCAGCGCGCGAGAAAATGCAGGAAATGGGCGCTTGAAGTTAGTGCTCTTGCGGCAGGCGCTTCTTGCCTTTGCGGGCGCGGTTTCTAAAGTTCTCGACGGCTTCTTCCATGCCCAGAGGTACATAGGTGAGCTCATCGAGGTTATCGGGCAGGTAGCAGGCAAGGCTTTGCTCCTGCGCGCGTCCTACTGTGAGCTGTTCGTCGGTTGGCTGCGTGCCGGGTGTGGCGCAGATGCCATAGACAGCGGCGCCCATTTCGCGCGTGCGGCATTCATATTCGGTCTCGGGATGCTCGGGATGGTCGCGGCGAACGTCGTCACTTACCCAAAGCGTGTCGTAGCCGGCCGAGGCAAACTGCCCCAGGGCGTAGTCGCGCAATGGCTTGCTGTCGGTGCGCAGCGTGACGGTGGTGCCGGCTGCAAAGAGCGGGCGGTAGAGCATCAGATGGTCGACATGGACGAGTCGTTTTTTGGCGTACTTGGCCTTGGGCTGCGGCGTGGGAAAGTTGATGGTGATGGCATCGAGCTCGCCTGCGGCAAACAGCTGCGGCAGCGATGCGGCGCTTCGGGGCAGGACGAGTGCGTTGGTCAGTTCCTGCTCGCAGATTTTCTGCGCGGCATAGGCGATACAGATGGGCTCCTGGTCCATACCGATAAAGAGGGTGTTTGGCTCGTGGGCCGCGCGCTCTACAAGGTACGTTCCCTTGCCACAGCCAAGATCCAGGTGAAGGTGTTCAAAGGGCTTGCTGCCAACTGGCGCACAGGCCTCGCGCCAATCTCCGGCATAGATTTCAGGGTTCGTCTCAATCGCATCGACGTAGCGCTCCAGGCGCTCCTCGAGCACAAAGTTCTTAGGCGTGCGAACGTGGACGGCTCCCATGAGGCTCCTTGGTCATAAGTATGGAACGCATAGCTGCGCGTTCCGTCAATGGGTTGAAAAAAGGGTGGGCATAGTTTGCCCGAAAGATGTGGTGCGGCCCGGCGGCGAGTCGTCGGTGCCTACAGGCGCTTGAGGATTACATAGCGGTTGAGCTCGCCGCTGCGACCATCGGCATGGAAGCGCTCAAGCTCGCGCACGGGGACCTCGCCGCTCTTGTAGAACGTACGGACGCCGCGCACCAGGTCGGTGATCTGCTGATCGTCAAAGTGATGGCAATAGCGGTAGGCGTGGCGGTCGTTTTGCCAGCCAATGAGGTGGTCGCCGGCTTCAAACTGCGCGGAATCGTAACCCTCAAACGGCGGGGTGAGCTCGGCACGGGCTTCGGCTCGAACGGCCTTGCGCGCCATGCGCTCATCGTTCATAAACTCCCAAAAGCTGATGGCGATGATGCCGCCCGGGCGCGTCTGCCGCACCAGGGCGTCGAGCACGCGTACGCGGTACTCGCACGACGGCACGTGGTGCATAAAGCCAAAGCAGACCGAGATGTCGGCGAGCGGGGCGTCGAAAAGCACGTCGGGTGTTTCGGCGGGGTTGAGCTTCATGAGGGCGTCGAGCACGTCGAGTTCCTGGAAGTGCAGGTTGGGAATGCGAAGCGCGTGGCCATGTGCATCGATGGCCAGGTCTTGGCACGAGTCGACGCCATAGAACTCAAACGGGCAGCTGGCATCTGCCGAGGGGTTTGCGCCGTCGACACCCTTGGCGGCAAGTGCGCCGCCGGCTGCAAAGTTCTCGAATCGCATATTGCCGCAGGCGAGATCGAAGACGCGGACGGGATGCTCGATCGTGGCGACGTCGAGCTGCCCGAGCGCGATGTCCATGGTGCGTACCCAGCCGGGCCACGGGGCCTGGCGCGTATCGGAGAAGGAGGCGGAGTGCTCGCGATAGAACGTGTTGTTGAGCTGGATGAGCGATGAGGCGAAATCGCGGTTCACGGCGCGGGACTCCCTCCGTTGGCGGTGCGGAATAAACAGTACGACCATACTACCGTTAACGCCGCAACGGGGACAACCAAGCTACGGGTCATTGCTTTGTTTGGACACATTTCCGCAGCTCATATGTGCCCGCAACCGCCGGTTGTCAAAAATCTCACTAGAATAGGTGGCATGCTCTTGGCGGTGGCGGATAGATTTTTAACTGTGCAAGGCGCCTTAAGAACAAAAACGGTCCGGCGGCACGGCTGGCATCACATAGGAGGAACCATGAATGTAGAAACTGCGCAGCGGCTCGCCGACCTTCGTCGCAGCAAGGGTTTTAGCCAAGAAGGGCTGGCGCGAAAGCTGGGGCTGTCGCGCCAGGCAGTCAGTAAATGGGAGCGCGCGGAGAGCTCGCCCGATACCGAGAACCTGATCTCGCTCGCCAAACTCTATGGCGTGAGCCTGGACGAGCTGCTCAATCCGAGCGACGAGATCGAGGACGATATCGAGTTTGAGAACGAGGACCGCGCCCGTCAGCGCGAGGCCGAGGCGGCAGAGCGTGCTCGCACCCATGAGGCGGCGGCACGCGCCACGGAGGCAGCTACGCAGGCAAGTGATGCCGCAGCCAAGGCGGCGCAGGCGGCAAGCTGGAGTGCGCAGGCCGCCAATGCCGCTACGGCGCAGGCGACGAGTGGCACCGCGGTTGGCTCGACTCCGGTGAAGGGCCCGTTCCAGTCGTTCCCGTATTGGGCCGTGTGCTGGCTGCTGTTCTTTTTGCTGATGTTCCTGTTTGGTGCCGGCCCCTTTGCCGCGCTGATCTTCTTTACGATTCCCATCTATCACTGGGTGGCGCGTGCGCTCGATGGTGATTGGGCGCGCGGGGATATTCAGGTTGGTCCGGCGTCGGTGGCGATCAAGGCCCAGGGGAAGGATGCTTCTGCGGAACCCGATGCTGACGTGGCTACCACGACCACCGCTGAGCCATGTGCCAAAGAGGGTGACGAATGATGAAGCTTTCGCATGAATCCAAGGTACGCCTGGGTGTTGGCATCGGAGCGTTTGTGCTCATTGTTGGGCTTGTCTTTGGCGTTTCGCGGACATTGATTCATTTTGATGGTCCGTGGGATCTCGACGATGTTGTATCCGGCTTGTCTGGTATGGACGATGCGCTTGACGAGGACGATCTTTTGGATAGCGGTAACTATTCCGCTCGGCCTCAACAGCTTTCGAGCGAAACGTTTGATGCCGACGCGTTCACATCGCTTGATTTGGACGTGACGTCGGGCACGGTCGAGGTCAAACACGTCTCCGGCGGGCCAGTGCGCGTAATTGAAAGCGGTCGCGTGGCAACGGGGACCGTTGCCTTCGATGCGGCAACCCAGAACCTGGCCGAAATCAAGGGTTCTACGCTCAAGATTCGCCAGTTCGATTGCGATGACGAGCGCGCCATTGACCGCACGGTTACCGTCGAACTGCCGCGCGATGTTGCCGATAACATGGTGGGCATCACAGCGAATGTGGGATCGGGTGATCTGACGGTCGCGGGCATTGCGTGTCATGACCTCAACCTGACTTTGGACTCGGGAGACGTCGAGTTTACGGGTACCGTGACCGATACCCTGAATGCCGAGGTCGGTTCGGGCGATGTGACGTTCGAGCTCTACCAGGCCCCCGCGAAGTCGATGGACGTGAGCGTGGGCTCGGGCGATGTGGAGATGACGGTTCCGAACTCGACGGGCTTTAAGGCGAGCCTCACCTTGGGCAGCGGCGACTTCGAGAGCGATTTCCTTCCGCTTGGCTACGACGGCGAGACCGTTTTGAATCTTGAATTCGATAACGGCGATAAGTCTGCCACGTATCGTTTTGAGGTCGGTTCGGGCGACATGTCGTTTGATTCGGAGTAGTGAGGCAGACGAAAGCCTAGGCGAAGATATAGACGCGCTGTTTGGTGAAGGCGTCGAAGCCGAGATTGGCTTCGGCGCCTTTGCCTTTACAATGGGGGCATGGAACAGATTATCTTGAACATACTCGAGGCTCTGCGTCGCGGCGAGACCGTGGACGACAAAGCGCTCGTCAAACTGATACATGCCGAGGCACGCCGTGAGGGTGCCGACAAGCGCGATCTGGCCAAGCGTCGCCTGCTGCCGTTTTACCAGCGGGTGAAGCGCGAGGAGCCGGCTCGTTGGACGGTATGGAATGTCGACGCCGAGCTAGAGCGTCAACTGCTGCAGGTGCTACGCATGAAGCCTCGTCGCACGGCTTCGGGCGTAGCGACCATTACCGTCATCACCAAGCCGTGGCCGTGCTCGGGCGATTGCCTGTTTTGCCCCAACGACCTGCGCATGCCCAAAAGCTATCTGCACGCCGAGCCGGCGTGCGCCCGTGCAGAGCAAAACTGCTTCGATCCATATCTGCAGGTGAGCGCCCGTTTGACGGCGCTTTCGCAGATGGGGCATGCGACCGATAAGATAGAGCTCATCGTGCTCGGTGGCACCTGGAGCGACTATCCGGAAGGGTATCAGACGTGGTTTATGTCGGAGCTTTTCCGTGCGCTCAATGACGATGCCGTCGCCGGCGTGGCGGCAAACCCCATGTTGGCGCGTCCGGGCATCAGTCGTGCCGAGGCGGGGCGCCTGCTCGATGACGCTCCCGCCGATGCCCTGCCGCCGGTGGTAGCGGAGCGTCGCGAGCGCTATCGGGCAGCCGGCATTGCGACAGACGAGGTCGAGCTTGCTGCCGGCGTTGCCGACGACCAGGGGCGTGTGGATGCTGCCGTGGGCGGCTACAACCGTGCGGTGCGTCGTCTGTACGGCCCCGGTACGCCGTGGGGCGAAGTCGCCGAGTGGCAGACGGCAACGATGGAGGAGCTTGAACGTCAACAGCGCATCAACGAGACGGCGAAGCATCGCGTGGTGGGACTCGTTATCGAGACGCGCCCCGATGCCGTAACGCCGAAGGCCCTCACGCTTATCCGCCGCCTGGGCTGCACCAAGATCCAGATGGGCATCCAGAGCCTCGACCAGCACCTGCTCGATATCAACGAGCGGCGCATTTCGGTGGCGCAGATCGAGCGGGCGTTTTCGCTTGCGCGCCTGTTTGGCTTTAAGATTCACGCGCATTTTATGCTCAACTTGCTGGGCGCCACGCCCGAAGGGGACAAGCGCGACTACGAGCGCTTTGTGACCGAGGGGGCCTTTATGCCCGACGAGGTCAAAGTCTATCCGTGTGCACTCATCGAGGGCTCGCGTCTGGTGGGCTGCTATGAGCGTGGCAAGTGGCGTCCCTATACCGAGGAGGAGCTGCTCGATGTACTGGCCGATGACATCGTGGTGACGCCGGCGTTCTGCCGCATCAGTCGCATGATCCGCGACTTTAGCTCCGATGACATCATGGTGGGCAACAAGAAGCCCAACCTGCGTCAGCTCGTCGAGAATCGCTTGGCGGCTCGTGGAGAAGGCACAGTGGTGCGCGAGATTCGCTATCGCGAGATCAGTACCGCGGGTGCCGACTTGGATGAGCTTTCTCTTGATGAGGAAGTGGCGTACGAGACGCCGGTGACTCACGAGCGCTTTTTGCAGTGGGTGACGCCGCGGGGCAAGATCGCGGGCTTTTTGCGGTTGTCGCTGCCCGACCATTCGTTTGTTGCCGCACATGCGGACGAGTTGCCGACGACGCCGGACGAGGCGATGATTCGCGAGGTGCACGTGTATGGCATGGCGGCGCGCGTGGGCGATCAGGGCCAGGCGGCGCAACATCACGGGTTGGGGCGTTTGCTCGTAGAGCGTGCGTGCGAGATTGCCCGGGATGCGGGTTATGCGCGTATCAACGTGATTAGCGCGATTGGCACGCGCGAGTACTATCGCCATCTTGGATTTTATGACCATGGCCTTTATCTGCAAAAGGAGCTCTAGATGAACAAGCCGAGTGTTTCTGCCGGCGTCGTTGCCGGCGTTGCTCTGGGAGCCGCGGCGCTTGGTGCGGCCGCTGTCGCTGTTCGTGCTGCCTGTCTGCAGGTTGCGCGAACCCGCAATGGCTTGGCGCGTGTGAAACGCGTGCACGACGAGGGCGGCGACGAAGTCCGCGTATTGGTGCAAGGCGGCGTCTACCAAAGCGCGAGTTACGTTGGTGAGCGCTGGGCGGAGCCCGTCTTTGCGTACTATCGCGCGTTTAACGACGTGTTTGAGGCCGAGGATGCGATGCGCGACGCTTATGGTCACGGTATCGACCGCATTCTTATGCTGGGCGGCGGCGGGTTTGCCTATCCTAAATTCGCCCTGATGTCGCACGAGGGCTTGCGCATGGACGTCATCGAGTATGACGGAGAGATTACGCGCCTGGCGCGCCGCTGGTTCTACCTAGACGAGCTGGAGCGCGCGGCGGGCGATCGCCTGCGGGTGATAACCGCTGAGGCTCGCTCGTATCTGGGTGTGACGAGCGTGGGCCATCGTCGCTATGACGCGGTCGTGAGCGATTGCTTTGGCGGTGCCGAGCCCGTACGCGAGTTGGCGACGGTTGAGGCGTTGCGTTTAGTGCGGGGCAGCCTAAATGTTGGTGGCGTCTACGTCGCCAATATCGTGAGCGCAAACGAGGGGAGCGACGTGACGTTCCTGCGCGACTGCGCTGCCACGGCACTCGAGGTATTCGCCCATGCCTGGGTGGTCCCATGTGGCGATGCGAAGTTCGGCGGCGAGGAAAACTACCTGCTCATCGCCAGCGACGGCGACTATGTCTTTGCCGAAGCTGTGCCCTTCGACACCGACTTCCTCGGCACTGCTCTCCACGACTAGCACGTCTCCCTGCGACCAGTCTGTTTGTGGTGGGGCTCTTTTAGCTACTTCTTGGTCATGCCCAAAGTAGCTCAACAAGCCCCGTCCCAAAAAAGACTGGTCTTAGGCGTGGTCGCGCCAGCCGAGAACGCGCTGCTTCATGCCTTCGATGTCGAGCACGCCTTCGGCAAAGCCCTTGCGCACGAGCTCTTCGGGAACGAACTCATCGTAACGATCAAAGTAAGGCACCTCGCCGGGATAGACGAGCTCGATGGGGTCGAAGTCCTTTTCGGCCTCGGCTGCGAGCACCTCAAAGAACGTCTCCTCGTCGGCCTTCATCTTAAACTGCATAAAGTATGGACGCGACGGATCGAGCCCGCGAAGGCCCAGCTCCGCGGCACACTTAATCTTGAGCATACGTTCGAGCGCCAGAAAGGCGTAGCTGCCCAACCAGGGGAAGAGCACCCAGGTGTCGCCACCCAGGTTGATGAGCGGTTTGGTCCCCGCACCCGAAATCTCGGCGGTATGACGAGCCTGTGCAAGGCGTGCCCGTGCGTTGCCCATGAGGTACGGATATGCCGCGTGCTCGTTGAGCGCCTTGCGCATGCGCTCGAGTACATGCGTGTTAATGTCGCCGGGGCAGTCGCCAAAGTATGCCGGCACACGACCTTTGACTTGCGTGGCAAAGACGGTGTGTCGCTTCCAGTCCACTTCCTCGACTATCCAGCAGTGCCCGGCTATGGCGATGCGCTCACCGGGCGGTGGCGGATTGACGATCGTGCCCAACTCGGCCGACTCGCTGCGAACGGTGAACTCCTCGTTTTCCTGGAACACAGCGTAGAACTTAAAGTTGTTAATGATGCGCTCGCCCGCGAGACCCACGATGAGCCCACCGCCCTCGGTGACCTGGATGTGGTCGATCTTGATGAGGTGGCGCAGCAGTACGCGATAGTCATCGGCCGAGACGCGGTGGAAATAGCTGAGCGTGAGCACGCGCTGAGCAAGCTCGGCCGGCGTGAGCTCGCCGGTGCTGGCGAGCGTCGACATGGTCTGGTGGTAGAGCAGGCTGTAGGGGAGTCGATCGAGCTCGGGCGGCTCGACCCACTTTTCCTCGCGATAGAGTTGTACGAGTGCGATGCCCTGCAGGAGCTTCCAGGGTATCGTTTCGGGCATCATCGTGCGCGGCTCGGGTTCTTCCTCGCGCATGACAAACCACATCTCGGGCGGAAGGTCGCGACGGCCTGTGCGCCCCATGCGCTGCAAAAAGGAGCTGACGGTAAACGGCGCGTCAATCTGGAACGCGCGCTCCAGGCGACCGATATCAATGCCGAGCTCCAGCGTGGAGGTGGTGACGGTCGTCTGCGCCTGCTCTTCGTCGCGCATGAGCTCCTCGGCCGTCTCGCGCAGCGATGCCGAAAGGTTGCCGTGATGGATTAGAAAGCGGTCTGGCTCGTGCCGGCTCTCGCAGTAGCTGCGCAACATGGAGCACACGGCCTCTGCCTCCTCGCGCGAGTTGGCAAAGACCAGGCACTTGCGGCCGCGGGTATGCTCAAAGATGTAGCCCATGCCGGGGTCGGCGTTGTCGGGTGCGGTGTCGGTGGGGTTGAGCAGTGCCTGTTCGGTTGCCTGCGGGATGTCGACTTCGCCCTCGGGGGCTGAGGAAGTACGACGGTCCTTGGGGGCAGCCTTGCCCCGTGCCTGCTCGCGACGTTGGCGGCGCTCCTCTTGCGTGAGTTGTCCGCTGTGACGCATGTCTTGAGCACCGGCCGGCAGCGCCGCGGATGCCGCTGCCTCGATGCGCTCGCACGCGAGCACTTCGGCCTCTTGAGGACCTGTGCCCATGAATCCCCGCTGCTGTGCCTGGGGGCCCGAGTTGTAGAAGTGCTCCATGGAGATGCGCCATACGCGGTGCGGTTCTTCAAAGCGGGGGATAACACAGTTGCGCCCCGTTCCCTGTGAGAGAAAGGCACCCGTGCGTTCCGGGTCCCCGATGGTGGCCGAAAGGCCAATGCGGCGAGGCTGCACGCCGGCCATGCGCGAGAGTCGCTCGATAAGGCAGAGCGTTTGCCCGCCTCGATCGCCGCGCATGAGCGAGTGGACCTCATCGATGACCACGTAGCGTAGGTCGCAAAACATGCGCGGGATCGCCATGTGCTTATGGATTAAGAGCGCCTCGAGTGACTCGGGCGTAATCTGCAAGATGCCGCTCGGTTTTTTGATGAGCTTAGCTTTGTGCGATTGCGAGACGTCGCCATGCCAGTGCCAGACGGGGATGTCGGCCTCTTCGCACGGGTCATTGAGACGGACGAACTGATCATTGATGAGTGCCTTGAGGGGGCCGATGTAGAGGGCGCCAACGCTTGCGGGCGGGTTCTCCCAAAACTCGGTCAGGATGGGAAAGAAGGCCGCTTCGGTTTTGCCGGATGCCGTGGATGCCGTCAGGAGCACATTGTCTTGTGTGTTAAAGATGGCATCTGCTGCCGCAACCTGAATGGAGCGCAGGCTATCCCAATCGTGGGAGTAGATGAAGTCTTGGATAAACGGGGCGTAGCGGTCAAAGGCGTTCACGGGGCCTCCTCTCATATACGAACCTCTTAACGCGGTGGTCAGTGGCTTGCTGCATTACTGTCTCAACGTTCGCCCAGATAAAACCTACCAAAATAAACCTGTCCCTTTTTGGCAGGTTAGATGGTGAATTCGGCGAAGTTACGGTCGCCACCTGCGGTATCGGTGTCGCCTGTTGCGGTTGCTGGCGCCAGCGCGTCACCGCCGACGCTTTGTAGTAGCTCGGCAACGTTGGCATCGGGGTTCTGGCATAGGATGTCGAGCAGCTCGATAAAGTCGCGAATGACCTCGCGAGGCGTCAGGTGCGTATCGGCTCCCACGCGGCCAAACTCAATCTTGAGGAAGTCCACCAAGTCGTTCTCGGTAAGCGTGGGCGTCCAGCCAAAGTAGCCGGCGTGAATTTGCATGAGTTTTTCGATCAGCACCAGTAGCTCCTCGTAGGTGAGCGGCTGCAAGCGGATGATGGGCGCGAGCATGTCCTTAAGGTCCTCGCGTGCAAAGCGACCCTGAGCGAGCCGGCTGCGCAGAGCCTCGTAGGAGAATACGCCGCGACGGCGGTCCTCGATGGAGGTCGGCGTGCCGCCCATGATCATGCCCAAGTACTGCGCCTTGCCCTGGAGCGTGTCGTTGTACATGGTGAGGATTTTCTCGTAGTTGTACTGGCGCGTGATGGCGTTGGGAATCTTGTACAGGTTTACGAGTTCGTCGATGAGCACCAGCATGCCCCTGTAGCCGCTGCAGACCAAAAAGCGTGCGATGAGTTTGACGTAGTCGTACCAGTCGTCATCGCTGATGATGGTCGAGGAGCCCAGCTCGGCGCGCGCCTCGCTCTTGGTTCGGTACTCGCCTCGGATCCACTTGGTCACGCGGCTCATGGTCTCCTCGTCGCCCTCGGAAACGGCCGCGCGATAGCGACGGAGCATGCGGGCAAAGTCGAAGCCGTGGACCATTTCCTCGAGCGGAGCGAGTTGGGCATTGATAGCCGACTCATCGGCGTCCGCGCACGAGGCGACCCAGCGATCCAGGATAAGGTTGAGCGCGCCGCCTTCGGGGCGCGTCTTGGTCGATATATTGCGGATGAGCTCACGGTAGGTGGCAAGGCCCTGTCCCTGGCCGCCCTGCAGGCGGCGCTCAGGGGATAGGTCGGCATCGGCGACGACGAATCCCTCACCCATGGCGTGCGTGCGGATGGTCTGGAGCAAAAAGCTCTTGCCGGCGCCGTAACGACCGACCAGAAAGCGGAAGCTCGCGCCACCGTCGGCGATGAGACTCAGATCGGTGAGCAGGGCGCGAATCTCGACCTCGCGTCCCACGGTGATATAGGGAAGGCCGATGCGCGGGACCACGCCGCCCTTGAGCGAGTTTAGGATAACGGCAGCGACGCGTTTGGGTACGCGGGGCGCTGCGGATGTGGTATCACTCATGGTCTAGGTATCCTCTCACGTCTGCTTCGTAATCCTCGATAATCTGCGGCCCTGCCGCGCTAAATTCAATTACGGTGTCGCCCACCAGGTCAAAGAGCGCCTCGTTGATGGTATCGACGAGCATGTCCTCGCTCTGGCCCGAGTGCGCCACTGCCGATGTCGCTTGCGCTGCGTTTTGCTCGAGCAGTGCGCGAAGATACGCGGTTGCGGCGGGCGCGAGTTCGGTCGCGGCGTCAGCGGGCGCAGCAGCTGCGAACGCGGGCGTCGGCGCGAGAAGCGGTGCCACGACACCAAACTGTTCGGTGGATATGGTCGGCTCGTCGGTCTCGTCCTGCCGAATGGGTGCCGCGACCGCCTCGACAATCGCGTCGGCTACGGGCTCGGCTTCCGGTTGCCCTGAGTCCGCCGCCTCGGCTTCCACAGGTGCGCCGTCCTCGCGCTCTTCATCGATCAAAAGCGCTTCACGCGTTTGCGCGGCGGCGCTTCGAATGTGCCCCAGCTGACTCAGATCGATATCGATCTTGACGGGCTGGTGTGCGGCGTCCCATGAAAGCCATGCCACAATCTCGTCATCGATAATCTTGGCCAGATATTTGGGGACCTTTTCTTCCTTAAGGGGATGGGCGGGGTCCAGCGCCAGGCGCAGGCGTTGGTCGCAGGCGCGCATCATTTCACCGAGCTTGCTGCTCTTTTGCCTACTGCCATGGATACGCATACATTCCCAAAAGCCGTTTTGGCAACGGTAGATATGGATAGGATCCAGGCGGTATTCGCAGTCCTCGTGGCGCTCGGGCGCAAAGAATACGGCCGAGGCAAACATGGTGTAGGGCATGGCCGTCTCCTCCCCAAATAAACTCGCCACGATGCCGGTCTTTCGGTGCGTGTCATAGTAGCGCGCCATGCGGACATACACGGCGCATGCCACGTGGCGCAGATCGCGGTGGTGGCTGCGGTCGAGCCGCGAGTTACTTAGGTTGTACGTGGAGAGGGCGTTGATGGCGGCCATGAGTCGCTCCTCGCGCACCTCATCGGGCGGAAGGGGGAGCGTGGGCTCGGAGGTTTTGCGACGCTTGGGGGTCTGGCCGGACGGCGCCGGTGCTGGTACAAGGTCTCGTGCCGCGCGCCGCAGCTCGATAAGGGCGTTATCGAACATGACGGTTTTAGAATCACGAAGCAGCTTGGGGTCAAGCCCGTGGAACACGGCGTAGTCCTGCAACCACACGCGTGCAAACCGGTCGATGTCGGGCTCGAAGGCGCGGTAGGCATCCCAAAAGGCCTTGATCTTGTTAAAACCATCGAGCGGGTCATCTACGCCAATGCCGCAAATCAGCTCATAGAGATACAGAAAGGCGAAGGACGTAGACGTTTCCTCGACGGTTCCGCGGCGCACTTGGGCACGCCAGGTAAAGTAGCCGCGCAACTGCCGGTCGCTCATGGCGTTGTAGGTGGGAAAGTACGACTTAAAGGTGCCGTTGTAGGGGCAGTCGTCCTCAAAGTCGGCCATCAGCAGGCCTTGGCGGTAGAAAAGCTCGGCTTCCGAAAGCCAACGGCCCGCGCCGCCCTTGGGGTCTTCTTGCCAACGCGATATCTCACGCATCTTGCGGTACTGGTCGGGGAGGAAGTTCTGCATCTGTCGGCCGGTCTTGAGAATCGGCTCGTCTGCGTAGACCTCATGTGAGAAGCGAGCGGACTGATGGGTCCGGGCCTCGGCCATAATGCGCTCGATGAGCATCTTGATGTCCTGGTCGGCCACCGCTTCTCCTCTCCTAACGCAGCTTCGGTGACCTCATATCATAGCACAGCATCAAACAGATGTTCGAGATACCGCTGTGTAGATAGATTTAGAACAAGAGGGCGTAGATGACCGCCACGACGACGGAGGGGAGCATGTTGGCCGTGCGGAAGGTCTGAGGTCGAATAAGGTTAACGCCAACACAGAAGATGAGCATGGAGCCCACAAGCGAAAGGCTGTCGAGGGCTGCCGTAGTCATGATGGGGGAGAGTGCGCCGGCAAACAGCGTGATTGTCCCCTGGAACACAGCGACGGGCAGGGCGGAGAAAATGCAGCCGCGGCCAAGCGACGCCGTCATGGTGCAGACGATGATGCAGTCCAGCGCGCCCTTGAGGGCAAGCGTGGACCAGTCGCCGAGCAGGCCGTCCTGGATCGATCCCACAATGGCCATGGCGCCGATACACACGGTGAGTGAAGTCGAGACAAAAGCGTTGGTGAACTCGTTATCGCCCTCGCTGCCGGTTTTGCGCTTGAGCCATTCGCCAAGGTTCTCAATGGCGGCCTCCAAGTTGATGGCCTCGCCGATGAGCGAGCCGAGGGCGAACGAGACAATGAGCATGGTGGTACCAGTGGTCGCCAGCGCCTTCCCATCGATAAGGAGCATCTTTTGCATGGTGCCGCCAAGGCCGATAAACAGGACGCACAGCCCCGATGCTTTCATGAGCGTGTCTTGAATGCGCGGTGTAATGAAGCGGCCGCCCGCTAATCCCAAAAGACCGCCCGCAACTAAAAGCACAACGTTGATGATTGTTCCCAAGCCCGGCATGAGCCCTCCTGTATTGATGCCAACGTGGCAATCGTAGCAGAACGAAATGCGAGGCACATCGCGACTCATCTAATACGTTATATAAGTGGTATTAGGAATGGTGCGCAGCATTTAAGCCTCAGGTGGTTGTCGGGACATAGGGATAGTAGTCAAAGCGCAACGTCATAAGCCGCTGTGGGGATTCAATAGCCGCGGCGATGATATTGGCATCGCGGGCACGATCAAACCCTACGAGTTCGATCTGATACGAGACGTCTTGCATAATGTCCAGACGTCGCCAGGCTAGGAGTGTGTCGCCATCGAATTCCAAGGTCTTGCCTCCGTCTGGGGCAACGGCGTATAGACGCAGTTTAGCGGTGGTTACAGGGTCGACAACCGTGACCTTTTTAATTTCGTTTCGAGTATTCTTGGCGCCCAACAAGGTGAGCAGTGTTGGGGCCACGACCTCGCCCGATGGCAAAAAGACGACTTCGATGGATTCGGGAAATGCGATGATGGCCGACTTGCGGACGGGCTGATTGGCGGCGGCAACTTCGATGTTCGCAGCGTCGATGACCTCTGTGTGGTCGAGCGCGGCAAGCACGCAGCAGTTACCCTCATCAATTTCTTGAGGATCAGCAAGCCCCAGGCTGTCCGCGAGCTCGGGGTCGTTTGGAACGGCAGCGGGCTCATTCGATGCTTCGAAAGAAGCTGGGACGCTGTTTGTCGGCGACGGCGTGTCGCCCGCACCTGCTTCTTTGTCCGCGCTCTCTTCTTGTATGGTTGCATTGATGGGTTCGTCGTTTGAGGGGAGCGTCTTGGCGTCAAGCGCGGAGGGGAGAATTCCGATGGCTCCTGATCCGTTCCACTCCATTTCGAGAAGCGCCGGGTCGGCAAGAATGCGTTGCCTGCTTTGCGCGTGGGCATCGATTTCAATAGGGCCTGCCTCTATCCCTCGTGTAAGGCTGAGTGATCCGGCTGGCTTCTCGAAATGAGCGTCTGTGTCTTTGGTGCTGACGGCGTAGAACAGCAGGGACGCTTCTCCCGCCGCGATGGCATCGGTACCGGCTTTGGTCAGCCGCAACGATGCCGTGAATGAGAGGGTGGGCTGCGCATCATCTGCATTCGCGGCGGCGCAGCCCAGACATATACCGCCTCCTTTCTCAAAAAACGTACCGTCGAAGGCGACCTTCGCTCCGTTCGCCGAGTCATCGACCGAAGCGATGTCGATGCGCAGCTCTAAATTGCATGGATCGCCATCCGCATCGAGCACAACCGAGCGCCACGTGCAGACGGTGCACCCCGCCTGGGAGCCGTTTGCCTTGTTCGAACGCTTGATATCCACGACTATCGAGCCGTCCGTATCACGACGAAGGCATCCCGAGGTTGAGACCGCGGCCTGTGCGATCGAAAAACGCTCGCACGCAATGGTACTCGACGGATTTGGGGCGGAACTTAGGGCTGCTGGTAAGGAGTCTGCCATGACGGGAGTCGCCCAAGCGGCGACAGGCGTTCCGGTTGCGAGCGCGCCGCAAAGTGCGACGACGGGCAAAAGGTTCTTCGATGCCATGGGGTCTCCTTAGCTAATTTAGTGCGGCCTGTCCGTGTTTTGTTTCTGGCTGCGTTTGATGTGCAGACCGAGGCCGGCGGTTCCCGCGCCTGCTGCTGTGGCGCCTGCTGCCAAGAGCCAACGTCCATCGCCTGTCTGCGCCAACGGTTCTTCGCGGTCGCCGCGGTCGAGCTCCGAGAGGTCGACCGTCACTTGTGTGGCGGCCTGCGCCTGTTCTTGCTGGGCAAAGGCCATGGCTGGCCCAAACGCTAGGATGCTGACGGCGGCGGCCAGGGCGACGGCCTTATGCCGTGTGCACACCGGGCTCGACCGTCCAGGTGATCGTTGCAACCTGATCGCCTTCGCCGGTTACGTGGAAGATGTCGCGCGTGACGCGGGCGACGTTTCCGCTTGTCTTGAGCTTAATTTTGTCTGTGCCGCCGGCAATGCCCTGGTAGCCCATGTCGAAGGCTGCATTCTTGGAAAGATCGAGGCCCGTCCCCTGCATTGCGGCGCTGGCGTTCTGGAGTGCGCCGTCGGGGCCGACCTTAAAGTCGATGGAGTTCTGCGCGGTTCCGGCCTTGGCGTCGGCAGCAATGGTCCAGGTGTTCATGGCGTCGATCTTCATGTTGGTGACATGGATGCCGTAGGCCGAATGATTGTCGATGGTGGTCGCGTCTTCTGAGGGGCCCTGAAGCGTGCCGTCGGCCTTGGCGACGAAGGGAATAACCGTCGGAACTTTGAACTCAACGTTGTCGATCTCGGTCCTGACCATTACTTTCGTGGTTCCAACGCGCCCGGCCGCCATAGCTGGCGTCGGGGCAGCGCCCATTGCGAGCGCGAGCGCGAGCCCTGCGCCCACGACGAGCGCTCTGGCTCCGTTCATGTTTCTGGTGATGTCCATGGTCGTTCCTTTCTATTCGCCGCGGGCCGTCCCCGCGATGATTGGACGAATGCTGGTGAATTGCGTGCGGTGCCGCGTCGGCCGGAAAAGCTAGTTCTCGGCTTGCTCAACCCGTACCTTGACGCGTGTCGGGTTGCCGTGGCTGTCATAGGTCTTGGCCTCAAGCGCCTGGATCTCGATGTACGCCTCGCCTTCTTTGATGTCGCCGGCGGGGCACGTCTCGATTGTCTTGCCGGTCTCGACCACACCGGATTCGTACATGGTCTCGTCGTTTTGGATGACGCGGAATCGCTGGGGAAATTTATTGTCTTGGACGTTTTGCACGTTGACGCGCAGCTTGCCGTCCTCCTGCAGCTGAGCGACCGGCGCGACCGAAATCGTCATCATGTTGTCGCGGACGATAGCGTCGAGCTCATCTTGGATTTCCTGACGCGTTTTGCCCTCGGCCGTCGTAACCGAAGCGCCCGCCTCGGGTACGGGCTGCGACTGCCAAGCGTATAGTCCTACGGCGACAAGGGCGCAGACGATGGCCAAACAGGCAACGATGAGCTTTTTGCGACGACCCAGGCCTACAAAGTGGGGTGGCCTCTTCGCGCTCATGCGGCATCCTTGGCGGTATAGATGCGCGCAAAGGTGGACGGGTCCGCTCCAAAGAGCATGTGAAGCATCAGGCGGCGCGAGTAAGCAAGCTCGTCGAAGTCGGGAGGGAGCTCGATGTCGTGGATATGCGCGATGTGGTGGGCGAGCGCCGAGAACGACTCGGGGTCGCAGATCACATCGGTGGTAACGTGGTAGACCGTCGTATCGGGGAATGCCTCTTCGTCGAAAGGCAGGAGATGGGGATCGTCGTCGACTTCGATGGCGATGCCGTACTGGGGCCAGTAATATGCCATGGGAACCTCCCTGCTTCTTGGGCCAAAACTTCTATCGGTTTTGGCTGTCGATGCCGACCGTATCAGTCGCAACTTGACCAATTTCTGACCAAATGCTTGACGGATTGGCGTCTCAGCAGGTAAAAGGCGGCAAAAAATACTTCAACTTTTTTCGGGCGACAATCGAGCGATCGGCGACGGCGGGGCCATATGTGTCAAAAGCATCGTCTGCCGAGGAAACCTTGCCGCTCGCCGAATTGCACGAACGTAAAAATCGCCAATTATGGAGACGGTCTCGAACACGTCGACGAAACGATACGGTAACATCTCCCTGCAAACACTGTAGTTAGCTAAAGGGGGAGTTCGCGTGTCTGCAACCATCAAACCCTTCACCGACGAGTTCGAAGAGTATGGCCGCGATGAGTCTCGCACGTCGGGCGAGGCCTCGAGCATCTCGTTTCCGACAACGGAAGACGAGGTCCGTGCCATTTTGGAAAAGCTCCATGCCGAGCGTGTCCCGGTAACGGTTCAGGGCGCCCGAACCGGCCTTGCCGCCGGTGCCGTGCCCCACGGCGGGCATATCCTCAATACTTCCCGTATGAATCGCTACTTGGGCCTTCGCCGCGATGAACAAGGTCGCTTTCTACTGCGCGTGGAGCCGGGTGTTGTGCTTTCTGAGCTGCGCAAGCAGCTGGGCAAGAAGGTGCTGCCGACTGCTGGTTGGGACCAGGCATCGCTTGAGGCCTACGAGGAGTTCCAAGAGGCCCCCGAGCAGTTCTTTCCCACCGATCCCACCGAGACGTCTGCCTGTCTGGGCGGCATGGCGGCATGTAACGCCTCTGGTGCCCGCAGCTACGCCTACGGCTCCTTGCGCCCACATATCACGGGACTCCACGTCGCGCTGCCTGATGGCGATTTGCTTGAGCTTCAGCGCGGCGAGGCTTTTGCCCAGGGCCGCCACCTGTCGCTCGTGACGGCAGCGGGCCGTACGCTCGAGCTCGATCTTCCCGGCTATACCATGCCCAAGACAAAAAATGCCTCAGGCTATTTCGTTGCGGACGAAATGGACGCCATCGACCTCTTTATCGGTGCGTGCGGCACACTCGGCGTCATTACCGAGCTCGAGATCGCCCTGCAGGCGGCGCCTGCGGTCGTTTGGGGTGTGAGCTGCTTTTTCGATAGCGAAGACAAGGCCGTGTCCTTTACCGATTCCGTGCGTCCCGTCCTGTCCCATGCGGCTGCCATCGAGTACTTCGACGCTGGCGCCCTGGATATTCTACGTCGCCAGCGCGAGCAGTCGACGGCGTTTGCCTCGCTGCCGGCGCTCGACAAAGACGCCAAGGTCTGTGTCTACGTGGAGCTCGACTGCGATGACGAGGCCCAGGCGACCGAGGAACTGTACCACCTGGGATGGGTGCTGGAGCTTGCGGGCGGCCGCGACGATGCGACATGGGTCGCGCGCACCGAGGTCGATCGCGAGTGCCAGCGATTCTTCCGCCACGCGGTGCCCGAGAGCGTCAACATGCTTATCGACGAGCGTCGCCGCACCGACCCCACCATCACCAAGCTGGGCTCGGACATGTCGGTGCCCAATGCACGCCTTGCCGATGTCGTGGCCCTCTATCGCCGCACGCTGGCCGAAAGCGGGCTTGAATCTGCTGCCTGGGGGCACATCGGTAACAACCATCTGCATGTGAACATCCTGCCGCGCGATGCGCAAGACTACCGTCGCGGTGGCGAGCTGTTTGCCCAGTGGGCTGCGGAGGTAACGGCTATGGGCGGCGCCGTCTCCGCCGAACACGGCGTCGGCAAGATCAAGGCTGGCTTCTTGGAGACGATGTACGGCCACGAGGCCATGGTCGAGTCGGCGCAGCTCAAGCTCCAGCTCGATCCTGCCGGCCAGCTGGGTCGCGGCAACCTGTTTGCGGAGAAGCTCTTGGATGAACTCGTCCAGAAAGGGGGCGCGTGAATATGAGTGATTTCCATATGGTGGTGTGCGTTAAGGCCGTGCCGGGCAGCACCGAGGTCAAGATGGACCCCAAGACCAATACCATCGTGCGTGATGGCAAGCAGGCGGTCATTAACCCGTTCGATGCGAGCGCTCTGGAATGCGCGCTGGCGCTGAAGGACGACTTTATCGGCTTTGGCATGGACGTGCGCGTGACGGTGGTGTCGATGGGCATCCCCGCGACCGAGTCGCTGCTGCGCGACTGCATCGCTCGAGGTGCCGACGACGCGCTGCTGCTGACCGATCGCGCCTTTGCAGGTGCCGATACCCTGGCAACCACCTATGCCCTCAAGTGCGGCATCGAGGCGCTCGACGAGGACTTCGACCTGCTCATCTGCGGCAAGATGGCGGTGGATGGCGATACGGCCCAGATTGGCCCCGAGCTTGCCGGTGCTTTTGAGATTCCCTGTGTGACCGACGTGAGCTGCGTGCAAAGCGCGGGCTTTACGACCTGTGGTTCACTGGCGCTTGTTCACGGCTGCGATGCCGGCGAGGAGACGGTGTGTCTTGAGATGCCGTGCGTGATGACGACTGCCAAGGAGATTGGCCAGTTGCGTATGCCGAGTATTGCAGGTATTCGCGCGGCGGAGGAGGCGGACGTGCGCGTGGTCAGTGCCGCCGACGTGAACGCCGACCCCGCGCGTTGCGGTCTTGCCGGGTCGCCGACACAGGTCGTGCGCTCGTTTGTGCCCGACCGTGACCAAACGTGCGAGGACGTTGACGGAACGGCGTCCGAGCAGGCGGCAAAACTTGCCAAGATTATCGAGGGGATGGCATAGATGAGCGGACTGATTATCGATAGCGAAGCCTGTATCGGCTGCGGTCGCTGCGTTCGCGCCTGTGCCTCGGGCGGCATCGTAGTGGAAGGCGAGCGACCCAGCCGATGCGCCCGCGTAACCGACGGCTGCATCCTATGCGGTGGGTGCGTCGACGCCTGCCCTGTCAACGCTATCTCGATCGAGCGTGACGAGGCCGCTGGTGCGGTTGACCTCGATGCGTATCGAGACATTTGGGTATTCGTGCAGACCGACGAGCACGATACGGTGACTCCCGTTGCCTATGAGCTTATGGGCAAGGGCCGCGAGCTTGCCGATGCGCGCGGCTGCCGTCTGGTGGCACTGGTCGGTATGGGTCCCGAGGGTTCTCTCGGCGACCTGGAGCATCTGGTTTGCGCGGGCGCCGACGAAGTCCTGGCCTGTCGCGACGAGCGCCTGCGCCAAAACGATGCGGAGGTCTACGCCCGCTTGATCTGCGATTTGGTAGCCGAATGCAAACCCGAGGCCATCCTATACGGTGCGACCGCCTTTGGCCGCGAACTGGCACCCGGCGTTGCCGTGCGCTTGCAGACGGGCCTTACGGCTGACTGCACCGTACTTTCGATGGATACGGAGACGGGACTGCTGCAACAGACGCGTCCGGCGTTTGGCGGCAACCTAATGGCCACCATCGTCTGCCCCAATCATCGTCCCCAGATGGCAACGGTTCGTCCCGGCATCTTTAAGGCGCCCGACTTTGACTACAACCGCTCTGGCACGATCACCCAGATATCGCTTGCGGATGATGCTAAGGCCCGTGTCGAGATCTCGATTCCCGCCGAGGAGTGGGGGCGGCAGGCTTCGATCGCCGATGCCGAGCGCCTGGTCGTGGTGGGTCGCGGCATTGGTTCCAAGAAAAACCTGCCGCTGATGCGAAGGCTCGCCGAGGCTCTGGGAGCCGAGCTTGGTTGCACGCGACCTGTCGTGGAGGCCGGCTGGTTGGAGTATCGCCATCAGATTGGCCAGACCGGCGTATCGGTTTCGCCCAAGCTTCTCGTGAGTATCGGTGTTTCGGGCGCCATCCAGCATCTTGCCGGCATCGGTGGGGCGGAGTGCATTATCGCCATCAATGAGGACCCGGATGCCCCCATTTTCGGCGCTGCCCAGTACAAGGTTGTTGGGGACGCCGTCGAGGTCGTCGAGGAGCTGCTGGCCCAGCTTGAGCGCTAGGCGCGCGCCAGCCAGTCGCGCATCTCGTCCTTTAGGCGGCTCCAGGTTGCCTGCGTGGCGGGGTCGGTAAAGGGCTGTGTAATGCCAAAGGGCGCGTCGAGCAGGCGGTGGATATCACCCTGTTCGCGCGCCAGCGCACGGCTTGCCGGATAGACGAGCTCAAACATAAAGCAGATAAGCCCCACCAAGAAGTCGGCGGGCTCATCGCGCTCATCGCGTGCGACGCAGCGGTGCTCGTCAAAGGCGGCAAGTGTCGGCGACGAGAAACGGCTGCCGAGAAACGTCTTCTCGTCCACCTTGAGGATAGTGTCGACGGTGCTGTCGGCGATGGTGCGCATAATGTCGATCTTGTCACCATCGCGCACGATATCGCAGAAGCTTCGCGTGCGCACGTCGAGCTGCGCGGGTAGACGGAAATCGCTGTGATAGGCAATGCTCGCTCGGATGAGCTCATCTTCTGCCGGGTCATCGATAAAGTCGCGGATGCTCGTTACGGCGGGTGCATCGGCGGGATTCTCGCCAAAGAGGACCTCGATGCCCAGCGCCGCATGGCTCATGCTCTCGGCGTCCTTAAAGGTGTCCCAGCGTCGCAGCTGCTCGAAGCGGCCCATATCGTGTAGCAGGCCGCAAAGCCATGCCAGGTCAATATCTTCTGACGACCAGCCCTGCTCGCGCGCTACGGCATCGCATGCCTCGGCCACGTGGTACGTATGCTCGATTTTGAGCGCGATGCGTGGGTTGGTGGCGTCGTAGGCATCGGTGTAGCTTTTGAAGGCCGCGCGCGCCCGGTCTCGATCGATAGCTGTCATAATGACTTCCTAAAAAGTTGTGTCTTTCGATCCGGTGGCAATTGTAGGTGAACTCGGTTGCTGTCGGATGATGATTCTGCCGTGTCGCTACATGCGGTTCGGAGACCTTGTCAGGATGAGAAGCGTATGGTGCTCAAAATCGTTAGAACCGTCTGGCCAGTGATGCTTACCTATGTTGCAATAGGCGCGCCGTGCGGAATGATCATGGGGCAGACGGGAATGGAGCCCTGGATGGTCTTTGCCCTGAGCAGCACGTTTGTGACGGGCAGCGGCCAGTTTATGATCTGCAATCTTTGGCTGGCGGGTGTACCGGCGCCTTCGATTATCGCGAGCGTTGCCGCCATCTCCTCGCGTTTTGCGCTTTACTCGGCATCGATCGCGCCGCATCTGACGGGTGCCTCGAAGCGTCAGACGCTGGCTGTTGCCGCGACACTTACCGAGGAGGCATATGGCATCTCGCTTGCCAAGTTGGTTGAAGGGGAGGATTGGGGCCCGCGCGAGTCCTTTGTGCTCAACGTGATCCTCATCGCAACATGGGGCGTTTCGTGTACGATGGGCGCCATCGTCGGCGCCGTTGTCGATGTTCCCACCGCCATTGCAGCTTTTGTCTGCACCTCGCTCTTTATCTGCCTGCTCTTTTCGCAGCGGCTGTCGCGCGGCAACGTTGTCGCGGCGGTTTCGGGCGCGGTGTCCGTCGCCGTATGCAAGTTCTTGGGGTGGACGAATATCGCCGTGCCTGCAAGCGTGCTCGTCGGCGTTGCCGCGGCGCTTGTGTGCGATGCTCTCGCCGAAGGAAGGGATGCTCGCGATGCCCGTTAATGAGTTTTTGGTCCTGTGGCTGTCGTCGTGGGCGGCCATCGCATTTTTCCGCATTGCCCCAGTGTTTGCCTTGCGCGGGAGAACGCTGTCGCCCCGCGTTACCGAGGCCTTGGGTTATATTCCGCCCGCTGCCTTTGCGGCACTGGTCGCTAACGATTTGATAAGCCCTGGCGCTTTCGACGCCGGCTTGTGGCAGGGCTTGATTCTCTGGATTGCGGCTGCCGGTGTCGTGGCGGTGGCAATCAAGACAAAATCGATGCTGTGGTGCTGCGTCTCGGGCATCGTACTCTATATTGTCTTGAGCCTTATATAGGGCTGGCGTCGCGGGCGCCGAATCTCGTTCCATCCCAACTTGTAGAATTTTTCACCGAGCTGGTCTATTTCTTCTGGTACCATGGTCAAACTTTACTGTAGCAAAGCGTGACGTGGGCTTTTGTACCCCGTCAGCGGAAATGGGGGTTTCATGGCACAGGAAGCAACCGCCAACGAGCAAAAGAAATTCAAGGTCCCGCGCATCCCGGGCGACATCATGATCTATCCCATGATCGTCGGTCTTTTGCTAAACACCTTCTGCCCGCAGGTTTTTGAGATCGGCGGCTTCTTTACGGCTGCCTGCCGCGGTGGGTCCAATACCATCGTCGCCGCGATCCTGCTGTTTGTGGGCGCCGGCATCAGCTTTAAGTCCACGCCGGGCGCCATCAAGACCGGTATCGTCGTGCTGATCCCCAAGCTGGTCGTCGCAGCGGCTCTCGGCCTGGGCGTGGCATATTTCTTTAACGACAACTTCCTGGGTCTGAGCTCCGTGTCTATCATCGGCGGCATCACGTTTTGCAACATGGCGCTCTATACGGGCATCATGGGCGAGTTCGGCGATGAGTCCGAGCAGGGCGCCGTCGGTATCCTGTTCTTTACGGCCGGCCCCGCCGTCACGATGATCATCCTCGGTGTCTCGGGTCTCGCCAACATCCCCGTCGGCACTATCATCGGATCCATCCTGCCGCTTGTTATCGGCATGGTCCTGGGCAACTTGTTCCCGTTTATCAAGAACCTGCTGGTCCCCGGCGCCAATCCCGCGATCGCTGTCATCGGTTTTCAGCTCGGTGCGTCCATGAGCCTTTCGAGCTTCATCACCGGCGGCATTTCGGGCATCCTGCTGGGCCTCATCACGCTCTTTATCGTCGGTCCCATTACCTTTGCCTTCGAGCACCTGTGTGGCGGCAACGGCAAGGCGGCCGTTGCCTGCTCCACCATTGCCGGCACGGCCATGACCACGCCGGTCGCCCTCGCCGAGGTCGCTCCGCGCTATGCCGAGCTTGCGCCCACCGCGTATGCGCAGATCGCCACTGCCGTCATCATCACGGCAATCATGGCCCCGATTCTGACTGGCTGGGTCGATAAGAAGTTCTGCCACGGCAAAGAGGATCTGTCGGTCGAAGGCGTCGAGGCTATTGAGGAGGCCGTCGCGACCGACATCGACGGCGAGTAACGGCCGTTACCGATAATTGATTCCGGCGTGCAGTTCGCGCCGTCCGAGCGCCCGAACGGAAACTGTTTTGCAGTGATGTTCGGGCGCTTTGCTATTATTCCCCTTACCCCTGCAGAGAAAGGGGCGTTTGGCGCCTGGGCGCGACTCGGGCGATTCTGGCCACTTGGATATAGAGGGAATGGCACCTGGTGATTAAGGCACTCAAGATCGAGATATTCCTGCTGTGCATGATTATTCTTATCGGACTTGCCGTACGAAGTCGTCGCTCCCTGTTCTCGAGCACCCAGCAGCTTTTGTTTAGCATGCTGGGCTACACGTCTGCTGCCTACATTTTCTTCGATATGATCTGGACGCTCTCGGACGGCGTGAGCACTCCTGTAGGCATCACGGCCAACTGGATTTCCAACGCGGTTTCGTTTTCGCTGTTCGCCATCGCGTGCCTCATTTGGTTTTTCTATTCCGAGACGATGCAGGGCTCACGGCTTCTGACCACGCCCTATAGGGTGATACTTTTAACGTTGCCAACCGCTTTGGTGGTCGTGTTGGCATTTACCAGCTACTGGACGCACACTATGTTCTATATCGATACGCAGGGCGTATATCGTCGCGGAGCGCTTTATATGATTCAGCCTATCGTTAGCTACTGCTACGTCATATATACGTCCTTGCATGCCTTTATTCAGGCTCGAAAAGTCGAAAGCTTGCAAAAGAAGGCCATTTATCGCACCCTCGCCTTTTTTGCGGTTCCCGCTCTGGTGGGCGGTACCTTCCAGGTTTTGTTTTCGGTACCGGGCCTTTGCTTCGGTATAACGCTGAGCATCCTGCTGCTCTATATCGTCTATCAGGAGCAACTAATCTCGACTGACCCGTTGACTGGACTCAACAACCGTAACCGTTTTGAGACCTATATGCTGTCGCTCTTTTCAAATGTGGATCAGGCCGAAGATGTATATCTGCTTATGATGGACGCTGACGGCTTTAAGCAGATTAACGATCGCTATGGACATGTGGAGGGTGACCATGCTCTTCAGGTAATATCCGCTGCGCTCAAAGAGGTCTGCTCGGCGTCTGGTGGCTTTATCGCGCGTTATGGTGGCGATGAGTTCGTGGTGCTCCAAAAGGCAGCGGCGGAACAGGATATCATGCATCTGTGCGCGACAATCAACGACGAGCTCGCGCATGCCGAGGTGCCGTATGCATTGCGGATGTCCATCGGTTACGCGCGGGTCGGCGATAGTGTTGATACCTGGCAAGACTTACTTCGCGCTGCCGATGCGGAGCTTTACCGCGTCAAGGCCGAGAAAAAGAAAGCTGGCGTTCAGATACGCTAGGAAAAGGGGCACACGACCGTTGCGATGGTCGTGCGCCCCTTTTGCGTTTGTGGGGGCCACCGGCCATAATGCCCAGGCGCGGTGCGGCAAGACGGGCGTCTGCCGCCGCGACTCGGTACGAAATCAACGAGAACCAGTGTGCTCCATTAAGCTAAAGTATGCGAATGCCCTCCCTAAAAAGGTGAGCTCGCTAGGCTTTTTTGGGCCTGTTGACGATGATGATGCCGCCGCAGACCAACAGCAGGGCAACGATGACGGTAACGGGGCTCGTGCCCGCGCCTTCGCCGAGCAGTAGCGCGCTCAGCAGCACACCAAAGACGGGGTTCATAAACCCAAAGACCGAGACGCGGCTGACGGGGTTGACGGCAAGCAGGCGCGACCACAGCGAGTAGGCGACCGCGGAGATAAGCGCCATGTAGATGATGAGCACGATGGCGGGGACAATCGCCGTGGGGGAGAGCGCGCCACCCATCAAAAAGCCGATGGCGGTGAGGACCAGGCCGCCGACTAAAAACTGCCAGCCGGCAAGCAAAACACCGTCGTGCTTGCGCGAGAAGATGCCAATCAGGCAGGTCGAAAGAGCACCCGCGACAGTGGAGGCTAGGATAAAGCCCTCGCCATCGAGCCTGAAGCCAAAGGTGCCATCTGCGCCCGAAAGGTTGACGAGCGCGACGCCGGCAAAGCCCAGCGCACAGCCAAGCACCTTGGCCGTATTGAGCTTCTCGGTGTGAAATGCCAGGGCGGCAAAGAGGATTGCGAGGAAGTTGGCGCTGGCCTCGATGATGGAGCTCGACATGGCGCTGGCGCGCGAGAGGTCCAGATAGAAAAAGAAGTACTGCCCGATAGTCTGGAAGAGCGACAAGACAAAGATGGGCTTGATGTCGCGCGCTTGCGGTATGAGGGGGCGGCGTTGGGCCGCGCTCATCCCAACGATAACCAGGGCGCCGGCAAGCGTAAAGCGTAAACCTGCAAAGAGCAGCTGCGAAGCGCTGTCGTGCGCCGGGATACCAAAGAGTGCGTAGCCGATCTTGATGCAGGGAAAGGCCGATCCCCAGAGTGCACAGCAAACAAGACAGCCCAGGATGAGTCCGGGCAGGGTGGCGAGATACGGCTTGCGGCTTTCCATGATGTCCTTCCTACATGCGCGAAGCAAAAAAGAACCCGCCACCGGATGTGTCGGTGGCGGGTGTTGTTACCCGAAGGGATTGTACCCGATGGGAAAGGTTTAAGCGAAGTAGGCCACGCCGCTCTCAAAGATCGGCATGAACTTATCGCCGGGGACATGCTCGGGCACGTTGCGGTACAGGTTGTCGCCGCGACGCTCGGCATGGCCCATCTTGCCCAGGACGCGGCCGTCGGGGCTCGTGATGCCCTCGATGGCGAGTGCGGAGCCGTTGGGGTTGACGGAGAGATCCATGCTGGGCTTGCCGTCCTCGCCCACGTACTGCGTGGCGACCTGGCCGTTGGCGATCAGCTGGGCGAGCACATCGTCATTGGCGACAAAGCGGCCCTCGCCGTGGCTGATGGCGACGGTGTAGGGGTCGTCCAGGCTGCACTGCGACAGCCACGGGGACAAGTTGGACGAGATGCGGGTGCGCACCAGACGGCTCTGGTGGCGACCGATGGTGTTGAACGTCAACGTGGGCGCATCGGGCGTGGCGTCGACGATGTCGCCGTAGGGCACCAGGCCGAGCTTGATCAGGGCCTGGAAGCCGTTGCAGATGCCCAGCATCAGGCCATCGCGGGCCTTGAGCAGGTCGCGGACTGCCTCGGTGACCTCGGGAGCGCGGAAGAACGCCGTGATGAACTTGGCGGAGCCGTCGGGCTCGTCGCCGCCCGAGAAGCCGCCGGGGATCATGACGATCTGGCTTGCGCGGATGCGGCGGGCAAGCTCGTGGGTGCTCTCGGCGACGGCCTCGGGCGTGAGGTTGTTGATCACGAAGGTGTCGGCCTCGGCGCCGGCGGCACGGAAGGCGCGGGCGCTATCGTACTCGCAGTTGTTTCCGGGGAACACGGGGATAACCACGCGCGGGCGGGCGATCTTGGCGCCGCCGTACACGTGGATGTCCTTGGCGCGGAAGTCGATGGTCTCGACCTCGGCGGTCTCGCCGGCGCTGCGGTAGGCAAAGACGCCCTCGATGCCGCTCTCCCAGGCCTCCTGGAGCTCGGAGAGCTCGATGACTTCGGAACCGGTGTCGATGACATAGCCCTCGACGGTGGTGCCCAGGGGCTCGACGACAACGCCGTCGGCGACCTCGGGCAGCTCGGCATCCTCGGCGAGCTCGACGATAAAGCTGCCGTAGAGCGGGGTGAAGAGGCTCTCCACGTCTACATCCTCGGCAAGCTCGATACCGATCTGGTTACCGACGCACATCTTAAAGAGGCTCTCGGCGCCGCAGCCGTAGCCGGGCGTGGAGATGGCCAGGGCGTTGCCGGTAGCAGTGAGCGCCTCGACGGCGTCAAACGCGGCGAGCAGCTGCTGAGCATCGGGGCGGTAGTCCTCGCCATAGATGGCGGGGGCGATGCGGACGACGCGGTGCGTGAGGCCCTTGAACTCGGGCGAGACGGCGCGGGCGGCCTTGCCCACGGCGACGGCGAAGCTGATCAGGGTCGGCGGAACGTTGAGCTCGCCGGCCTCGTCCTCAAACGAGCCGCTCATGGAATCCTTGCCACCGATGGCGCCGGCACCCAGGTCGACCTGGGCCATAAGGGCACCCAGGACGGCGGCCATGGGCTTGCCCCAGCGCTCTGCCTCGGTGCGCAGGCGCTCGAAGTACTCCTGGAAGGAGAGGTAGGCGCGCTTGTGCTCAAAGCCGGCGGCAACGAGCTTGGCGATGGACTCGACCACGGACAGGTAGGCGCCCGCAAACTGGTCGGCCTCCATCAGATAGGGGTTGAAGCCCCATGCCATGGCACTCGCCGTGGTGGTCTCGCCGTCCACGGGGAACTTGGCGACCATGGCCGAGCTGGGGGTGAGCTGCGTCTTGCCGCCAAAGGGCATGAGCACGGTCGCGGCGCCGATGGTGGAGTCGAAGCGCTCGGAAAGGCCCTTGTTGGAAGCGACGTTGAGGTCGGTGACAAGCGAGGTCATGCGCTCGGCGAGCGTGGTGCCGGCCCAGCTTGGCTGCCACACGCTACGGGCGCACACGTGGGCGACCTGGTGCTTGGGTGCGCCGTTGGAGTTGAGGAACTCGCGGGACAGGTCGACGATGGCGACGCCGTTCCAGGCCATGCGCATGCGCGGCTCGGCGGTAACCTCGGCGATAACGGTCGCCTCGAGGTTCTCCTCAGCGGCGTAGCCCATGAACTCCTCGACGTCACCGTCGGCGACGGCACAGGCCATGCGCTCCTGGGACTCAGAGATAGCGAGCTCGGTGCCGTCCAGGCCGTCGTACTTCTTGGTCACGGTATCAAGGTCGACATACAGGCCGTCGGCAAGCTCGCCCACGGCGACCGAGACGCCGCCGGCGCCAAAGTCGTTGCAGCGCTTGATCAGACGGCAGGCGTCGCCGCGGCGGAACAGGCGCTGCAGCTTGCGCTCGACAGGGGCGTTGCCCTTCTGGACCTCAGCACCCGAGGTCTCGATGGACTCGGTGTTCTGGGTCTTGGAGGAGCCGGTGGCGCCACCGATGCCATCGCGGCCGGTGCGGCCGCCCAGCAGGATGATCTTGTCGGTGGGGGCAGGGCACTCGCGACGAACGTGGTTTGCCGGGGTAGCGCCCACGACGGCGCCAACCTCCATGCGCTTGGCCACGTAACCGGGGTGATAGAGTTCGTTGACCTGACCGGTGGCAAGGCCGATCTGGTTGCCGTAGCTGGAGTAGCCGGCGGCGGCAGTGGTCACGAGCTTGCGCTGCGGCAGCTTGCCCTCGAGCGTCTCGGAAACCGGGACGGTGGGGTCGCCGGCGCCGGTGACGCGCATGGCCTGGTACACATAGCTGCGGCCCGAGAGCGGGTCGCGGATGGCGCCGCCCACGCAGGTGGCGGCACCGCCGAAGGGCTCGATCTCGGTCGGGTGGTTGTGGGTCTCGTTCTTAAAGAGGAACAGCCAGTCCTGGTCCTCGCCATCGACATCGACCTTCACCTTGACGGTGCAGGCGTTGATCTCCTCGGACTCGTCGACATCGGTCATGACGCCGGTCTTCTTAAGGTACTTGGCGCCGATGGTGCCCATGTCCATGAGGCAGACGGGCTTGGCGTCGCGGCCGAGTTCGTGGCGCATCTCCATGTAGCGGTCGAAGGCTTGCTGCACCACGGCGTCGTCGATCGTCACGTCGTCCAGGACGGTGCCGAAGGTGGTGTGGCGGCAGTGGTCGGACCAGTAGGTGTCGATCACGCGGATCTCGGTGATGGTGGGGTCGCGGTCCTCATCGCGGAAGTACTGCTGGCAGAAGGCGATGTCCGCCTCGTCCATGGCAAGGCCGCGATCGGCGATAAAGGCGGCAAGGCCGGCCTCGTCGAGCTCGCGGAAGCCGTCGAGCACCTCGACGGGCTGGGGCTCGGGGGTCTCCATGTACAGCGTCTCGGGCAGGTCGAGCGAGGCGATGCGCGCCTCGACGGGGTTCACCACGTAGTGCTTGATGGCATCGATGGCGGCCTCGTCCAGAGCGCCCGAGATCATATAGACCTTGGCGGAGCGCACGGCGGGGCGCTCGCCCTGGCTGATGAGCTGCACACACTCGCTGGCGGAGTCGGCGCGCTGGTCAAACTGGCCAGGCAGGAATTCGACGGCAAAGACGGCGCCATCGCTTGCGGGGAGCTCGTCGTAGGTCACATCGACCTGGGGCTCGCTAAAGACGGTCGGCACGCAGGAGCGGAAAAGCTCCTCGTCGATGCCCTCGACGTCGTAGCGGTTGATGATCCTCAGGGCCTCGATGCCCTTGATGCCGAGAATTTCGGTCAGCTCGCCCTTGAGCTGCTGAGCCTCGACGTCGAACCCGGGTTTCTTCTCCACGTAGATACGAGAGACCATTGGTTCCTGCCTTCCTGATCGGTTGGGCGTACGGTACGGTATGCGGCAGCGGTCGGTTTGCGGGGTCTGCCCTGCGGTCGCCTTGAGCCACATGTTTGTAAACCTCACTATGATACGACAGCTCGCGGCGCGGTGAGGACGGCGAGGGTGCTACAGTGAAGCGCAAACAAGAGAAAGGCATCACATGGCATTCGTTTCGCTCGCCATCATCGCACTCGTGGCCTTTGCAAGCCCCTTCATCGCCTCGGCGATTCCTGGAAAACCCGTTCCCGAGACGGTCTTTTTGCTCGTGCTCGGCGCGGTGCTGGGACCCCATATGCTCGGCGTCATCCATGTAGATGCCGAGGTCTCGCTTGTGTCCGAGCTCGGTCTGGCCTTTT
>NZ_JBDMHA010000020.1:0-32831 GCF_039752985.1 Collinsella aerofaciens
GTAATGCCCGCAGATAGAGCAACGCATGAAGCCGTGAGCGCCAAAACGTTACCTTTCTTTTGATCGATGACCTCGATGGCGGAGTCCCAAGTTTTGGTATCGGCGAAATGCGGACGAGCTACAAAGCCCGACAGCAGCGCCAGTACCACGAGCGCAACGATAAAGCCAATCTGCAGCTTTTTGTTTGCGCACACGACATCGGACAGACTGGGCTGCAGCTCGGTTACCGTCGTGTGCTCGGTTATCTGGACAGGACGCCCATGAGCCATCTCGTGCGCGTCTCTTTTTTGAATCGATCCATTGTCCGGCATTTGGATACCTCCTCATTCCGGCCTGTATTGCGGATGGAAGTATACCCACCCTGCGAAAAACCGAACGGGAAGACGAACAGAAGCCCCAAGACTGTCCCCAACGACTAGTCGTTTAAGAACGTCCCCAATGACTATCTCGGGATGAGTTGCGGGGAGGAGAACAGAAAAAGCCCTGCCGCGGGTAGCGGCAGAGCTTTTGGAAGGGGACTTGGTTGTGAGGACTCGTTAGGCGAGCTTGGCCTCGAGCTCGGCGATGCGCTTGTAGGCATCGATGGTAAAGCGGGCCTGCTTCTCCAGAATCATAGTGGTCATGAGGGTGTCCTGAGCGTGAGCCATGATGAAGGTCATCTCCATCTCGCCACCGCCGGCCTCCTGCGAAAGCAGCTTGGTCTGCGTGTCGTGGGCACCGATGAGTGCATCGCTGGCATCCTTGTGCAGCTGCTCGGCCTTCTCAAAGTCACCCTCGCGAGCAGCATCGAGCGCTGCAAGCAGATCGGTCTGAGCGTCACCTGCGTATGCGACAATCTCGAATCCAACCATCGAGATTTCTTCTTTGGTTGCCATATTGCGTTCCTTTCACATATGAACCAATGGAGAGCATCGCGTCCGGGCATACGCGCTGCGTTGTGTATGACAGAAACAATAACATTCAAACAAAAAAGAACAGCGCAAAACGTGATTTCGAGCTATGAACGGTCACTTTTCTCCCGTGAACGGTTTTTAAACCAATTTGAACAATATCGAACACAATTAGCGGCAACCCAAACAGATCCGCGCCCTAGCGTACATCGCGCACCGTATCGCCCTCGACGAGCACGCCCGGAAACAGCATGTGCTCCACACCGGGTCCAACGCCCTCGGCGCCGGCAATCTTGTCAACCGCCCACATGCCGACGCGCTTGTTGTCAAAGCGCACCGTAGTCAGGCGACAATCGGGCACGATGTCGCCCAGACTGTCATCAACACCCACCACGCTCACATCCTCGGGCACGTGCTTTCCGCGCGACTCGAGCCCGCGAATGCAGCCATATGCCATGGCATCGTTGGAGGCATAGATAGCAGTACAGGTCGGATCATCCGCCAGAGCCTGGCCTGCGGCATATCCGCTCTGTGCCGTCCAGTCGCCGCGCACGAGCTGCGGGGGCTCAATGCCATGCGCGCGCAATGTCTCGCGCCAGCCTTCCTCGCGCCGCATGCCCGAAAGCGAGCGCTCGGGGCATGAGATAAAGTGCACGGTTTTGTGCCCCTGCCCCAGCAAGTACTCGACCACCTGGCGCGAGCAATCGAACTGGTCGTTATCGACCGTTGAACAGAGCGGGTGCTCCAGCATGGTAACGAGCACCGTCTGCATACCGGGCAGCGGCTCAAAAGTGCCAAAGTCTGCCGGCATGCGGTTCATGATCACGACCATACCGTCTACCGGCAGCGCGCTCATGCGCGACGATGCGCTCTCGAGGGTATACGGATGCCCGTCTACTTTAGTGAGGGTGATGGCATAGCCATGTTTGTCGGCCGCGGCGGCAAAGCCCTCCATACGGTCAAGGTTACCGGTGCCGGTAATGCTGAACATGGCGACGCCGACGGTCTTAAACTTACCGCGGCGCAGCGATCGACCGGCAAAATTGGGGCGATACCCCAGCTCGCGCATGGCGGCACGCACGCGTTCCTTGGTCTCGGGGCGCACGCTGGGCGAATCGTGCACCGTACGCGAGACTGTCTGCTCCGAGACGCCCGCGAGACGCGCCACATCCTTAACGGAAACCGATTTTTTAACAGCGGCCATAGGTCGATCTTTCTATGTCAACGATGCCATTGGTGGCACCCTGCGCAGTCATTTTTAACGCCTTCAAGTATATCCAACGCCTCCCCCACCATACGCTCACCACCCAAAACCTACCGTTCACCGACATTTTTGCTTCACCGAACGGCTTTTGTCACCCAAATGTTAACGTTGCCATTGTGCAAACACAGAGCCACCGGGCGGCTCAAACGTTTACGCATAGGGAATCGACGGTTCGCAGGCACAGGAACCACCGGTTCGCGTCTTTTTTTGTGTCGCAAAATGGCAACGTCAACATTTTGGCAACCGAACGCCAAAAGCTACCATCGTTGTTAACCCACCGACTCTTAGGAGCATTGCATGGAGCAACTTATCGCCATCATCGAAAAGGGCCAGCCCTTTTTCAACGCGATCGCCCGCAACAAGTACCTCAAGGCGATTCGCGACGGCTTTATCTCCGTCATCCCCATCATCATCTTCTCGTCCATCTTCTGCCTGGTAGCCTCGGTCCCCAACATCTGGGGTTTCTACTGGCCCGATGACATCAACAACGCCCTGTGGAAGTGCTACAACTACTCCATGGGCATCCTGGCCATCGCCTGCGCCGCCACCACGGCCAAGCACTTCGCCGACGCCCAGAACCGCGATCTGCCCAAGAATAACCAAATCAACTTTATCTCGTGCATGTGCGCGGCCATCATCGGCTTCCTGCTCCTTTCGAGCGACACGATCGCCACGGACGCCGCCAGCGGCTTCAACACCACCTACCTTGGTTCCAAGGGCCTGCTGACTGCCTTCATCGCTGCGTTTGTGACCGGCATCATCTACAAGTTCTTCATTAAGCGCAACATCACCGTCAAGATGCCCGAGCAGGTTCCGCCCAACATCTCGCAGACCTTTAAGGACATCATCCCCTTCTCCGTCTGCATCACCGTCTTTTGGGTCTTTGACATCGTCTTCCGCGCTGCCTTTGGCTTCTGCTTTGCCCAGGGCGTCATCCAGGTGTTCCAGCCCCTGTTCACCGCTGCCGACGGCTACATCGGCCTTGCTGTGATCTACGGCGCCATGAGCCTCTTCTGGTTCGTGGGCGTCCACGGCCCCTCGATCGTCGAGCCCGCCATCGCCGCCGCCCTCGTTGCCAACATGACCGACAACCTGGCTGCGTTCCAGGCCGGCCAGCACGCTTCCGCTGTCCTGACCCAGGGTGCCCAGTACTTCGTCGTCTGCATGGGCGGCACCGGCGCCACGCTTGTCCTGGTCTTTATGTTCTGCTTCCTGGCCAAGTCCCAGGAGATGCGCGCCGTCGGTAAGGCCGCTATCGTCCCCGTCTGCTTTGCCGTCAACGAGCCGCTGCTGTTCGCCGCGCCCATCGTGCTCAACCCCGTCTTCTTTGTCCCGTTTGTCTTTGCCCCGATCGCCAACATCTGGATTCTCAAGATCTTTATCGACTTCTTGGGCATGAACGGCTTTATGTACACCCTGCCTTGGACCGTCCCCGGCCCCATCGGCACCATCATGGGCCTGGGCTTCCAGCCGCTCGCCTTTGTGATGCTCGCCCTTATCCTGGTCGTCGACTTCGTTCTGTACTACCCGTTCTTCCGTGCCTATGACGCCCAGAAGTGCGCCGAGGAGGCCGAGATTTCCGAGGAGGAGCTCGCCGCCAAGAACGCCGAGAAGGCCGCTAAGCTCAACGATGCCTTCCAGGGCAAGGCTGACGCCAAGAGCGTTGCCGCCGGCGCTGCTGCCGAGGCCGTGAAGGCCGACTCCCCCGCCGCTTCTGCAGCATCCGCTGCCGAGGCAACGACCGCCAGCGACCTCAACGGCAAGCGCGTGCTCGTGCTCTGCCAGGGCGGCGGAACCTCGGGCCTGCTCGCCAACGCGCTGGCCAAGGCTGCCAAGGAGCGCGGCATCAATCTTGAAACCGCTGCCGAGGCCTATGGCAACCACGTTGACATGCTCCCCGACTTTGACCTGGTCGTCCTGGCCCCGCAGGCCGCCAGCTACCTGGCCGACCTGCAGAAGGACTGCGAGCGCGTGGGCAACAAGTGCGTCGCCTGCCGTGGTAAGCAGTACATCGAGCTCTCCCAGAACGGCGACAAGTCTCTCGCCTTCGTAAGCGAGCAACTCTCGAAGTAAGTAACGCTCAGGGCCAGCCGACCATCCAAGACCGGCTGGCCCTTCGATTTAGACGATTGGATCATCATGTCCGTTAACCCTGCTAGCGTCACTAACCCGCCTGCGCAGTTTCCCGAGGACTTTGTCTTTGGCGGCGCCACTGCTGCCTACCAGGTAGAGGGCGAGACCCGCACTCACGGTAAGGGCAAGGTTGCCTGGGACGACTTCCTGGAGGCCCAGGGGCGCTTTTCCCCCGATCCCGCTTCGGACTTCTACAACCAGTACCCCGTCGACCTGGAACTGTGCGAGGAGTTTGGCATCAACGGCATCCGCCTCTCCATCGCCTGGAGCCGCATCTTCCCCAACGGCACCGGCGAGATCAACCCCGAGGGCGTCCAGTTCTACCACGACCTCTTCGCCGAATGCCATAAGCACCATGTTGAGCCGTTTGTCACGCTGCATCACTTCGATACGCCGCTGCCCCTCTTTGAGAAGGGCGACTTCCTCAACCGCGAGACCATCGACGCCTTTGTGGACTTTGCCACCTTCTGCTTTAAGGAGTACGCCGACCAGGTGACCTATTGGTTCACCTTTAACGAGATCTGGGCGGACGCCTCCAACACCTACATCGAGGGCACCTTCCCCGGCGGCGTCAAGGCGCATCTTGCCGAGGCCTTCCAGTGCGAGCACAACATGATGCTCGCCCACGCCAAGGCAGTACTGGCCTTCCACAACGGCGGTTTTAAGGGCAAGATCGGCGTCATCCAGTCGCTGGAGTTCAAGTATCCGCTCAACGAGAACGACCCCGCCGACATCAAGGCCGCCAACAACGAGCACGTGCTGCAGAACCAGTTCTTGCTCGACGCCACCTTCCGCGGCGACTACGCGCCCGACACCCTCGAGTGCGCCAACCGCTTGGCGGCCATCTCGGGCGGCACCATCGAGATCCTGGACGAGGATCTCGAGATCATGCGCGAGGCCGCGCTCTACAACGACTACCTGGGCGTTAACAACTACCAGTGCCGCTTCTTGAAGGCTTATGACGGCGAGAACGACCTGCACCACAACGGTACGGGCGAGAAGGGCACCGGCCGCTGGCGCGTTAAGGGCATTGGCGAGCATGTGAACAAGCCTGGCATCCCCACCACCGACTGGGACTGGATCATCTATCCCGAGGGCCTGTTCGATCTGCTCGTCTACATTAAGCAGCGCTACCCCAACTACAAGCAAATCTTCATCACCGAGAACGGCATGGGCTACAAGGACCCCTACAAGGACGGTTTTGTGGACGACCAGCCGCGCATCGACTACATCGAGCAGCACCTGCGCTGGTTGCTCAAGGCCATGGAGGTGGGCGTCAACGTGGGTGGCTACTTCCTGTGGAGCCTGCAGGATCAGTTCTCCTGGACCAATGGTTACAACAAGCGTTACGGCTTCTTCTACGTTGACTTTGAAACCCAGAAGCGCACGCCCAAGGCAAGCGCCTACTGGTATAAGCACGTGGCGCAGACCCGTCGTCTGGACTAGCGGCTTGCGACCAGCGGAATTGCCCCGCTCACATAACCTGTCCCCATTTCTCAGCCGGGGGCGGCACGTCACACGACGCGCCGCCCCCGGCCTTTTTTGGGCAGACCGTACCGCACGTTTGTCTCAATCTGTAACATCTAGCTGAGTTTTTCGCTCCAAGCTGTTACAGATCGAGACAAACAGAACGCCCGAGCAGAAATATCTCAATCTGTAACATCTAGCTGAGATTTTCGGCCCTACCTGTTACAGGTTGAGATGAACGAGCCAAGCACGCCTACGCCCGCAAATCCCGCACGCTCGCACGCTCGACCAACACGCCCGAGACAAGCGTACGACTTCTGGAGCTCGGGGCTTCCAAACCCGCAACGACCTCGTTAAGCGCACGGATGCCCAGCTCGCGGTGGCGAAACTTCACCGACGTCAGAATCGAGTTGGGAATCGTCTTGTAGAGCTCATCGTCGAAGCCGATCACGGACACGTCGTCGGGCACACTGAGCCCTTTGTCACGTAGGGCCACCATCACGCCGTTTGCCATGTAGTCGTTAGCAGCGAGGACCGCCGTGCAATCGGGTTTATCGGCAAGCACAAGGCCCGCGGCATAGCCACTATCCGCATTCCAATCGCCTTGCAGAGGTTCGGGCGGCTCAATGCCACGCGCCTCGAGTGCCGCACGCCAACCTTTCATACGGCACTGGCTCGACAGCGACTCTTTCTTACCCGAAACGAAATACACGTTCTTGTGACCATGATCCAAGAAGTACTCGCACGCCATGCGCGCGCCACCCTCTTGATCGTCACTAACGGTAGAGCAGGTAGGATGCTCCATCGGCGTGATAATCACCGTCTTGAGGTCCTTCGGTGCCTCAAAGGTATCAAAGTCATCGACCATCTGACGCAGGTTGAAGATCATGCCATCAACAGGCAGCTGCGACATCCTGCGCGCCGCTTCGGCAAGGGTCATCTTCTCCCCCGCGCGCTTCTTAATCATCGTGAGCGCAAAGCCGCGTTCTTCGGCGGCATCGGCGATACCGTCAATCATGTCCACGGCGCCGCCCGACAAGTGGAACATCACCACGCCGATGCACCCGTAACGGCCCAACTTGAGTGAACGCGCGGCAAAGTTCGCCCGGAACCCAAGCGTCTCCATGGCAGCATGGACCCTATCGCGTGTCGACTCTCGCACGCTATCGGGCTCGTTGATCACACGCGAAACCGTCTTGAGAGAAACGCCCGCGGCAATCGCCACATCGTTCATCGAGACGTTTTTCTTGTCCATCGTTGCCACTGCTTCTCCACTCGGTTCTCTATCGCTTGTTTTTTGCGTTCTAGCATACACTACCTGCCCGACTGACAAATCAGCCGTTTATCGGACAATATCGACCGTTCACCCGTAAATCCTTGTTGCTCTTCCAAAAATGTCTTACGTTGTCATTAACGAAATGACAACGTTGTCATTTCGCAATGCCTTCCTTAAGCAGGAAGGTTTCCGGGCAGTCCTGACCATCCATCGACGACCAGTTCCATCCACATGCATCGCGCATCAAGTAGCAAAGGAGCTTTATGGACGCCATCGTAAAGATGCTCGAAAAGCATCAGCCGTTCTTTGAGAAGATCTCGAGGAACATCTACCTCCAGGCTATTAAAGACGGATTCCTTGGGTGCATGCCCATCGTCCTCACCTCTTCGATCTTTCTGCTGATCGCCACCCTTCCCGGCGTGGTCGGCATCACGTTGCCCCAACCGCTCATCGACTGGTGCAATAAGCTGTACAACTTCACCATGGGCGTCATGGGCATCATGGTTGCCGGCACCACTGCCAAGAACTTTACGGCTTCCATGAACCGTCGCATGCCCGCCGGCAAAGTGCTCAACGACGGCTCCACCATGGTGGCCGCCCAGTGCAGTATGCTTTTGCTCGCCGTTACGCAGTTCACCACCAAGTTCAACGGCTCCGAGCTTTCGGTCTTCGACTGCACCAGCATGGGCACGCGCGGTCTGTTCTCGGCCTATATCGCCGCGTTCATCACCGTGTGGGTCTACAAATTCTGCGTCTCGCGCGATTTGACCATTAAGCTGCCCAAGGAGGTCCCGGGCGCCATCGCTCAGAACTTCCGCGACATCATCCCCTTTGGCGGCGCCGTCATTATCTGCGGCATCATCGATGTCGTCGTGCGCAACCTCATGGGCGTTCCGTTCTCCGAGCTGCTCATCAAGCTGCTCTCCCCGCTCTTCACTGCAGCAGAGACCTACCCCGGACTCATCCTTATTCAGGCAGCCACCGCGTTCTTCTGGTTCATCGGCGTCCACGGCCCCTCGATCGTCCAGCCGGGCATCGACCCCATCCGTCTTGCCAACCAGGCCGAGAACCTGCAGGTTCTGCTGGCCGGTGGTCACCCCGCCCACTCCCTCACCTTTAACATGTCGCTCGTGGGTGAGTTCGGCGGCACCGGCGCCACGTTCATCGTGCCGCTTCTGCTGATTCTCTTTATGAAGTCCAAGCAGCTCAAGGCCGTCGGTAAGGCCTCGATTGTTCCTGTTGCCTTCGCTGTCAACGAACCGCTGCTCTTTGGCGCGCCGATGATCCTTAACCCCTACATGCTCATCCCCTTTGTTGCCGCCGGTTGCGTCAACGTGAGCGTTGCCAAGTTCTTTATCGATAACGTGGGCATGAACGGCTTCTCCTTCGTGGTACCTTGGGCCACCCCTGCCCCCATCGGCATCTTCATCACCACGAACTTCCAGCTTATCGCCCTGGTGTTTGTCGCAATCATCATATTGCTGGACGCCATCATCTACCTGCCGTTCTTGAAGGCATACGATAAGCTGCTCTGCGACCAGGAGGCCGAGCGCGCCGCCGAGCTGGGTCTTGAGTCCGATGGTGCTGCCACCATCGCCGCCAACGCCCCTGCGCCCGCTGTCGAGCAGGCTACCGCTTCCGTCGAGCCGACCGCCGCTGCCGCCGACAGCAAGCCTGTCGCCGATCAGCCCGAGCCCGCCGCCGACGTATCCGCTAAGAAGGACGTCGATGGCCTGAAGGTCCTCGTCCTGTGCGCCGGCGCCGGCACCTCTGCCATGCTTGCCAACGCCATCAAGGAAGGTGCTGCGCAGACTGGAGAGAACATCGCTTCCTCCGCAGGCGCCTATGGCCAGCACACTGCCATCATGGATCAGTACGACGTTATCGTGCTTGCCCCGCAGGTTCGTAGCTACTACAACGACATGAAGGCCGACACTGATCGCCTGGGCATTAAGCTGCTCGCCCCGCGCGGCAAGGAATATATCGACCTCACCCGCGACCCCGCCGGCGCCATCAAGTGGCTCCGCGAGAACCTCGACTAGTTCCTCCCTCTGTTGGTGCTCGGATCCCCAGTTCGGGCACCTCTCCCTATTCGTATCCCACAGAAAGGATGACTCATGACCAACCCCATGCAGTTCCCCGACGGTTTTGTGTTTGGCGGCGCCACCGCCGCTTACCAAGTTGAGGGCGAGACCCGCACGCACGGCAAGGGCAAAGTGCCCTGGGACGATTTCCTGGCAGCTCAGGGTCGCTTCTCCCCCGACCCCGCAAGCGATTTCTACAACAAGTATCCAGTCGATATCGACCTGTGCCAGCGCTTCGGCATTAACGGCATTCGTGTCTCCATCGCTTGGAGCCGCATCTTCCCCAGTGGCACCGGCGAGATTAACCCCGAGGGTGTCGCTTTCTATCACGAGCTTTTCGCCACCTGCAACAAAGCTGGCGTTATCCCCTATGTCACGCTCGATCACTTCGATACGCCCGAGGCCTTTTACCAGAACGGCGGCGAGGGTTTCCTGACGCGCACGACCATCGACGCCTTCGTCGAGTACGCCAAGTTCTGCTTTGCCGAGTTCACCGAGGTCAAGCACTGGTTTACCTTTAACGAGATTCCCGCAACCGCCGAGGGCAGCTTTATCGTCGGCAACTGGCCGCACGGCGAGAAGTACCGCCTGGACAAGGCCTTCCAGCTCATGCACAACATGATGGTGGCCCACGCCAAGGCTGTCGTCGCCTTCCATGAGGGCGGCTTTGAGGGCGAGATCGGCATTGTCCAGAACCTGGAGCCCAAGTATCCCCTCGATCCCAACAGCGCTGCCGACTGCGAGGCGGCTCGTATGGCCGACGTCATCAACAACCGCTGGGTACTCGACGCCACCTTCCGCGGCCACTATGCAGCCGACACCATGGAGGCCGCGACCAAGCTGGCCCATATCGCCGGCGGCGAGCTCGACGTCCTCGACGAGGACATCGCCGCGCTGACCGCAGCGCTCCCCTACAACGATTGCCTGGGCGTCAACACCTACAAGTGCCAGTTCCTGCGTGCCGCCGAGGGCGAAAACGACATCAACCACAATGGCACCGGCGACAAGGGCTCCTCGCGCTGGTTCCTCAAGGGCGTGGGCGAGTCATGCGTGCGCGAAGGCGTACCCACCACCGATTGGGACTGGATCATCTATCCCGAGGGCCTCTACGACCTGCTGCTGCGCATTAAGAACGATTACCCCAACTACAAGAAGATCTACATCACCGAGAACGGCATGGGCTATAAGGACGACTTCGAGGATGGCTTTATCGACGACGCCCCTCGTATCGACTACATGCGCCAGCATCTCGCATGGATCCTCAAGGCAATCGACGGCGGCGTAAACGTCGACGGTTACTTTGTGTGGTCGCTGCAGGACCAGTTCTCCTGGACCAACGGCTATAACAAGCGCTACGGCCTGTTCTACATCGACTTCGAGACCCAGAAGCGCTATCCCAAGGCGAGCGCGTACTGGTACAAGAACGTCGCGGAGACCGGCCTGCTTATGGCCTAATTCAAGCCGCATACCCCCTGTCGGCCGCATGCGAATCCCTCCACGGGTTCGCATGCGGCTTTTTTGTTTTGGCTCGACCCGAGCAGGCCGTTTGTCTCGATTTGTAACATCTAGCAGGGATTTTCGGCCCTAGCTGTTACAGATCAAGACAAACAGAACGCCCGAGCAGAAATATCTCAATCTGTAACACATAGCCCACTTTTAACCGTCTAACTGTTACAGATCGAGACAATAAGATAGTCAAATCCAAACTTTCCAAGCAGTTATGAAGCATGGTTTCTAGTTTTCGGTATCACGAACATACTTTCGGTATCATTTAATGATATTATGATATCGAAAGTATGTTCGTGATACCGAAAGGAGCCGCATGCGCCAGTTCGATTACACCACAGTCCCAGCGGAACTCGAAGCAACTCCAATCACCAACCTCCTCCTCTCGATACGCGAGCATAAAGGCCGTCAGCTTGCTCTGAGTCAAGTCAAACCCGAGCTTCTATCGTCCCTAATGGAGGAGGCTAAGATCCAAAGCACCCGATCCTCCAACGGACTTGAAGGAATTGTTACCACCCAAAAAAGACTCAAAGCGATCATGGCGTATTCCGCCAAGCCAAGCTCCCGCGCAGAGGAAGAAATCGCTGGATACCGAGATGTGCTGTCGCTTATTCACGAGCAACACGATTCCATTCCCGTAACGCCATCGGTCATTCTGCAGTTGCATCGTGACCTCATGGCGCACACGGCAATCTCGTATGGAGGCCATTGGAAAGATGGCGATACCGAAATCGTCTCCATTGACGATCAAGGTAATCGATTTGTGCGCTTTAGGCCCCCTTCGGCTCTAGCAACCCCGGGACTTATTAAAGAAGCCTGCCAGTCCCTCAACGATGCTTTATCTCGCCAAGTTTGCGATCCCCTCCTTATATCGCTCCGCTTTATCTTCGATTTTGTTAGCATTCATCCCTTCAACGATGGCAATGGCAGGATGAGCCGGCTCCTTACAACGCTGCTGCTCGAAAAGACTGGATACGACGTTGCGCGTTACATCAGCATCGAACGACTTATTGAAGACAACAAGGCGCTCTACTACAACGCCCTCGCTGCAAGCTCCACTGGATGGAATGAAAATCAAAACACCGAAGCACCTTTTATCCGTTTCATGCTCGGAACAACCCTAGCCGCTTACCGACAGCTCGAGCAGCGTACCTTAATTGAATCAAGCACTCGTCCCATGTCGAAGCAAGCGCGCATCGCTGTTCTATTTCAACAGAGACCCGGCGTCATTAAGAAATCCGACATCCGGTCCAACTGCCCCGATATCAGCGAGGTAACCGTTAAACGAACCCTCGGTCAGCTTGTTAGTTGCAGCGCAATCGAAAAAACAGGAGCGGGCCGTTCGACGGGCTACATACTCAAAGACGTCCATGCTCTAGAACTATTCTTGCAATCCACAATACCCGATGGCGAGGCCGCAATAACAAAAGAGGCTCCAAAGGATAAGCTCCTTGAACGTGTAAACCACGCCGAGGATGAAAGCAAAGAGGGACTCTATGAAGACTATGATTCATTCTCAAGGGACATAAAGACGAAATACGGAGTCTAGTCATATCTCAGAATAGCCTCATCCTTGTTGCTCAAAGTTATTTGCGCGTCATTGTAAAGCGGTACCCCTGCGCCGGCAGGGGGCAGAAGTATCGCCTGCCGATCCTGCTGGAGTCGGCAATCAGATAGCGCGCATCGGCCTTGCTAAAGGCGAGCTGCTGGATACGGCCCTCGTCCATGTTGGACGTAGATACGTCACCGTCCAAGATGCCGTTGGCACCGATAAACGCCGCGTCGATGCCCAGCGCACGCAGGGCATCCTCGGCCGTTGGCCCCACAAAAGTGGCAGTGCGGCGACGGTACATACCGCCCACGAGGCACAGGCCGCAGCCCTCGCGCGCCTCGAGCAGGTTAAAGACCGAAAGCGAATTGGTCACATAGATGGAAGGCAGCTTGTCGGTGACTCGGAGAGCGCCAATGCGACCTCACGACGGTTGCGCTCATTGTCTCAATTAGATACTCAACGAAATACGGCCCCGCAGTTCAATAAGCTGCGGGGCCGTACTATACACCGACGAATCAACGACGGAGTGCATCCACTATTTGGCCAGCTCCTGAACGATCCAGTCAATTGCACCTTCGGGATCGTTGGTAAGGTCGATATACTCCTTGCCCCTTGTGGTGAGCAGTTTAATTCCAAGGCGATCGGTATCGGCCTTCATAGCGTCATAGTACATGCGTGCCTGGGGCGCCAGAACAATCACGTTGTACTGATCCATCGTCTCATAGTGGCTTCCGTACGCACCGGACTGAGAAACCAGATCAATACCCTTAGCAGCGGCACCTTCGCGAAGAGCATTTGCCAAGAGAGTCGAAGTGCCGGCACCCTGGCAAAGCACAAGCACGCGGATCTGCTCCGCCTTGTCCTTTACCGCCTCGAGAGCTTTTGCGACATTTTCCTGTGCGGCAATAGCATCTGCATCCGAGGTTCCTGCAGTCTCCTTTGCAGACTCTTCCAAACAAAGCTGATGGTCATACGCCTTGCAGAACGGATAGTAAATCACAAAGTCAACGACCAACAGCACTGCCATCAATACGAGAGAACGCAGATCGAGACCCGTGGTGAGGAATGCACCGATTGGGCCGGGAAGCGCCCACGGCATGGTATACATGGGGGCGTTCATTCCAATGACGTCAATGAAAAATTTACCGATAATGGCGTTGACCATAGGAGCCACTAGGAAGGGCACGAACATATAGGGATTGAGAACAATCGGCATACCGAAGATAACGGGCTCGTTAACTCCAAAAATCACCGGGATAATCGATGCCTTGCCCATAGCTTTAAGCTGCTTGGAGCGCATAAACATGATCAGGATAATAGGAACGATGAACGTGCAGCCAGAACCGCCCAGACCGCCGATGAAGCTTGTAAAGTCCTGCGTGAGAGCAATTGACGGGTGTCCACCTGCTTGGAAAACCTCAAGATTGGTAACGGTATTGCCGTAGAGCGCAGCATTGATCGGACTCATGACAACCGAAGCACCGTGGATACCCATAAATTGGAAAAGCGCGACCGCGCCTTCGATAAGCGCCATGCCAGGATAGGTGTCGACCGCGGAGAACAGCGGCGAGATGAGAGCGGATACCAAATTGGCGAACGGCACAGCAAGCAGCTTGCGGCTCGCAAGATCGATAAAAGCGCACGCAAGGATCGAAAACCCAAATGCAAAGATATCGCGAAAACTCTGCGCAATAGAGCCAGGGACCTCTTTGGGAAGCTTGATCGTCACATTATGGCTAATGCACACCTTATAGATATTAACGGTCAAGAATGCGGATACGAACGCAGCGATAAAACCCTTGGTTCCCATGTAGCCGGTTTCAAAAACAGACGTATCTGCTCCGCCAATCGAGACAACATCGTTCGTCACCGATAGCAAGAACATGCCGCACATGGCACAAACCATGCACGAGGTGGGGTTGAGAGATTTGCCCGAAGGCATGCGGCGGTTCATCGACTTGGCAAGTGAGCTCGCCGTGGTGCCGGCCACCATAATGCCAAGAAGTCCCATGGTATATGCATAGATTTTATTAAAGAAATCCAGCACCTCAGACGGAAGCGCGATGCCTACATAGGCAGGGAGCGTCGAAAGAAGAAGGAACAGACTCGAGAACAGCACAATTGGCATATTCGAGAGAAAGCCATCCTTAATCGCCACCAGATAAATGTTCCTTGAGATTTTGTCGAAGAGGGCCTGGTGTTTTTCAAGGAATTTGACGATAGCGTCCATAACACATCCTTTCATGATTCCCGGGCACACAACGATTTATCCGGACTCAACCGTCGTCGTCCCCGTTTGTATCCACGTATGTAAGTGAATACGTTCTTGTGCGAAATGTAATATCATTTGCGCGATTTGTCATAACCAATTCTTTTTCCGCTTTGTCGATATGTCAAGAATTCAAATACTTATTCGGTGAACGGTAGTTGATTAATATAAGGTTTTCCCAGCTAAAGGCTATTTTTTCCGAGCAATACAATAAGCTTGCAACCGTTCACCGATTGGATATAACATATTGAATATATTGTTGTAACAATATTAGAGACAATGTCACAAGCCTGTCGTTCTAGTCAAAGGAAGTAACAATGCCCAAACGATTACTGAACATGTCCGCATCCGATTTTGCCGCCACGTCACCCATGGATCTAAAGCAGGCAATTCTGGCTTCCGAGGGACGTACCATCATGGCGGAAAACGTACCCTCTTCCCAATTTCTCGGCGGCGTTACTAATGCAGAAATCGAACGTGCCGCAGGTGCCGACCTGCTTCTGTTTAACGCGCTCGATGTGTTCGATCCAGTTATTGCCGGTATTCCAGATGATCTCAATGAAAACCCGGTCACTTGGGTGAAGCGAGCATGCGGAAGGCCCATTGGCGTCAATCTGGAGCCAGTTGATAACGAGGCAGAGATGTCTGAATCCCGAACGGAAATCCCCATGGGTCGTCGCGTCTCTCCCAAAACCTTAGAAAAGGCTAACGAACTCGGATTTGATTTTATCTGCCTGACGGGCAACCCTGGAACCGGCGTCTCCAACGATGCAATCGCCCATTCGATTAAACTCTCCAAAGAGCATTTCAATGGCCTGGTCATAGCCGGAAAAATGCATGGAGCGGGCGTTGCGGAACCTGTCATGACGCTCGAAATTGCGCGCAAGTTTGTTGACCTCGGCGTCGATATCCTTCTCGTGCCAGCCCCCTACACCGTCCCTTGCTTCCAAGAAGCAGACCTGCGCGCCATCGTAGACTTTGTACGATCCCACAACGTAGGCAAGTCAATTGAAGAGAAGGTTCTCGTCATGGCGGCGAACGGGACGAGTCAAGACTCCTGCGACAGCGAGACCATTAAGAAAATAGGCCTTGCAGCAAAAGCAGCCGGCGCTGACCTCCAACATATCGGGGACTCCATGAACGGTATTTGCCTGCCCCAGAATATCTTCACGCTCGGACAAGCCCTTCGTGGATACAGGCATCAGATCGTCATGCTGAGCCGCTCTGTGATACGTTAAGGTTACCTTGCCCACGTTACATCCCGACTGAGGCAACCATCAGGTATAACCAACATGCAAACTGAGGCTCTAATGCTCGATACACACGAAAAACGGCCACTCTATTTACAGCTCACCGACGCGCTGCTCAAGCAGATCGTCGATGAATATCAAGCAGACGATAAACTTCCAACAGAAATGGAACTCTGCGACGAATACGCCGTAAGCAGAACAACCGTCCGACTTGCCATGAGTGAGCTGGAGCGTCGTGGAAGTATCTATCGAATCCAAGGTAAGGGGTCGTTTGTTGCACCGAAACGCGTTAGCGAGCTCAATTCACTTTTAGACTTTGACTTTGCAAGCCATTGCGATGGCGTTGATCCAGATGCCATTACCAAACATTTCGGCGGCCTCACATCAGGTCGTCCAATTTCCGTAATGATGCTCCAGCAATTTGGATGTCAAAGTCGCGATGAAATTCAGCGTCTTGAATTGACCTACGAACTTGAAGGTAGCTTCATAGGCGCTGATACGTTCTTCATTTCAAAGTCGCGCGTTCCGAATAACCAGTTAGATTTTCAGGCATTTAGCAGAATCATGGACGACTTGTCCAAGTCTATCCAATCTGTTAGGGAAAGCTATAGAGCACGTCAGCTTAGCGATTCCGAAGCCAGTAATTATGGTGTTGCAAAACTTCCGGTCATCGAACTGACTCATTATGCTTACGACTCCGGAGGCAAACTAATCTCAATTGTCTGCCGCACCGTCTTAACTGGGCGAATCCCTTATCAAAACTTTATTTTCAAGTCCTAATGTTCTTTTTCTTTTGTCTCGATCTGTAACACGTAGCCGAGTTTTTAAGTCCTAACCGTTACAGATCGAGACAAACAAGGTAGACCACGCCGAATTGTCTCAATCTGTAACATCTGGTTGGTGATTTCGCCCCTACCTGTTACAGGTTGAGACGATTTGATAGTGGAATCCTCATTTGCGCGTCATATCACGTAGCGCTGACGCGCTGGTTTCCACAATGACAGGAGGTAAAAGTCCTCCCGCATCACCCGTTGGCAATCCCGTAGCGATAACTAGCAAATAACCTGCGTGTGTTCCTCGATGGCGGCACGATCCTCGACGGTAATACCCGGCTCGCACACCACGGCGTCCAGGCTGTCCAGACGGCAGAAGGTGTAGAAGTCGCGCTTGCCGATCTTGCTGGAGTCGGCGATCAGATAGCGCGAGTCGGCCTTGCTAAAAGCGAGCTGCTGGATGCGGCCCTCTTCCATGTTAGACGTGGACACGTCGCCGTCCAAAATGCCGTTGGCACCGATAAAGGCTGCATCGATGCCCAGCGCACGCAAGGTATCCTCGGCCGTGGGGCCCACAAAGGCGGCAGTGCGGCGGCGGTACACGCCGCCTACCAGGCACAGTTCGCAGTCTTCGCGCGCCTCGAGCAGGTTAAACACCGAAAGCGAATTGGTCACAATGCGCAGGCGAAACGCCGGCAGCATCGAGGCCATCTGCTCAACCGTGGTGCCCGTGCCCAAAAAGATGGTCGAGCCTTCCTCGATAAGCTCCACAGAACGGCGCGCAATCTGCAACTTTTCCTCGGCATGCTTCGTGCGCTTTTCGCTGTGCGAATACTCATGGCGCAGCATAGCGTGTGGACGGCCCTGCGCACTGCGGGCTCCGCCGTGCACGCGCTCGATCTCGCCCAGGCTCGCAAGCTCCTCAAGGTCACGGCGGATCGTCATATCCGAGACACCTAACGCATCCGAAATCTCCTTGACCGAGACCGTTCCCTGTTCCTCGAGCAGCTGCCGAACCTTATCCTGTCGCTCCGCTTTAATCACGATGAGTCCTCGCTGTTCCACGCTCACGTCAATTCAAACAATAACGAACAAATTGTATCAGACTCGCGCGCGTCAGAAATGAACGCCCGCACAGCTCCAATCATCACTTTTTTGAGAAAAATACCCCCTGCTTTAGTGGGGTGTAGTGATAATCTCGCCTGTTCGCGCTACAGTTTGTCCGAAATACCTCGATGTTAGGAACCAAATGATCACTTCCGAGCTTTTCGGCACCGCGCCGTGCGGTACCCCCGTTCATCGCTACACCCTCAACGGGCCCGAGATCTGCGTTCGCATTATGGACTATGGCGCCACCGTGTTGGGCATTGACGTGCCCGACATCCCCGGCAACGTGCGCGATGTGGTGCTGGGCTTCGATAAACTCGAGGATTACTTTGACAACCCCGCCTGCTTTGGCGCGACCATCGGACCTGTGGCCAACCGCACTGCGGGTGCCACGATCACCATCGCCGGCACGGACTGGCATATGCCCGCCAACGAGGGCGTCAACAACCTGCACAGCGATCTTGAGCACGGCCTGCATAAGCGCGTGTGGGACGTTGAGCTCGACGAGGTCCACAATGCCGTGCGCATGACCACCTCGCTTGAGGACGGCGAGCTCGGTCTTCCCGGCAACCGCACCTTTACGGCTGTGTTTACCGTGACGCGCACCGGCCACTTCCGTATCGAATACGGCTGCGAGAGCGACCGCGCCACCTACGTGTCTATGACCAACCACACGTACTTTAACCTTGCCGGCCATAACGCCGGCATGGATTGTGAGCACTTCTTTGTTGCCAACGCTGCCAACTACCTGCCCATCAACGAGCAGAACATCCCCACCGGCGAGATTGCTCCGGTCGATGGAACACCGTTTGACTTCCGTGAGCTGCGCCCCGTCGCTCCCGGTATGGAAGCCGACGACCCGCAGATTAAGCAGGCCCGTGGCTACGACCACTGCCTGTGCATCGATGGCTATCAGTACGGTCGCAACCTGCGCCGCGCGATGCACGTCGAGGAGATGTGGACCGGTCGCGAGCTGGACTACTACACCACCGCACCGGGCGTGCAGCTCTACACCGGCAACTGGCTGGGCGACGAGCACGCCAAGGACGATGCCAACTATGGCTGGGGCGCCGGCTTTGCTCTCGAGGCCGAGATGTACCCCGACACGCCGCACCAGTCGCTGTTCCCGCAGGGCATTGTGGGTCCGGGTCACCCCTACAGCAATATGATCGAATACCACTTTATGAGGCACTAGGCCCACAACGCGACATCTCGCACAGCAACGCCCGCCGGCACCACCGCCGACGGGCGCTGCTTCATGCCTAAATCCTTCTTTTCGATGCCACCGAATTGGTGACATAACAAAACTATGCCGAATTACTACGATGAACCCACTATGTCCGACCACGCGCTGGTTTATAAAAAATTAGCAACTCGTCTACCTGCGGTTTTATTCTCTGCAAATTTGGCATGCTCGGCGATAAGCAATTCATCGTAGTAAACCGGCATAGTTTTGGCGGACAGCGCCACACAGATCCCCTACGAAGGCAAAATGATCCGTTTTCCTCCGTCCCCAAGGGATCAGTTGAACAGATTGCCGATGGGGTCGGGGGCGGAACTGGGGAGATAGCGGATTTCTAGTTCTATGCCGAGCTTTTGCAGCTCTCTGAGAACAGCGACGTCTGTGTCGTCTACGGCAACTGCGGGCGTTGCGGGACGCTTGCCCTCCCCTGCCTGCATATGACCAATGCTGATCTCGGTGATCGGCACTCCACCCTTAACCAGCGCGAGTGCATCGGCAGGTGAGGCCACCATGATCAGAATCCATTGACGCGGCGTTGCGGTATGAATGATGTCGATAGTCCTTTGCACCGAGAAAAACCTTGTCCAGACGCCTTCTGGCGCCGCCGCCCTCATGGGTGCCCATTGGCGCGAATCCGCCGCGATCTCATCGTTGACGATTAGGACAAGGTTGGAACCAGTCGCCTCGTTCCACAGCTCAACGTCTTGCCCGTAAATGAAACGGTCATCGATACGCGTGAGAAGAATCTTGGGTTGAGCCATGGCTGCCCCATTCTGTTTGAGACCCATACGAGCGGGACATCACGTCTCCAATATTAGTGCATTTAAAGTGAGAAAAGCCGTCAGAACCCTTGCGCGGATGTGCGATGTCCCGTATCATAAACAGCCGTTGACGCCTCAGTTGCGTCACCACATGGCCGCCAGCGTAGCTCAGTTGGTAGAGCACCGCTCTCGTAAAGCGGGGGTCACCGGTTCGAGCCCGGTCGCTGGCTCCATTGCACAAGATAGCCGCCTTCGGGCGGCTTTTTTGTTGCCGATTTGGGCGCGCATCCGCCAATCCAAGCACAACGCCGCCGGAAACTCCCCTACTCAACAAAAAGCCCCGCCAGCCGCAATCCCCTAAGGAACCGCGATCAGCGGGGCCTAAGCGCGCTCCCCCAAAGGATAACGCTCGCAACACGAACAGCTCAGCCGAGCAGTTCGCTACTCCTCCCAGTAAGCGTCTGCAAGCAGCTTAAAGCAGATCTTCTTGACCGGCTGTGCGCCATCGCCCGGGAACTCGAGCGTGGGCATATGAGGCTCGCCGGCAACGAACAGCGCGAACTTGTCGTCAGCAAGATCGCCGGCGATCGAGGCGTCGGAATCGACCAGATCGTAGTCGTCCTTCTCGTCGAACTCCTGGACCAGCGTCAGGCTGCCCGTGGCAACCTTAAAGGCCTCGCGACCCTCGACATCGATCTGCAGGTCGTGATAGCGCTGATGCGTCTCGTAGTGAGCCTCTGCCTCGGGACGCGTCGTGGGAGCCATGACGTTCGCAAAGACCTTGTCGCCCAGAATCGGATGGCTGCCGACCTCGAGCTGCGCCGGGTCGTTCTCCTCGAGCCAGTCGATCAGCACGTCGAGGCCCTTGAGCATTCCGCGGTACTCCTCGATATCGCCCAATGCACCGTAAATCATCTAAATCCCCTCTCGGATCGCTTCTTTGGCGGCTACTCGGCAAACGCATTACCGACGCTGTTGCCACCCACATGCGTCTCGACCAGGGTAAGGTCGGGATTGAACACGACAGTGTCGGCGTCGCGCCCCGGCATAATGCTACTGCACCTGTCGGCGACATGAGCTAGCAACCGATGCCGGGGCCGCAGCACAAGCTCCTACAGCTCGGTCACGACAACGCCGTTGTAAACCTCGTCCCAACGGTCCATAACCAAGTGGCCAGTCATGGGATCCATGGCGTTGAGCTTGCCGCAAGTGTTGGCGGTACGCAGCACCGTCTCGTCGTCTGCGCCAGCAGCGATGGCATGCGCGAAGCCTGCGATAGTGGAGTCGCCAGAGCCTGTTGCGTTAACGGCAGGGATATCGGGCGTCTTTGCGCGGAACGCACGACCATTATGGAAGCCAACGGAGCCGGCAGCGCCCATGGACACGACGACCCAGGGGATATCGGAGAAGCGGGCATCAGAGGCGAGCGCGGCGCGGAGCTCGTCCACATCGTCGGTGGTAAAGCTCGTGCCCAGAAGGCCGTTGATCTCGGTCAGGTTAGGCTTGACCAGCTCGGGTTTAATTTCGGACTTAAGGGCGGCCTCGAGCGAAGCACCCGAGGTATCGAGCAGCACCTTGGCTCCGGCGTTCTCGGCAATGCCCGTGATCTTGGCATAGTAGCCTGCCTCGACACCGCGGGGCAGAGAACCCGAGATGGTAACGACGTCGGCCTTGCCCGCAAGCTCAGTAAACTTGGCGGTAAAGGCATCGAGCTCCTCGGGGGCAATTGTCGGGCCACTCTCGAGCAGCTCGGTCTGGTTGCCGGCGTGGAGGATGTTGAGGCAAATGCGAGTCTCGCCCTTGATGGGCACAAAGTCGTTGTTAATACCGTTGGCGTCCATGAGCTCAGCCATGTAGGCGCCCATGTGGCCGCCGAGCAAACCGGTTGCCACAACGTCGTCGCCCAGCTGACCCAGCACACGGGCCACGTTGAGGCCCTTGCCGCCAGCGGTCTTTTCGGGCGTCACACGGTTAACGTCGTCGATAACGAGCTCATCGAGCTGATAGCGCGTATCAACAGACGGGTTCATCGTAACGGTGAGGATCATTTTTAGCTCCTTATCTCGCAGGCTCCTTGTGCCTCGCGATACGAGTCGACAAAACGGAATTACAGAATCTCAATCGTGAACGAGCGGACGACGGTCTCCTTGGGCTTGGCGACAAGGCAGCCGCGCTTATGCTCAAGCACGTCGTCCTCATCGGAGCAGGTCGAAAGGCCGCCCCAAGGCTCAACCGCCACAAAATCGCCCTCGGGCTTGCTCCACACAATGAGATATGGGAAGCCCTCAAAGCTCAGGCGGACGCCCTTGTCCTCGCCCTTTTTGGAAAGCGTGACCTGACGGCTCTCGAGCACGTCAAAGATGGTCTCCGCAAAATCGAAGAGCTCATGCGACAGAGGCAGTGTCTTTCCCACCATGGGGTTCTTGGAGCGATTGGTCACGTCAATCAAGCCAGTCGAGGGGACGGCAGTGCAAAGCTCCGCAGCCTCGTCCTTCTCAAAGCGCAACTCGTAGTCCGTATAGGCCTCGCCCTCATCGAGCGGACACCTAAAGCCGGGATGACCGCCGATAAAGAACGGCATGTCCTCGGTTCCCTCGTTGGTCACCTCATAGGAGACGCGCACAGCAGAGTCCTCGAGCGTATAACGAGCGACAAGCTTAAACGGGTACGGATAATCGCTCAGCAGCGCGGCGTTATCCTCGGAAGCCAGGCACATCGCCAGCTCGTTCTCGCTCTGGCTCAGCAGTTTCCACTCCTGTTTGCGCGCAAACCCGTGGCGAGCGAGCTTTACATGATGCCCGGCAAACGTCATGGCGCTGTTGTCGCGCAAGCCTCCGCAAATCGGGAAGCAAATCGGTGCTTGGCCGGACCACACGGCGGGATCGCCCTGCCACAAGTACTCGCGACCTCCAGCCTCAATCGAGGTAAACGAACCACCAGCCGTGGACACCTTAATAGAAATCGAATCGTTGGAGAGAGCGTATTCCATTGCCCATCCTTTCGAACAACTGCTTTTGCTCGCAAGTACCTGTCTCGGCCCTGACCAAAGGACAAACCCGCACGTTCACCGATGCATCCGGTATCCCAGGCATGCAACGGGGCACCATACAGACATTGATGCAATTACAGCTGAAAGGCCTTCTTATGCGAACCATCATCCTCTATGCCTCGCGCCACCACGGCAATACGAAAAAGCTCGTGGACGCCATCGTCGAGGCGCACCCCGAAATCGATACCCTCGACGTCAAGGCGCTTGGCAAAAACGAGTACCCCGACCTGCACGAATACCATCTGATTGGCGTCGCCACGGGCATCTATTACTCCGAGATCGACAAGGACATGGCACGCGTGCTCACTAACGTGCTGCAGCCGCAGGACAAGGTGTTTGGCCTTATGACCTACGGTGGCAAAAACAAGTGGTACGGCAAGGATATCGATGGCATCTGCCGCATGAGGCAGGCCATCTTTATGGGTGTCTACGGCTGCCCCGGCTTTGATACGTGGGGACCATTCAAACTCGCCGGCGGTGTCCAAAAGGGGCACCCGACCGCTGAGGAAATTAAGGGCGCCGTCGACTTCTTCGACAAGGTCGAAGACAAGTATGGCGACATCATCGTCGAAGAGTGCGCCAAGCGCGAGAAGCGTCTAGCCTACGAAAAGGAGCATCCTGCGGGAGGTCTTGTGGCCGGCGTCAAGCGCACGGCAAAGAAGATCGCTAACAAGCTGTAACTGTTAAGGTGCTTTTGAGCGTTTAACCCATACGGCGGGTCCGAGCAGATTCGGACCCGCCGTTTTTTCTCTCGTTACTCGGTAAAGGCGTTGCCGACGCTCTGACCGCCAACATACGTCTCGACGAGGGTGAGCTCATGGTCGAACACGACAAAGTCGGCGTCGCGACCCGGCATGATGCTGCCGCACTTATCCTCGATGTGCGCGGAGCGTGCCGGCACCTCGGTTGCCATGCGAATGGCGATATCGGCGCTGGCGATGCCCCAGTCGACGATGTTCTTGACGCCCTGGGCAAGCGTGAGCACCGAGCCGGCAATGCTCTTGCCGTCGGCGAGCCAGCACAGGTTGTCCTTCATGATGACGTCCATGCCGCCGCTGGTGTAGCTGCCCTCGGGCATGCCGCCGCAGCCAAGGCAGTCGGTGATGAGTACCGTGTGTTGCCAGCCCTTTGCCTGCAGCAGCGCCTTGATGGCGGCAGGGTTTACGTGCTTGCCGTCACAGATGATCTCAGCGTAGGTCTCGGGCGTGGACATGGCAGCACCCACGACACCGGGCTCACGGTGATGCAGCCCGCGCTGGCCGTTATAGGTATGCGTAAAGCAGCTGGCACCGGCGTTGATGGCGGCGATGCACTCATCATAGGTGGCGTCGGAGTGACCGATGCTGGTCACCACGCCCTTGGCGTTCAGCGCAGCCGCATAAGCAGCGGCACCGTCGCGCTCGGCCGCCATGGCGCTCTTAACGATGCGACCACCCGCAGCCTCCTGCCACTGATCGAAGACCTCCTCGGAGGGATCGATAAGATAAGCGGGGTTCTGCGCGCCCACGTGCTTCATGGTAAAGAAGGGGCCCTCCAGGTAGATACCCTGAATGCGGGCACCGCAGAAGTCGGGGCCGCGGCCCTCGTCCGCCTGAGCGATGGCGGCGCAGGCGTCCTTGATCTGCTCGACGCCATCGGTGAACGTCGTGGGCAGCCAGCTGGTGGTACCGCGACGGGCGAGCTCGGTCGAGCTGATATCGATGCCCTCGGGATCGTTATCGGTAGTTGAGTGGTTGTAGAAGCCATGGATGTGAGTATCGACCATACCCGGTGCGATCCACGATCCCGTGTAGTCCTTAATCTCGCAAGAGGGCTCGACGGCCTGCCAGGCGCCAAAGACGCCATCCTCGACCATAAGATAGCCGCCCAGTTGCGGACCTGCCGGCAAGAAGAACTTGTCAGCCTTAATTGCGTACGCGCTCATATGCACTCCTCGCTTTAAAGCAGTTGACTGTGGTGATGCTATACCCAGCTCAGGTAAAACAAAAAGCGCCCGCCCGCCGTTATGAGCGGACGGGCGCCCTTACAGAGGGACGCGATTAAGCGGTGAAGGGGTGAATCGTCACGCCCTTGACCACGCGGTTGACCGTGCCGGTGGGGCTCGGCGTATCGGGCGTGTTGCCCACGCGCACGGAGTTGAGCAGGCTGATGGCCTGGGCAAACATCACGAACGGCAGAGCGAGGTAGCCCTCGGGAAGCGCTTCGTAGCCCTTAAAGGTGAAGGACTCACCCTCATAGACGGTAGCACCTTCCTGCTGAACGGCGACGGTGTGCTGAGCGATCTCGTCGCCGCCGATCTCGTTGAGGATGTCGATATCGTACTGACGGGTATAGGCGTCGTTATTGACGAACACGAAGACGAGCGTCTTATCGTCGACGAAGGACTTGGGTCCGTGACGATAGCCCATAGAGGTGTCGTAGGAAGTAGCGACCAGACCGTGAGCGAGCTCGAGGATCTTGAGCTGGCTCTCCTGGGCAAGGCCACCAAAGGAGCCAGAACCCAGGTAGGTCACGCGGTTGAAGTCGCCAGCCAGGTAATCGGCGACCTCGGACTCGCGAGCGATAACCTCCTCGCCCATCTTGGCGATGGTCTCGACCCACTCGGCCTTCTGCTCGTCAGAGGCAGTGTCGAAAATAAGGGTGGAGAGCAGGGTCATGCAGGAATAAGAGCCAGTCATGGCGAAGCCCTTGTCGTTGGCGCGCGGAATGAGCAGCGTCAGCGCATTGGGATCATCGGCAGACTCGACGGCGAGCTTGCCCTCGGGAGCGCAGGTGATGTTGAGGAACTTGACGTTGTGGACGAGCTCCTTGGCAACGGCAACGGCGGCAAGGCTCTCGGGGCTGTTGCCAGAACGGGCAAAGGAAACCACGAGCGTGGGATCCTCGGCGCGCAGGAAGTCGCGCGGGGCGCTCACGATGTCGGTCGTGGCGATGGGCTTAAAGTCGTAGAGATCAGTGTTGCCAGCGTGACGCAGGTACGGGGCGCAGGTATCGCCAACGTAGTCGGACGTACCGGCACCGGTGAAGACAACGGACAGACGACCCTCGCCCATAGCGCGAGCCTCGGCCAGGAAGGCCTCGATGGCCTCCTTGTTCTCGCGATAGATGTTGAGCGTATCACGCCAAAGCTCGGGCTGCTGAGCAATCTCGGCCGTGGTGATCTGGGCGCCGAGCTCGGTGAGCTCCTCGACACTCTTCTCGAACATTTCTAATACCTCTTTCTTTACTAAATTGCCTGATATACAAAGACTCAACCTGAAAAGTCAAATCGAGTAGTAGTCATAGGCTGTTTTTCTTTCGTTAGCACTCGTATCCGATCACACAGTATCTCGATAGTGAGAGATTCTGTACTTGAACTTGTCCGCGCGAGCCACCGAAAGCGTGAACTCGACAACATCATTTTGGGTGTTGTGAGTAGTTCGGACTATGTCCAGAACTGGCGCACCCTCACTAATACCTAGAAGCCGAGCGTCACATGGACGTGCTATACCCGCAGAGAACTCCTCATCTGCTACTCGAATTTTCTGCTGATAATCCTGCTCAATGACATCGTAAAGGGGCTTCTGTTCGAGTAGAGGACGCTTGAGTGAAATAAAGAGCTTTGCTGGAAGATAGCTACGCTCAACCATCATAGGTATACCATCTGCCATCCGTAAACGTTTGAGTTTTAACACCTTTTCACCCAAACGAATCCCCATTTGTATCGAGAGCGTTTTATCTGCTTCCATTTCACAGAACTCTAAGATGGTTGTTTCTGGCAGCCGGCCCATCGCTTTCATCTGTTCAGTAAAACTGTACGATTGGGTAAGATTTGTTGCTTGAGCTAGTCGATCGGCAACAAACGTACCGCGACCTTGTTTTCGCACAATCCGACCAAGATACTCAAGTTCCTGAATTGCAAGTCGGACAGTCGATCGCGAAAGCCCGTAGCGTTCGGCAAGTTCACGTTCGGACGGAATCAAATCACCTGGCTGATATTCATGATCAATTTTCTCGATCAGAATATCTACGAGCTGATCGTATAGCGGTTGCCTGTGCCTCTTGCACGTCATGATATTCTCCACGTAATGAGCAATTGACCAATACTTCAGCCTTCAGGTAATGCATCAACATGTCCCATAAATGGGCTAATAGCGACACTACATCTCATCGTCTTCATCAATGTCAGCACTCTCGAGTTTCTTGAGATCGACTCCCTCACGACCAACGACCCGTGCGCGTTCGGCAAGTTCATCAAGCGTTGGGTCTCCAAACGCACGCGTCATAACGAGCTCCACCAGCATAGGTAGATTTGTTCCGGTGACAACGGTCACGTTATCGAGCTCAGTCGTCATTGGGATAGCTTGATTGAACGGAGTACCGCCAAGCAAATCAACAAACACCAATACGCCATCACAAGCTTGACGCATCTTGGCAATGCAGGTTCGCAAATCATCACCAAAAGTAACCGCCTCCGAGCCCGCAAAAGGAACTACCTCAAAATTAGGCTGTTCGCCGGCGACCATATCCACAGCGCTTTTCAAACCAGGTGCAAACTGACCGTGACCAGTTAGTACAAATCCAATCATTCTATCTACCTTTCTACCGTTCGCTTTCTCTAGCCAAAGAACCCCTCAAAAGGGCTCTTACGACCACTGCATCATTAAAGTTTAGTGAGTATTTTGTTTTATCGTGGGAGGTCTGTGAGCGTCTCTAAGCTGCTTTTCAAGGTTGCGATATCTACGTGCTTCGCCCTTGTTCCCGCTGCTCTCATATTGATATGAAAGCAGCAGATAGAGCTTTCCGCGTAACCCAAGGTCGTTCGTATCCAGCATAGCTTCCATCTCATCGATCTTATCATGCCGACGGCAAAAGACTATGTCGTAGGTCAATTGACTGTCCGCCAAAATGCCCTTCGACACGATGGGGCGCATCTCTTCCAACATGGACGCTGCCCGCTTCCGGTCACCCGTCTTGATATAGAAATTAAAGGCGCGAACCGCAAGCTGTCGACGTTGTTTATCGCTGCACGACATCTCCAGCAAGTGGTCAAGCATTCGATCCGCATATGCGTCCATATCAGCAGCTTCATAGATCGTGAAACGCAGGTAATACTGCTTATACGTAGACATTACTATACGCGCAAGTTTGCGATCGAGCAGGTCTATGCAATCTTGGTATAAGCCCAAGTTAAACAATACCTGCAATTTCATATCGAAGTATTTTTTCGCTCCTTCGGTCACAGCGAAATAAGCCACGACAACACAAATGAACAGGACGATCCAAAATGGCATTGCACTATATTCCCTTCAAGGCAGCCTTAAGGAATTAATCGAACACGATGACTGCATAACCGCCTATGAACAGCGGTGTCCGACAAAACAAAAGAGGCGCACACTCCAGGGGATATGGCGATAAAGTCGCCTTGGAGGTGTGCGCCACGTCTCAATTGAGGCTCAAATGCCGTGACAATATGGGGTATTTAGCCCTTGCAAATGATACCGAATGCACCCAAGGCAATGGACAGAACCAAGACGATAAAGATGGCCTTCGTCGAGGTCATGCCCTTCTTACCGAGGAGCCAGTATACGAAGCCGACGAGTGCGGCAGGAACCAGCTTGGGGCAAATCATATTGCAGATGTTCTGCAAGTCAACGGTAACGCCGCCGATAACAGGCTTCGCCGCAATAACGATACCGACATTGGTTGCGACCAGAGCACCGACCATAAAGACACCCATTACGGAGGCCGCGTCGGTCAACGCATTCAGGCGATCGCTCATGGTGGTGACGAGCTTCATACCCTGCTCATAGGCCATGTGGGTCTGCTTGCAGCGGAACCAGTCAACAAGGATGTTCACGGCGACCCAGATGAAGATACCCAAGGGGTTGCCGTTCATGGCCATATTGGCAGCCAGGGCGCCGAAAATGGTCGGGAGCAGCGAACCGAAGATGGAATCGCCGATGGAAGCCAGCGGTCCCATGAGACCAGTCTTGAGACCGGCAACAGCCTCGAGGCCCTCAATGCCCTCCTCTTCCTCGATCGCCAAATCGATACCGGTGATGATCGTGTTGAGGAAGTTTGAGGTGTTGAAGAACGGTGCGCACTGGGCGCGGCAGGCTTCCTTTAGCTCCGGCGTGCCGTCACCGTACAGCTTGCGCAGCGTGGGCAGGATAATCCAGAGATAACCAGAGTGCTGCATGCGCTCGTAGTTCCAACCATCCTGGAAACCAAACAGGTTACGACGGTTGATCTGCGCAAGGTCGTCCTTGGTAATCTTGTAGCCAGTGGTGCCATTGGCGAGTTTCTCATTAGAGCTCATCGTCGTCGTCTCCCTCCGCAGCGCCAGCAGCAGCGACGGGACGCTGGTTGTTCTTGTAGTACAGCAAAGACAGAGCAAAGCCAATAATAGCGATCGCCAGCATCGACATGTTATTGAACATACCGACCATATCCACGGCGCCCTTACCAAGCGCACCGTTCACAGCGACGATGTTGGCGTTGAGGTTCATGATGCTCGTGAAGGCCGTACCAAACAGGGCGGCGACTACAAAGCCGAGCAGCAGGTAGGCGACGTGCTTTTTGACCGGCAGGTAACGGAGCAGGATGGCGAAGCCAACGGCGGGCAAGGCACCGCCAGCAACAGACAGACCGTCACCCAGCCACTTCCAGTCGCCGTTAAGGGCGGTGGTGATGCCCTCGACCACGCCCTGGCCAAATGCGAGAGCCAGGAAGACCGGAATCATGCGGGACAACATCCAGGAAACGGCACCGAGCAAGTAGTGTACGTTGTAGGCGCCCCAGTTCATCTTCTCGATATCGGCATCGCACATGTGACCGAAGAACGTGTTGGCGAAACGGCCGGCGATATCGGTGTAAACGAGAATGGCAGCGACAGGTACGCCGATGGCGGCAAGAGCCGTCTCGGGATTCATGCCCGCACCCACGGCAAAGGCAGTGGCGACCAGAGTGCCGGAGTTGGCATCGATACGAGAGGCGCCGCCAAAGGTACCAACGCCCAGGACGGTGAGCTGCATGCTGCCGCCGATAAACAGGCCAGTCTGCAGGTCGCCCATAATCAAACCGGTAATCATACCGGAGAAGACGGCTGAGCCGGCACAGGTGTACCAGTTCAGCTCATCCATAATCTGATAACCCGCATACAGGGTTAACAGAAGAATCTGCCACCAAGCAATCATGGTAAACTCCTTATTTAAGGTGTAACAGTTTCTACAATACCAATACGCTTATCATAAACCGTGCATCCCCCTTCACGGCCTAGCGTTAATTCGACTAGAGCGTGAGAGCCTCTGGGTTATCCTGCGGCGTCAGCTGAATGACAATAGGAAGATTATCGGCCTTGAGTTTGGCAAATGCGTCAAGGTCCCCCTGGTCGCAACTAATGTTGCGATTCAGCTTCTTGACCGGCTCCATTGTCGTCATATTACCGACGATGAGCTGCTCAAGCTTAACACCTTGTTCCAAAAGTCGAACGTAGACCTCAGGCTTTTTCGCAACAATGAAGAGACGTTGCGCATCATATTTGCCAGCAGTGATGTTGGCAGCGGCCTTGTCGACAGGAAGCACGGACAACTTCACAGTTGCCGGGCAAGCCATGCGAAGAACCTGCTTTTGGGTAGCATCTAGCGATACCTCGTCGTCAACTACCATGAAGCGGCTTACCTGACGGGCGTTAGACCAGAGGTTTGCCACCTGTCCGTGAATCAAGCGAAAGTCGATTCGTGCGCCTACAATCATTTCTACTCAACTCCTTCTTGTTCAAGTGTACGGATAACGGGCTCAGAGCGAAGGGAGATTTTCGCATCATACACGCCCTCTGTTTCGAACATAACGAGTTCATTGGTACCAGGGTGTAATAAACCGTGCGGAACATAGAGCGTCATGATGGGACCCTTATCCCAAAAACGTCCGACATTCGTTCCGTTTACGAATGCCACACCCTTTCCAAAACCCGTAGTGTCGATAAAGGTATCAGCCGGCTCAGATATATCAAACTTTGCGCGATAAAAGGAAGGTTGCCCCTCTACCCAGCCGGCGGAATAATCAAGATTATCGATGTTATCGAGTGGCAGACAACGCATCTCCCAACCGGTAACAAAGTGAAGATCAACGCAAACTCCTGTCCTAATGCCCTTATGCTGCGTATCAGCGAGCAATTTGTGACCATAATTGACGCGACCCATATCCTCGGTCAGAACATCCAGGCGGTTGTGTTCACAGGGAAGAACGCAGTGAATATCTTCCCCGATGTGCTCCTGATACTGCGTCGCCACCTTGTCACCGTTCACAAACACCTGAGCGCGGTCGCGGGCGTCAATAACCCGAATACGCTCTTCATCTGCACGGTCACGCTCGACAGTCGTGGTATATAACGTATATCCATACGACTGACCCATCTCTTCCATGGGCATAGGATATTGGGCTTCAATCGGCTCCGAAAGAATATCGAGCACATTAAAGAGACTTACGCGCTCACTCACCGAAATATCGGGCATGGAAAACGCCTTTTTTGTTAACGGCTTGCTTTGCGCGATATCGGGATACAGCTCGTGAACTGTCCTTTGAATTGCGAAGTATTTCTCGGTCGGGTTGCCCTGTTCGTCCAATGGAGCATCGTAGTCATATGATGTCACCTGGTGCAGGTCATGCGTATGGCGTGCAGAACATCCGTTCATAAATCCAAAGTTGGTGCCTCCATGAAACATGTAGAGGTTTAAAGATCCTCCAAGCTCGAGCACCTCGCGAACGCAAGAGGCAAGATCTTCGGGATCGCGTCTGATGACGTTCTCCCCATAGCGATTGAACCAGCCGTCCCACAACTCCATGCACATAAGAGGCCATTGTTTTCCATGCTCCTTGTGAAAAGCAGAAAGAGCCTCAAAGTTCTCCTTTGCATGAGAACCAAAGTTGCCGGTGCACAACACATCATCGTCAATGAGCGTACCGGCACGAAGGCACCCACGCCACGGGCCATCGGAAGTACAAAGGGGCACGGAAACCCCACGCTCGACCATAAGGCGACGAATCGCGCGAAGATAGTCCTTATCCTCGCAATATGATCCATACTCGTTTTCAACCTGCATCATGATGATATTTCCGCCCTTGTCAATCTGACGCGAGACGAGTATCGGCATGAGATGGTCGTAGTACTGCGCAACGTGAGCAAGAAATTTGGGGTCGCTGCTACGCGGCCTCATATCATGTTCGCGCAGCAGCCATGCTGGCATGCCGCCAAATTCCCATTCTGCACAAATAAACGGAGAGGGCCGAACAATTGCATACAGACCGAGCGATGCTGCCTCATCAAGAAATGCCGCCAAATCGATTGAGCCAGAAAAATCGAAGACGCCAGGCTTTGGCTCATGAAGATTCCACGGTACATACGTTTCGACCGTATTAAACCCAAGAGCCTTAAGGTTATAGAGCGAGTGGTGCCAGTCGCTCGGATGAACACGCATATAGTGAATCGCCCCCGACAAGATGGTGAACGGCTCATCATCAAGTAGGAATTGATTGGTGATCTTAAACGAATGCATGCTACTCCCGATCTTCGTGCTCTACGACGCGGATGCCGGTTCCTCGGCCCTCGGCTAAACGCCTTGCCTATTATGGACGCATTAACGCAATTATGTAGACAGAATCTGAAGTGGTCCGTAAACGGTAGCGAAATTGCGATGAACGGCTTTAATGAACAAAATATAAACCCGCTGGTAAATTACTTTTTAACTATAGATTTCTAACGATTCTATATTTGAAAGGTGGTATGTACCAGCTATCCACTATTTCATACTAGTTACATTATGTTTCAATCGCATTTCTTCAAATGCTTATCTACTTTGTTGTTGCCGATTTGAGTGCGCGTGCGCCAACCCAAGCATCGTCACGGCTTCAGTTCCCCTATTCATAAACATAAAACCCCGCCAAACGTGATTCCCCTAGGGGAAACACATTTGGCGGGGTCCTTGCGTGATTTCCCTAGGGGAATCACGCCATCAGGCGAACAACTCAGCCGAGCAGTTCGCTACTCCTCCCAGTAAGCGTCTGCAAGCAGCTTAAAGCAGATCTTCTTGACCGGCTGTGCGCCATCGCCCGGGAACTCGAGCGTGGGCATATGAGGCTCGCCGGCAACAAACAGCGCGAACTTGTCGTCAGCAAGATCGCCGGCGATCGAGGCGTCGGAATCGACCAGATCGTAGTCGTCCTTCTC
>NZ_JBDMHA010000021.1:0-9354 GCF_039752985.1 Collinsella aerofaciens
GAGACAACCAGGCCGATAGCAGCCTTCTTGTTCTTAGCGGTCTGAACCATAGCCAGGGCAGCACCCGGGATACCGAACATCATGCAGGGGAAGAAGCCGGACATGTACATACCGAGGCTCCACTTGACGTCAGCGGAGGTCTCGCCAGCCCAGAAGTGGGTCAGATCGCCCAGGCCGATGGTGTCGAACCAGAACACGTTGTTCAGAGCGTGGTGCAGACCAGTCGGGATGAGCAGGCGGTTAAGGAAGGCGTAGATGCCAGCGCCGATACCACCCATGGCGGCGATACCCTCACCAAGAGCAACAAGAGCACCGAAGATGAGCGGCCAAGCAAAGAGCAGGACGACGGAGACGACGATGCAGATGACGGCGGTCATGATGGCGACGCAACGCTTGCCGGAGAAGAAGGCCAGCCAGTCGGGAAGACGGGTGTCCTTGAACTTGTTGTAGCAAGTACCACCGATGACGGCGGACAGGATACCGATGAAGGAGTTGCCAGCGATCTTGGAGAACGCGATGCCCTCGGTCGTGACAAGCCAAGCGGTCTGAGCATCGGCGTCCATACCACGAATGGTGCCAACAACAGCGGGGTTCAGGAGCTGCTGAATCATCAGGAAGGCGACGAGGCCAGCGAGGCCAGCGGTGCCATCGTGATCGTCGGCAAGGCCGACAGCGGCGCCGACTGCGAACAGCCAGGCCATGTTATCGATAAGAGCGCCGCCTGCCTTGATGAGCAGGAAACCGGCGGTATAGGCAAAACCGGTAGTGTCACCGGCAGCACCCATGACTGCGGGAGCGAGCAGGTAGCCCACACCCATAAGAATACCTGCGACGGGAAGCGCCGCGACGGGAAGCATCAGCGCTTTGCCGAGCTTCTGGAGGTACTTCATCATATTGGTATCTCCTCCAACCTTTCTTTCGTTGTTCACCAACGAGTTCCATGTCCGCGCCTTGTGCATACCGGCTTCTCCGCTTGCCGGCATTGATGCGCAAACTTAGACAACCCAGTCCCTATTTGGGGTTGCTGGTATGTACGGTAGCACACACTCAATTCAAACGTCCACCACATTTCGTTCAAATTACTATATCGTTGCCAAACGGTTATTTTTGGCCCGTAAACGGTAATTTGCGCAGGTAGACATGTTGCATATATTTCATTACCAAACTAATTCTTAGCAATTTCCATTCGATTTCGTCTCAAAATTGGTTACTACCAGATGAACAGTGGTACCACATTGTTACTACCAGTTTAGCCGAAATCGTTTCACTTTATATGAATAAAGTGTCCAAGAATTTGTATATAACCTCTCCCCTACCATCCTCTTCCCCGCCCTTCCCTACAACGCAAAAAGCCCCCTAGAACGATGTCCGTTCTAGTGGGCTTCATCAGATATTTCGGCTTCGTACTCGAAGGCTCAGGCGTTCTTTACGCAAACAGGCCGTAGATGCTGATGTTGGCCTTGGCGTAGAGGCCGTTGGCGTACTCGGTCCACTTGGAGCTGGCGCTCGAAGCCTGCGAAGAGTACTGCTGGTAGGCGGTGTAATAGGCGGTCATAGCCTGCTTATAGGTAGCGCTATCGGCCGTAAAGGCATCGTCAGCGAAGGCCTTGGCGTAGGTGCTATCGGCGTCCTTCCAGGTGCCCTTTTCGCTATCCCACTCGTCGCCGGCAAGTTTGATGATGTAGTCGGCGTAGTCCTTGCTCGCGGTCTCCTCGTTGCCGTCAGCAGGCTCGGTCGGGGCGGTCGGCATGCTTGCGGAGCTATCGCCCACCTTCTTCTTGTAGAGCTTCTGCAGCGTCGCGGACTGACGGACGATCTGCTTAGCCTGATCCTTGGACACACCATACTGCGTGGCCATGGTCTTGTAGTCGGAGGTGCCGATGGAATCCTCGGCGTACTTCTTCATTTCCTTAGAAGAGACGGTGATGCCCTCGTCCTCGGCAGCATCGAGCAGGATCTTGTTGCGCACGTAGGACAGGATGACGTCGGCAGAGGGAGCGGTGTAGTTGCCATCGCTATCCTTGACGGTGTCGAGGCTGTACTGGCTCTCAATGGCCTCGCGCGCGGTGATGTCGCTCTTCTTGCCGTTGTAGCTGTAGCTTGCCACGGTCGAATCGAGCTGGTCCTCGGTGAGGGTCGCCGAGCCGACACCCTTGCCGCCAAAACCACCGTTGCCGATAAAGAAGCCGACCACAGCAGCGATCACGACTGCAACCACGAAGGCGGCAATCATCGTCTTCTTGTGCCTGGATGCATGGTCGTCTTCGTCGGAGTCATCGTCCTCGTCCTGTTCCTCGGGCATGAGGTTCTCGTCGGCGGCATCCGCGGCAATCTGAGCCTCCAGGCGAGCGTCCTCCTCCTCGGCCGTCGTACCGGCAGCAATGTGCTCGGCAGACGTACCGGCGACCAGATCGATCTTCTCGTCCTCGTCACCGTCGGGGCCTTCGCCGCGCTCGATGATCTGGATGCCGTCGATCTCGTCCTTCTCGTCCTTCTTTTGAATCAGACCCATATCAGTTACTCCTTGTTAGGAAACATAGTCCGCAATAGAATACGCCCGACAGAGCGCCGGGCGTATTGATTCTCAGGTTATACGCAAACACTTAAGTACTATTTAGGCGTTTGCAGCCTGCATGCCTTAGGCCAGGTGCGCGATAACGGCATCGGCAAAGGCCTGCGTGCCCACAGCGCCCTCAACGGAGCCGGTCTGGGCACGACGAACGTCGCCGGTAACCTGCTCGCCCTCGTCAAGCGTGGCAGATACGGCGGCGCGAATGTGATTGGCAGCGTCGTTCTCGCCCAGGTGATCGAGCATCATCGCAGCAGAGAGAATCTCGGCCGTGGGGTTGGCGATATCCTGGCCAGCGATATCGGGCGCGGAGCCGTGCGTTGCCTCGAAAATGGCGCAGTCGGCACCGATGTTGGAGCCGGGGGCCATGCCCAAACCACCCACCAGGCCAGCGCACAGGTCGCTGACGATGTCGCCGTACAGGTTGGGCAGCACCAGGACATCGAAGTCGTTGGGGTTCTGGACCAGACCCATGCAGGTGGCGTCGACAATCTTATCGTTGAACTCGATATCGGGATAGTTGGCGGCCACCTCGCGCGCAACGCGCAGGAACAGGCCGTCGGTCGCCTTCATGATGTTGGCCTTATGCACGGCCGTCACCTTTTTGCGGCCGCAGCGGCGGGCATACTCAAAGGCATACTCCACAATACGGCGGCTCTTGGCGATGGAGATCGGCTTAATTGAGATGGCGGAATCAGCGGCGAAGGTCTTCTGACCCGAGCGCTCGACGAGCTGCGAGAGCTCCTCGACCTCGGCAGCGCCCTCATCGAACTCGATGCCGGCGTAGAGGTCCTCGGTGTTCTCGCGCACGATGACCAGGTCGACGTCGCGGAAGCGCGAGCCGTCGCCCGGCTGCGACAGGCAGGGGCGCACGCAGGCATACAGGTCGAAGTGCTTGCGCAGGGCCACGTTGACGCTGCGGAAACCCGTACCGACCGGCGTGGTGATGGGGCCCTTGATGGCAACCTTGGTCTCGGCGACCGCATCGAGCACGTGCTGGGGCAGTGGCGTGCCAAACTCGTCCATGACGCCGGCACCGGCCTCTTGGACGTTCCAATTGATCTGGACACCGGTGGCCTCGACCACGCGGCGCATGGCCTGCGTAATCTCGGGACCGATACCGTCACCGGGAATCAGGACTACATCGTGCGCCATAATCTGTTACTCCTCGTCTTCGGCGGCCTCAGATTTTTTAACGCTAGCACGCTTCTTCTTTTTGGAGAGATCCAGGCCAAAACGTTTAACAAGCATTTCGCAAATCTCGCTCGAACGGGCCTTGAGATAGCTGCCCTTGCCGTTCTCGGCATCGAACTTAAGGCGCAGCGCAAGCTTCTCGGCGACCTCGGCGTCGATCTCGCCCTGGCCAAACTCGTACAGGCAACCGAGCATGTCGCGATACTCGAGGTCGCCGTGGTAGCACTGGATGGCCTCGTCCAGAATGGGCCAAGCCTCGCGCGAACGCTCGACGCTCGTGGCGCCCCACACGCACAGCAGGCGGAAGGCGGCATAGCGCAGCGTGGAGGAAATCTCGTCGAACAGCGCGGTCTCGGCGCCCTCAAAGGCATCGCCCAGCTGCTCGGGGCAGGTGGTGGCAAGCGCCGCCAGGGCATCGAGGGCCTCCCAGCGGGTCTGAGCCTCGGGGCGGTCGAGTGCCTCGATCAGCGCGGGCACGCAGGGCACGACGCGCTGCGGATCGCGCTCGGCAAGCAGGTGCAGCACGCGGGCGGCAAACTGACGGATGCGGCGCGTGGGGCAGCCGAGCTCCTTGACCAGACGGTCGACGGCGTTCTCGTTCTCCTCTGCCAGCTGAAGCTGTGCCAGCTCCTCGTCGGTGAGCTGTTCTTCCTTGTTTTCTGCCATAGTTACCTCTTCTTACTATTTCTTAGCGTGCTTGCCAGCACCCTTGCTGTCATCGGTGACCGAGATGAGCTGTCGGTCGGCCGCGCCATTGCGGCGTGCGCGGCGACGCTCCTCGGCATCGCCCGCGTCGGCGGCGGCGCGGTGAGCCTTGTTGACGTTAAAGACCTCGTCGTGCTTGCGCCACGGACCCACGGACTCGCCAAAGCTCATCTTAAGGCCGGCGATAAAGCCGCCGAGCCAGCCGATCGGCGCAAACTGCACCAGCGGGAACAGCGAGAACACCCAGGTCAGCAGGACGACTGCCGCCGCCCCTGCAAAGTTGGCGATCCAGTAGTCGCGCTTGGTGATGACGCGCTTTTCGCAAGCCCACTGGCCACACAAAAAACCGATGTAGATCGCAAAGAGAAAGAGCACCAGCGCAAGCACCACGAACGTCCAGCTCATGGGCGCTACTCCTCGTGATGATGGCCGCAGCAGCACTCGTGGCCGTCGTCATGGCCGTGGCCGCCGCAGCACTCGTGGTCCTCGCCATGGTGGTGGCCGCAACCGCACTCGTGGTCGTCGCCATGCTCACCGCAACCGCAGCCGTCCTCGTGAGCGCCATGCTCCTCGGGACGATACTGCGACCAGTCCAGACCGGCGGCGATGGCGTCGGCCTCCTCCTTGTAGAGGACCGTGATGGCCTGGGTGCCCAGCTTGGCGCCACCAATGGCGTCGAGCATGTCGTAGAGCGTAAAGGCCACGTCGGCACCGGGCAGGGCGAGCTCACGATCGTCGGCGTAAGCGAGCGCTAGGCGCAGGTCCTTAATGAAGTGCTCGACCATAAAGCCGGGCTTGTAGTCGCCGTCGAGCGCCTTGGGCGCCAGGCTCTCCATGGCGCCGGACTTGCCGGTACCGCCCAGGATCATCTGTCGAGTCTTCTCCAGATCAAGGCCGCTCAGCTCGGCAAATGCCATGGCGTCTGCCATGCCGACCATGCAGGCGCCCAGCGACACCTGGTTGGCGAGCTTGGCAGCCTGGCCCTTGCCGGCGCCATCGAAGCAGCAAATGTTGGCCGCAAAGGTGGAAAGGATATCGCGAACCGGAGCGATATCGTTCTCGGTAGCGCCCACGATAGCCGTGAGCGTGCCGGCGATGGCGCCCGACTCGCCGCCGGTGACGGGGCAGTCAAACGCCATGCGACCAGAAACCTGAGCGGCCTCGGCAATGTCACGGGCGAGCTCGGGCGAGCTCGTGGTGAGGTCGATCAAAACCGCGCCCGGCTTGGTGCACGCGAGCAGGCCGTCGCCCGCCAGGTAGAGTTCCTCGACCTCGGAGGGATAGCCCACCATGGTAAAGACGACATCGGCGTTCGCCGCGGCATCGGCCGGCGTATCTGCCCAGACGGCGCCGCGCTCGATAAGCGCCGCCGCCTTGGACTTGGTGCGGTTGTTGACCGTGACGGGATAGCCGGCGTCCAGAATGTGGCCGGCGATGGGGGCACCCATGATTCCGGTGCCGATGAATGCGACGGAGAGCTTGTTTGCCATGAAACCTTTCCTTTTGGGTTGGGTGTTGTTACCAGGTTAAAATACTCGGTGCCAGCGTTTCGGCCGTGACTTGAGGGCACTTGCAGCCGCAGCGCCTACCTACTCGCCTCGCACGCGGCGCGCGATGCGGTCGGAAAGCGAGGCTTTCTCGGCGCGATTCTTGCCCCAAAACGCGCAGGCCACCATGCCGGGGCCCACGTGCGAGCCAATGGTGGGACCCACGGAGCTGCGAATGATCGTGACGTCGGCGCAGCCCTCCTCCTTGCGGATGGCGGCTTCGAGCCAGTCACCGTCCTTTTCGGCATCGGCCGTCATGATGGCGATGGGCATGGTGCGGTCGGGCACGTAGTTCTCGCGGAACGACTTGAGGATGGACTTGAGCGCCTTCTTGCGGCCGCGGTTGACGCCGATCAGCGACAGCGAGCCGGCAAGGTCGTAGGAGAGCTCGGGCTTGACATCGAGCTTTGCCGTGAGCTGTGCCGCCGCGGGCGGAATGCGGCCACCGGCAGCCAGTGCGTCGAAGCTCTCGAGCGTAAAGTAACCGTGGACGTAGGTCTTTGCCTCGTTTGCCCAATCGACCAGCTGCTTGGCGGTCAGTCCCGCCGAACGCTGGCGCACGGCCTCGAGCGCCAAGAGCGCGCCGGTCGCACAGGGCAGAGCGTTGTCGACCACGTACAGCTCAAAATCGGGATACTCGGCGCGCACGGCGTCCGCCGCCTGGCACGCGGAGTTGTAGCTCGACGACAGCGCCGAGGTAAAGCACAGGTAGACCGTGGGCGTGCCCTCCTTGGCACACTCGGTAAAGAACTCGATATAGCGACCGAGCGACACAGCCGAGGTGGACACGCGGGCACCGGCGCGCATGCGGTCGTAGAACTCCTTGGGTGTGATGCTCGACCAGATGTCATCCGTGCGCTCCTCGCCATCGATAATGAAGGGGAAACCCAGGATATCGACATCGAGGTTCGCGGCGACCTCGGGGCTAAAGTCGCAGCAAGTATCGACGACGATGCGGCAACGGTCCGAATGACCGGCGGATGCGGCCTTGTCCATCAAAGCGACTCCTTACGTAAAAAGGCGGCCACCCGCATGGGATGGCCGCCAGCCGTTAACTCATGCAAGTTAACGTATTTTACTCGTCAAGTGTTTCGATGCGGGGCTTGATGATGCCATATCCACCATTCTTACGGTGATACACCACATTGATGAGGCCAGTCGTCGCGTTCTCGAACACGTAGAAGTCGTGGCCGAGCAGATCGGTCTGCACCAGCGCCTGCTCCTCAGTCATCGGGGTGACATCAATGACCTTCTCACGGACGAGCAGGTCGTCCTCCTCCTCGGGCAGCAGCAGGTCGGCCAAATCCTCGACGCGCTCGACCGGTGCGACATCCGCTGCGCTGGCACCGCCCTGGCGGTTGTCCACGACCTTGGTCTTGAACTTGCGCAGCTGGCGGGTGACCTTATCGGCGGAGAGGTCGATGGCGGCGTACATATCTGCACCGTGCTCGGCAACGCGAATCACCGAACCGCGAGCGCGAACCGTAACCTCGACGATTGCCGGGTTGGGGTTCGAGGGGTTCTTCTCATAGCGAAGTACGACGTCGACCGTCATGGGCTCGATATCGAAAACCTTGAGCGCCTCGCCGATCTTCTCATCCACATGCGCACGCAGAGCATCGGTTACCGTCGTCTTGCGTCCAGAAACCTTGATATCCATACGTGGCTCCAATCTGCCTCGGGGACTTACTGTACTGGCTATGTACCCATTGCCGTGCATTTAATCACGCGGATTCCCAAAGACCCGAATAACGATTGCTTGAGACCGCATACCGAAGTCTCGCACTTTTCTGTGGCAAAGTGCGCTATGGGAGGGCGACGGCGACTTAAGTTTTGCACCTAAAAAACGTCTTTGACCTGCTGGTTTTATGGAAACGAAAAAGCCGGGCTCCCCTGTTGGGAAAGCCCGGCAATGCGTGTTGAAACCGTGAAGAGGCGTCTCTCCTAGCGCATAGGAGACACCACCCCTAGCAATAACTAGCTATTGAGCTTGTTAATGTCGTCGTCGGTGATAGTGCCCTCCTGGCCGGACGACTTATCCTCGGAGGTTGCACCCTCGCTGCTCGAATCGGAGGATGCAGACTCGCTGGATCCGGTGTCGGTCAGCTGCACGTCGGCGCCCGAGACCGTCTTGGTGGTGAGGTCATAGGGCATCGTGCCGTACCAGACGGAGTGAACCGCCTCGAGCGTGCCATCGACCGTGATACCGTCGAGGGCATCGCTCACGGCACGGCATAGCTCATCGTTGGCCGCGAGGCCCGCGACGCCGAGCGTCGAGGGTGTCTCGAGCGCGCCGACGTAAGAGATCTGGCTCATCAGGCGCGCAAGGTAGCCGCCGGCCGTGGAATCGCAAATCACGTAGTCGATCTCGCCGGACTCGAGCGCCTCAAAGCACTCGTTGATGTTGGAGAAGGTCTTTTGGTTGGCGGTAATGTTCTGCTTAGCAAGCGCCTCCTGCGAGGCCGAGGACATCTGAACGCCCAGGGTGGACGTGTTAAGGGTATCGGTGGAAACGCTTAGCGACCCACCATCGCTAGTTTTACCGAACACGGAAGTGGCATCGTACAGGCAGGTGCCGAGCGAGCTAATGTCCCCGTCCGTGGAGTTAATCTCGCCGATAAAGATATCGGCCTTTTTGTCGCCGAGCGCGGAACCTGCCGAAGACGCATCGACAAAGGAGACCTTAAGGCCCATGCGGCTTGCGAGGGCGCGGGCGGCGTCAACCGCATACCCCGTGAGCTCGCCGTCGGCGTCCTGCATGGCCTGCGGCGCATCGGAAGTATCGAGGGCGACCGTCAGGGTTCCGGGAGTGACCAGGGCGTCGTCCGACACCGCCGGCGTGACGGTCTCGTACTCGATCTGGTCGATCGTGGGAGTCGTGAACGCAGACAGCGGGTTGAACGCGCATCCGCTCAGGCCCAAAACGGCGATGACCGCTGCGGTCCCAGCACCTAACCGAGCCGCGTGCATCAAGCTGCCCCTCACCATGTCCACTACCCTACCTTCTGTGTCGTATACGATCCGTGCGTTGCACGGAATATCAGGTTGTTCCCACCAGCTGACCTGGTATTTGACCCCACACTTGCGCACCGGGGTGTTTGCTCGGGAGGCCGCAGCCACCTTCACGACTGGCCCGCTCGCCCGCGAGGCGGTATTGCCCCAAAGAAAGTAGAACGGACGGTGCGGCTTACATCTAGGACGCGCCATGATCGCGCCGCGCGCACGCGGTCGCTTACGTGGATCCCTTTGACCGCGTCTGTCTTGGACTAGGACGGGCATTTCGTCCGTCCGCAACCACAGCCTGGCAGGAACGTAGCGCATTATAGCTAAGTTCAAGCT
>NZ_JBDMHA010000021.1:9506-32035 GCF_039752985.1 Collinsella aerofaciens
TGAGTACTGTTACCAATTTAGTAGCAGGAGTTTTTGGCTCTGCAAGCTGTTTTCACGCTCTATAACGTCAGATTGATGCCAGGATATTCCACATTTGTTTAATAACTTTCTAATTTACCCCATCTTCCAGTCCCAAAATCCCTGATTTTACTGTTACTGAATTTGTAGCAGTACTCATATTTGCTATATTTTGGCCAGAGCATATATCCAACTCCCTGTTTCAGAGCATTGTTAGGCGGGTTTAAGCCCAAAACACGCCCGCAGCGTGTTAAGCAGCGCCTCTTGCTTTTTCCTGCGGGCATCGACACGATTCCGGTACCGCTTTCGCATACGCTGGTGCATGCGCCATGCGAGTGCTTCCATCGCTTCCATGTCACAGAGCATTTCGTTGTTGACCGTCGCGACCTCGATTCCCATAGTAATCAAGCCCGTGTTGCGCTTTTCATCATGGATACGTCCCCTCCGAGAAGAATGGCCCAGCTCACCGTTGTATTCCAAGTCAAACCGGGCTGCTTCCTGAAAGGCATCGCAAACCACATGCGGCATCCCCGAGATCGCCTGTGCACGGTCGTTGAACTCGATCTTGTAGTCGGTCTTAAAGGGACCACAGGCAAATCCGCCATAGGAAAACGGAAGCGAAAACATGGCAAGCATGATGCACTCCATGGGTGAACGCAGGTTTTCCGACAGATAGGGACACAGCCGCCGCAGCTGCTTGGCCGCGCTCCCCTTGCATGCCGCGAGGTAATCTACCAGGCAATCGGGTGTCAGCACGGACTCGATCTCAAAGTAACCGACATCTGGCGGCTGGTCTTTGTCCTTTGCCAATTTGTTCACGACAGGCGAGGTGTAGGGAGGCAGATACTTCCCGCGGTCACTCAGTGAAATCTTAGAGCACAGCTCCTGGGCCAGGGCAAATGCCTGGATGCAGCCGACCTCGCGCACGACGGCTACGCAAAGGGCCTCGGGAGATAGACTGTACACCCCCGGTTCCACCTCTAGAATCGAGCCGGCGGGCAACTCGGAGCATACGGACCAGCTCACGCCAAGAATACGGCGGCGCTGCGCTGCAGACCCTACCAGCAAGCACAAATCCTCTTGCGCCTCGCCGCTTGCGGCCCCAATCCGCACCAAATCGGGAAGATAGATGTCCTCGGTCGAGGGCGACGATGTGCGCAGCACACGGCGCTCTTCATCGGGATTAAGGTCCTTCCAGCTTATGTAGCCCATCTGCCGGCGCTCGGCGCGCATCATGCGTAGCGCCGAGGCGCCAGTTAGGATTACGGAAGCCGCTAGCTGCTCTTTTGTCGGTTTGTTGCACCACCTGATTGTTACCGCCACATGAATCACCCCTACCAAACACGTGCGATAGCAAGGCCATCGACTGCCGCAGCGCCGGCGCGCTTGAGTTCCGCCGAAGCCGCGGCCATCGTCGCGCCCGTGGTGATAACGTCATCGATAAGCAGCAGGTGGCGGCCGTGCACGTCCTCAACCGTCTCATACATGCCTTGGGCACGCTCGCGGCGCTCCTCACGACCGAGTTCGCGCTGGTCGCCATGGCCGTACTTGACCAGGGCGTCCAGCAACGGCACGCCCGACAGCTCGCAAAATGGGCGCGCAATGGCCTCCATATGATCAAAACCACGCCGCCGAAACGCTACCGCCGTCGCAGGCACAAACACCACCGCATCCGCACCGGACAGCACACCTCCATAGCGATCGGGCGCTACGACCTGGGCATGCAGGGCGGTGTCGTAGAGCAGCTCCGCCAGATACGGAGCCAGACGTCGCTCGCCCGCATCCTTGTACGCTTTAATGATGCGCGGCAGCGGATGCGCATAGACGGCGCACGCCAGGCAGCGGTCGAGCGCCTCCGCCATTGCCGAGGACGTGCCCTCGACCGAACACTCAGTGCACAGCAAATCCCCAAACGGGGCGCCGCATCGGGTGCAGCTATGACGTGGGTCGATGAGCGTGAGCGCGGTCAGGCAGTCTTGGCAAATAAGCGCACCGGCGCGCTCGCAGCCGGCACATCGTGTTGGCGACAATGCCTCGAGCGCCTCGCGTGCCACCCACTCGGCAAACGGTAGCAATTCGTCCGCAAACGGTAGGGCGCCGGCGCCCTGCAGACGGCTCAATATGTTCAGATGGCTCTTCAAGACACAACCCTCCCTACGTTCGGTCGCAGGGAGGGTTGTTGATTCGGCGCTATGATACCCCGATGCGCTCGGGGCAAGGCGGGCTAAATCCGCTCGCGGGCGTTATTCGCCGGCGGGCGGTTGTGGTGCGGACGAAGACGGGGTCGAGCCCTCGCCACCATCCTGGCGCGGCTTGCGGGAACGGCGACGGCGACGGCGCTTTTGACCCTGGTCGGCCGAGCCCTCGCCACCGCGATCCTCGCGCGGCTCGCGCTCGTCGCGAGCGGCGCCACGCGAAGCCTTGGCAGCCGCTCCCCCGCCATCTCCGGGACGACGGCGCGTGACCTTGACCTCGCCATCCGAGACCTGATCGGCCACGGAGGGCACTGAGGGCTTCTGCTGCGCGCCCGAGGAATGGCGACGGCGCGGACGCGGCGCGCGCTCCTCCTCGCCACGTGACTTGCCGCCCTTGTCGACAGGCGCATCGGAGGCCGAGGCGCCCTTGGAAGCGGCACCGGCCTCGCGAGCAGCTGCGGCGCGAAAGGCGTCCTCGCGCTCCTCGCTCGACAGATGACGACGGCGGCGACGTGTGGGGTTCATGCCACCGCCGCGATTCTGCTGCTGGGGCTGCTGAACCTCGCGCTCGCGAGAAGCGTTCTTGCCCGCGGGAGCGGCCTCGCCGGCATCGCCCGAACCCGCGCGCTTGCGGCGGCGACGTCCACCGGCAGCCTCCTCAGCCTCGGGTGCCTCGGCCTTGCCGCGACCCTTACCGCGGCCGCGACCCTCGCCCTGACCCTGACCGGCGCGAGCATCGGATTCGGCATCGCGACGACGGCGCTTGGGCATCGACGTGCCGGCAAGACGGTCGGCACTCGACAGGCCATCGCCCACGTCGACGCCGTTCTCGCGATCGAGCTCCATGAGCGCCAGGCGCATCTCGGGCGACTCGATGCGCTCGAGCACGTCGCGCGTCACGCAGTCGGGGCGGCAGTTGCAGCCCTGCTCGGCGGCCTTCTTTTTGCAGCCCTCCGAGCACGTCATATCGGCCAGGTTGACCTTAAAGACCTTGCCGTTCTCCAGGCGCAGCACCAGCTGCTCACGCGGCGTGTCATATTCCTGAATACGCGCCTTGCCAAGCGGCGTATCGATGAGCGTCTTCTTTTTGGGCGCACGGCTCTTAAAGTCCTTGTACGCCTCGAACTCATAACGCAGACAGCACATCAGGCGGCCGCAAACGCCGCTGATCTTGGACGAGTTGAGCGGCAGGTCCTGCTCTTTTGCCATGCGAATCGAGACGGGCTCAAACTGTCCGCCAAAGCGCGTGCAACAGAGCTCCTGGCCGCACTGGGCATAGCCGCCCACCAGGCGGGTCTCGTCGCGCACGCCGATCTGGCGCATGTCGACGCGAATATGCAGCGTCGAGGACAGATCCTTGACGAGCTGGCGAAAATCGACGCGCTCCTCGGCCGCAAAGTAGAACACGGCCTTCTCGCCGCCAAACAGGTACTCGACGCCGACCGGCTTCATCTCGAGGTCGAGCTCCTTGACCAGGCGGCGGAAGTCGACCATGGCCTCGTCGCCCTGGATGGCCAGGTCGTCGGCAAGCTGCAGGTCGATGTCGCTCGCCACACGCAGCACGGGCTTGAGCGGCTGACCGATCTCATCTTGCGGCACCTCAAAGGGATCGGCAGTGACCAGGCCGATCTCGGTTCCGCGCTCGGTGGAGCAAATGGCATAATCGGCCTCGAGGATATCCAGATCCTGCGGATCGAACCACAGGTCGCGCGAGGCGTAGGTAAACTTAACGGGTACGACTAACGGCATTTCAGTGCCTTCCTGATATCGAACAGCATGACCTCGATGGCCAGCTGGGGAGTAACGTTTCTGGCGATGTTGCGCTCGGCGGTCGCGACTGCCTCGAGCGCCCGGGTGGCACCCGCAACATTGGTCGCGGCGGCAAGCCGACCGATCGTGTCGCGCACGTCTTCGTTCACCACGTCGGCCGCCTCGTCCTGAAGCGTCAGCAGCACGTCGCGCATGAGCGTCCGCGCGCTCGCCAGCGCTTCCATGATACCCGAACGCTCGCGCGCGTTGAGTTCGCGCTTGTTGCGGTCCTCAAGCTGCTTCAATGCTCCACGCGACAGGTAGTCGGCGTTTTGCTCGAGCACCTTTTCCTGCGTGGACTTGACCTCGGCGAGCGGCGCCTTAACGGCGACGATGAGCGACTTGGCGCGGCTGAGCACGTCGGCCTCGTCGGCGGCGATAAGCGAATCGATGGCGCGAACCATCTGACGGCGGGCGTCCTGGCGCTCAGCGCTCTTGAGGAACTCGATGCCACGCGTGGGACTCCCCGCCACGGCGACCGCCATGCGGCAACGCGCAGGGTCCTGACCGGTGGCGCGGCTCACGGCCTGCGCGGCGACGGCGGGCGATACCAGCCGAAACGGCACGCACTGGCAGCGGCTCACGATAGTGGGCAACATCACGTCTGCCGAGGTGCCCAGCAAGATAAACATAACGCCCTCGGGCGGCTCCTCGAGCGTTTTGAGCAGTGCGTTGGCGGTGTTGGCGCGCAGCTGCTCGGCACGGTCGATGATGTAGACCTTGGCCTTGGCACGGATGGGCGCCAGCGGCACGTCGTCGAGCAGCTCGCGGGTCTGGGCGATGAGGTAGCCCGTGGCGCTCTCGGGCGTGTAATAGTGCACATCGGGGTGCGTATGGCGGGCGACGCGCACGCAGCCATCGCATGAGCCGCAGCCGTCCTGCTCGCACAGGAAGGCTTGGGCGAGCGCCCACGCGGCGTCGAGCTTGCCCGCGCCGAGCGCGCCCAAGAACAGGTAGGCGTGCGATGCGCGGCCGCTTGCGATGGCGTTGGTCAAAAAGTCGCGCACGCGCTGTTGGGTGTCGAGCTTGGCCAGCAGGCTTGCCTGAGCGGGGGCCATATTACTCGGCCTCCTGGGCTAGCGCGGCAGCGACGGCATCCTGGGAAATGTGGAGGCCGTAGGCGCAAACCTGCTCAACCGTCTGCGCGAAGACGTCCTCGATGGACGCGGTCGCGTCGATGAGCTTTACGCGGTTTGGTTCCTCAGCGGCAATGGCGCAAAATCCCTGGTAAACACGCTCTTGGAAGGCCATACCCTTGGCCTCCATGCGGTCTGCCGCACCACGGGCGGCCATGCGCAGCGCCGCCTGCTCGGGCGTGATGTGATAGACGAGCGTGAGCGCCGGGTGCGTTCCCGCGACGGCCAGGTTGTTGGCATCGCGCACCATCTGGCGATCGAGGCCGTCGGCAAACGCCTGGTAGCAGGTCGTGGAATCGTAGAAGCGATCGCACAGGACCACCTTGCCGGCTGCGAGCGCGGGGGCGATGACCTCGTGCACCAGCTGGGCACGCGCAGCCTCGTAGAGCAGCAGCTCGCAGGTGTCGCCCATCGCCGTATTGGCGGGGTCGAGCAGCAAGGCGCGGATCTTTTCGCTGATGGCGGTACCGCCCGGCTCGCGCAGGCTCACAACCTGGTAGCCAGCGAGTTCAAGAGCGCGGACAAGCAGGCGCGCCTGCGTGGACTTGCCGGCGCCATCGACGCCCTCGAGCGTGATAAAGCTATGTTGAGCGGGCTCAAAAGCCATGGGCGCAGCCCCTTCCTACAAGGCGCGTAAATGCGAATTATAGCAACCAAGCCATCATACCCCAGTGCTCGGTGCGTCCCCAATGGCTAAAGGTGCCTTTCCAAAGTTGCGGTGAAATAGGGACTGATTGAAGCTCCGAGACCGCCAAACAGTCCCTATTTCACCGCAACTTATGATGGGGAATTTTGGACGCTGGGTATAATCGTCGTATTGCATTGAAATGTGGCGAAAGGAGTGGCAATGTCTCGGTATTGCGCCTCGTGCGGCAAGCTTCTTGCAGATGATGCCAAGTTCTGCACCTCGTGCGGTGCACCCGTTGAGCAAACAACCGCGAGCGATAGCCAGCCCGCTTTTGAGCAGACCGGTTCCCTCGATACGCCGCAAGCCAAGGCGGACGACCCCCTCGCCCATCGCCCCGACCCCGCCGCAGGCCCCGCGGCCGTCGAGACCACGCAGCGCATACCCGTCGCGAGCGGCTCGCCCCAACAGCAGCCGGCTCCCGCATACGCGCCCGCTTCGCCACAGACCCCCGCTCCCAAGAAGAGCGGCACCGGGCCGCTTATCGCCGTTATCGTTGTGCTGGTGGCGATCATCATCGCCCTGGTCGTTTTCTTTGTGATCAAGCCTTTCGACAACGCCGCCACGCAGACGACTGCCGAGGTAGCTAAGCTGCACCATGACGTCGACGACGATGACCTAAGGCCTCTCGGCGACCCCAACAGCCTGTACGACGATGATGACGATGACGACGAGGATGGCGGCGAAGCAACGCTCTCCGAGCAGAACCTCTACCGCCGACTGAGCGAATACTACGACTTGCTCGAAGACCTCGACAACTACGTCCGTGGCTGCGCACAGAACTTCAACGGCAGCTATCTGGAAGAGGATCGAACCACCCGTCAAAATCTCGCCGACGTCGCCGAGCGCACGGAGGACACCATCGAGCAGTATTACGACATCGTCGAGGACCTAGACGTCCCGACGAGCTCCAAGAACTACAGCTCCTGGAAAGACATCGTTGCCCTGTACGACGACCTGGATCACCGCATTGACGCAATCTGTGATGCCTGGGAGATCAGCCTGAAATACGCCAAGCCTGCGGACCACAAGAATGAGATCGTGGCGCCGCTGTCGCGCGACAACGTGGCGGGCACCAATGACAATAAGTACCGCCTAGACTTTGAGGAGCGCTATCCCGGCGCCAAACCCGTCGAAGTGAACTAGTCGCATGCGACGGTCTTAAACGACTAGTCATTCAAGAACGTCCCCAATGACTACGCAAAAAACGAGCGAGGATCATGGGACCCTCGCTCGTTTTTGTTTTGGGCTATGTTTCGGCTGCGCCGCTACTTGTCGGCGGCCGCCTTCTTGGTGGTCGTCTTTTTCGCGGCAGTCTTCTTGGCGGTCGTCTTCTTGGCAGCAGTCTTCTTTGCCGCCGTCGTCTTCTTCGCCGTGCTCGCCTTGGTCGTAGTCTTGCGGCCGCGGGCGGGCTTCTTCTCCTTGGTCGGGCAGTCCATGTTCACGCAGATGCGCCACGGGCCGCGCGCCGTGTTGACCACCACGATGGGGGCACCGCACTCGGGGCAGGTCTCACCCGTCGCCTCGAGCTTACCGCGCGCCGGCAGAGGATAGCTCACGCCGCAGTCATCGTAGTTGGTGCAGCGGATAAAGCGCTTGCCGCTCTTCTCGCTCTTGTGCGCGATCAGGTCGCCATGGCGTCCGGCCTCGGCGCACACCTTGCACTCGCCCACCTTAAGGTCAGGCTCGTAGTTGGTGGGGCACGTGGGGTTCACGCAAATCTCGAAGGCCTTCTGGCGGAACGGCTGGCACTTAATGCGCGGCGCGCCGCACTCGGGGCACACGGCCGCCTCGCCCTCGAGCGGGCTCACCTTGACGCCGCTCGGCACCGGATAGGTCACGTCGCAGTCGGGCCATCCCATGCAGCCGATAAAGCTGCCGCGGGTCTTGGCGCTCGTCTTCATAACCAGGTCCTTGCCGCACTTGGGGCAAGCGCCCACGCGCGCATCGGCCGTGACGGCGTCGCTGATGGCGTCGCCCAACTCCTGCGTGTGCTTGAGCAGCTCGTCGAGCACGCCAGCCAGCAGCGCGCGCGAGTGCGTCACGACATGCTCTTCGGTATCCTCGCCGCGCTCCACGCGAGTCATGTCGCCGTCGAGCTCGCTGGTCATATCGGGGCTCGTGATGCGCGGGGCAAACTGCGACAGCGCGTCGATGATGGCGATGCCTAGCTGGCTCGGCTCAACGGGATCGTTTTTGAGATAGCGCACGGCATACAGGCGCTCGATGATGCTCGCGCGCGTGGACTTGGTACCCAGGCCGCGCTTTTCCATCTCCTGCACAAGCTTGCCCTGGCTGTAGCGCGCGGGCGGCTCGGTCTGCTTGGCCTCGAGCTTAATGTCGAACACGTCGACCGTGTCGCCCTGCTCCAGCGGCGGCATCTGCTCATCGCGCTTAAGGCCGTACGGATAGGCCTCGCGGAAGCCAGGGGTCACGAGCACGTCGCCCGAGGCCACGAACGGCTCGCCGTTGACGTCGAGCTCGAGCTTGGTGTTCTCGATGGTCGCGGGACCCATGAGCGTCGCCAGGAAGCGGCGGGCGATGAGGTCGTAGAGCTTGCGCTGACCGCCGTCGAGTGTGGACGGATCGCCCTCGCCCGTGGGGTAGATAGGCGGGTGGTCGGTGGTCTCGACTTTACCGCGCGTGGGCTTCATGGGGCCAGCGAGTACCTTTTTGCACACGGGCGCCAGCGCCGGGTTGATCTTTGCCAGGTCGCTCACTACGGCGCCCAGATCGAGCGTCGCGGGATACACGGTGTTGTCGACACGCGGGTAGCTGATAAGGCCCGCCATGTAGAGGGACTCGGCGATGCGCATGGTACGCGCAGGTGAGATGCCCTCGGCTGCGGCGGCAGCCTGCAGCGAGGTAGTCGCAAACGGCGTGGGCGGCTGCTGCTTGCGCGAGCGCTTGGTCACCGCGGCGACGGTTGCCGTCGCGACGCCGTCAACATGGTTGTATGCCGTCTCAGCAGCATCCTTGTCGGTAAAGCGTGCCGTCTTGTGCGCGATCTTAAAGCGGTCGTCCTCGGCAGCACCCTGCGCGGCGCCCATGCCGCGGATCTGCCAATAGTCCTCGGGCACAAACGCCATACGCTCGCGCTCGCGCTCGACCACCAGGGCAAGCGTCGGCGTCTGCACGCGGCCGGCGGAACGCACGTTGCCAAAGCCGCCAAACTTGGCGAGCGTCAGGTAGCGCGTGAGCACCGCACCCCAAATGAGGTCGATGTGCTGACGGCTCTCGCCGGCGTCGGCCAGGTTCTGGTCGAGCGAGACGAGGTTATCGAAGGCCTGCGTGATCTCGGCCTTGGTAAACGAAGAATACTGGGCGCGGGCGACCGGCAAGTCGGGCGCCACCTCGCGCACCTTGTTGAGGGCGTCCGAACCGATCAGCTCGCCCTCGCGATCGAAGTCCGTGGCGATGATGACGCTGTCGGACTTTTTGGCGAGGTTCTTAAGCGAGCGGATGAGTTCCTTCTCGGCCGGCAGCTTAATGACGGGTGCCCAGGTGAGATACGGCAGACTCTCGAGCTTCCAGCCCTTGATGGAGATGCCGTCGGCAAGAAACGGCTTGCGCTTGGTGTCGTAGGGCGGGCGTGCCAGGCCATCGGGCATGTCGGCCGGTAGCATCTCGCCGTCCTCGGTAACCGAATACCAGCCCAGCTTTTTATCGAACAGCACGCTGTCGCAAAAATCGGGCGCAAGGATGTGACCGGCCAGGCCGATGGTCACGCACTCCTCGCCCTTCCACTCAAAACGGTAGATGGCGGTGTTGTACACCTTGTCCTTTTTAGGCTTACCCGTGGACAGACGCTCGGCGATCTGACGCGCGGCGTCATTTTTCTCGGCGATGATGAGCTTCAAAAGAGGCTCCTATCTCGTATCTCTGCGGCTACGCCCGCCCGTATGGCGGCCGACTTACGCCCTTGCTTGCTCAATCTGCCCGATGAGCCAATCGCACCAGGCATCCATGCCCTCGCCCTTGCGCGCGCTCACGGCAAACCGCGGCGCCTGCGGATTGAGGTCATCGAGTGTCTTAGTATACCTATCCATGTCAAAATCGAAAGCCGGGGCCACGTCGACCTTATTGAGCAGCTGCGCGCCGGCGTGCTGGAAGATGCCCGGGTACTTGATGGGCTTGTCGTCGCCCTCGGGCACCGAGAGAATCATGATGGACAGGTTCTCACCCAGGTCAAAGTCGACCGGGCAGACCAAGTTGCCCACGTTTTCGATAAAGATGACGTCGATGTTCTCCAGACCGACGGCCTGGTCGAACGCGTCAACCGCCTCCATGATCATGTTGCCCTCGAGGTGGCACAGGCCGCCCGTGTTGATCTGGATGGCGGGCATGCCGGCTTCCTTCATGGTGATGGCGTCGACATCCGAGGCAATATCGCCCTCGATGACGGCACAGCGCAGGCCAGCCTTGTCGCGCAGGCGCTCGTTGGTGCCCAGGATCGTGGTGGTCTTGCCCGAACCGGGGCTCGACAGCACATTGATCACATAGGTGTTTGTCTCTTTAAATCGCTGTCGCAGCTGATCTGCCAGGCGCTCATTGCGCGACAGAATCGGCGACGCGATATCAATCGTTTTCTCAGCCATACTCGGCACTCCTTACTTTGGCCCCTTTATACCCCATCACCAGATGGCTAGCGGGCTAATCGTCGGGGGTTTCGATTTCGATACTTGCGATGTCGAGCTCGCGGCCGTGCAGCAGACGCACGTTGGCGCCGCCACATTGGGGACAGCGGCAATGGAAGCGATCGTGCTCAAAGACCTCCCCGCAGTCCAGACACTCGCTTTGTGGATGGACTTCCTCCACGGCAAGCTCGCAACCTCGCGTGAGCGGGTCCTCATCGCGAAATGTCTTCCACGCAAAGTCGAGCGCCTCGCGCACAACTTCGGTCATATCCCCGATACGCAGCGTTACCAAAACGGCGCGCGAGGCCCCCGCCCCACGCGCCGCGCGAATCACTGTATCGAGTATGCCGTTGACAATGCCAACCTCGTGCATACCGATTTACTCCTCGTCGTCCTCATCGTCCGAGAACAGGTCCAGACGGCTCACAAACAAGCCCTCCTTGCCCTCGCGCGCGGTAATGACCACGCGGGCAATGGCGAGCGAAATCTCGTAGAGCGAGAGCAGGGCACCATACATGAGGCCCAGCGTAACGGGCGAGCCGTCGGGCGTAATCACAGCCGAGCCCACAAGCAGGCCCACGTACACGTAGCGCCAGGCGCCGCGGAAGGCCGCGTAGGACACGATGTGGAAGACGGACAGGTAGAAGATGATGAGCGGCAGCTCAAACGCCACACCAAAGCCGATCATAAAGAGCAGCTCCATGTTGACGTAGTTCTCCAGGTCGGGCAGCGCGGTTGCGACGGCAGAGGTCTCGCCGATGAGCCACTCAAAGCCTGCCGGGATAATGATGAAGTAGCAAAAGATTGCGCCCAGGAAGAACAGCACCGTCGAGGCGAGCACCGTAGGCACAACCCACTTGCGCTCGTTGGGACGCAGTGCCGGCAGGAAAAATGCCAGAATCTGCCAGATGATCATGGGCGTGCACATGACCACGGCCATCTTGATGGCCAGCGAGAAGCGCAGGCCAAAGCCGCCGAGCGTGGTGGTGATGTAGAACTTACCGTCCGGCACAAAGGAGCGGATGGGGTCTTCCAGGATGTCGAGCACCACGGGCGTGGCGAAATACAGCACGATGGCGGCGGCAAACACCGACACGACCACGATAGTCAGGCGGCGACGGAGCTCTCCCAGGTGATCGAAGAGCGGCATGCGCGCAGGTCCGATAGGCATTACTCATCGCCTCCCTTCGAGGCGTCGGCGGTGGCAGCCTCGTCCTCGGCCTCGAGCTCGCGAGCGAGCTGGTCGACGACGGCCTTGCGCTTGCGGGGACGACGGGCGTAGAGGTCAGCCGTCGTGGGCTCTGCCGGCTCGGGCTCGGGCTCGGCGGCAGGAGCGGGCTCGACAGCGGCTGCAGCCTCGGACCCGGCAGCGGCGGGTTCGGGACCCTCGGCTTCAGCCTCCTCGGCAGCACCTTCTCCCTCAGCGGCACTCTCGCTTGCGGCCTTCTCGGCAGCAAGACGGGCGCGACGCTCGGCAAAGGTCTCCTTCTTGGCGGGCGCTGCCGTCTCGGCGGCATCCTCGTCCGCATCGGAATCGTCGTCGGTCGCAGCAGCCTTCTTGGGCTTGACCGGGGCCGACGCGGCCTCGCTCACCGGATCGATAATCTCGGACTGAACAACGGCCGTCATCTTTTCCTGCGTCTCGCGGAACTGACGGATGGCACGGCCGATCGTGCGGCCCATCTGCGGGAGCTTATCCGGGCCAAACAGCAAAAAGCCGAAGACCACGATGATCGCGAGCTCACCCTCTCCAATACCAAACACACATACCTCCAAGGCTCGATGTGAGTCGAGCCCGCACCGCGCCATTCGGCCGGAACTCGTCTATTCATTCGGTCAAGTATAGCGCCCGGACGCCAAAACGTCCGAGCGCATCACAAACATATGCCAAACGGCACGCCCTTTTGGGGGCAAAGATTATGCAGCGGTGATCGAAATCTCCTGGTCGACACCCAACAGCTGAACCACGCGCATCACCGGGGGCTGCACATTGGTGCAGCTAAAGCGCTTGCCGTGGTCGACCGCGTGGTGTGCGGCGCCCACGAGCACGCCAATGCCCGTCGAATCGATGTAGCTCACCTGGGCAAAATCGAGCTCAACGGCCTCAGTGGGCTGCTCGAGCGCCAGGTCGATGGCATTGCGCAGGCTATCGGCGTTAGAGATATCGATCTCGCCGGTTACCTTAATGGTGTAGAGCTCCGGCGTGGGGTTGGTGGAAATACCCAAATCCATGTATACGCTCCTTTGCGAATCGAGAGTGCTGATAGTACTGGGCGCGAACTTGCGGGGCCCTAGGCGTTAGGCGCGCTCGGCACGCGCAAGCTCGGCAGCGACAAGCTTAACGGCCAGCACCAGCACATCGAGCGCGGCCTCCAGGTCCTCGACCGTGGGATAGCTCGGCGCGATGCGGATGTTAGTGTCGCGCGGGTCCTTGCCATAGGGCCAGGTAGCACCGGCCGGCGTGAGCTTGACGCCCAGGTCGGCGCAAAGCGCGGCGACCTTCTGGGCCGAGCCCTCGGGGCCATCGAAGCTTACAAAGTAGCCGCCGCGGGGGTGCGTCCAAGTGGCGCAGCCCGTGTCGCCCAAGCCCTCGGTGAGCTTGCGCTCGACGGCCTCAAAGCGCGGACGCAGGAACTCGGCATGCTTTTTCATGTGCTCCTTGACCGCCTCGATGGTAGGAAGGAAGCGCACGTGACGCAGCTGGTTGAGCTTGTCGGCGCTGATGAGGCCGGCCTTCAGGCGCTTGGAGAACTCGGCGATGACCGCGGGGCTCGCACCGATAAAGCCGATGCCGGCGCCCGGGAAGGTGATCTTGGACGTCGAGGCAAAGGCCACCACGCGGTCCTCGGTGCCCGCCGCGCGAGCGAGGTCAAAGATGTTTGCGAGCTCGTCGGTCTCGTCGTACAGGTCGTGCACGCAGTAGGCGTTGTCCCAGAAGATACGGAAATCGGGCGCGGCTGTGGGCATCTCGACCAGGCGGCGCACGGTATCCTCGCTAAAGGTGATGCCCGTGGGGTTGGAATACTTGGGCACGCACCAGATACCCTTGATGGAATCGTCGGCGGCAACGAGGCGCTCGATCTCGTCCATGTCGGGGCCGTTGTCAGTCATCGCGACGGGGACGTTCTCGATGCCCAAGTCGGCGGTGATACCAAAGTGGCGATCGTAGCCGGGAACGGGGCACAGGAACTTGACCTTCTTGCCGTCGTGCGCGGCCTCGTAGGCGTCCCAGGGCTCGCTGCCGCACGAGCCGCAACGCCAGAACATGCCGGCGATGTCATGCTCGATCAGCAGGCTCGACGAACCCAGCACGAGCGTCTGCTCGGCGGGGCAGCCCAGAAACTCCCCTGCCAGCTTGCGTGCCGAAGGAATACCCTCGAAGCAGCCGTAGTTGGAACAATCGACGTTGCCATCGTGCAGATCGGCGTCGGCGTTGAGGATATCGAGCATGGGGCGCGAGATGTCCACCTGGGCGGGCGACGGCTTGCCGCGGGCCATATCGAGCGCCAGGCCCTTGGCCTTGACCTCGGCGACCTCGGCTTTGAGTGCCTCGATGGCGGCATCGAGTTCGGTGGTTTCCATCTTCTGGTAGATCGTCTGCATGGGGTGCGACCTTTCGCGAAGCGGTACGTTGCAGTTCGTCTAAGTATAGACCGCCACCGCCACAACGTTATGAAGCCGTGATAGATTAAGTCCATCGCAATAAATTACGAATCGCCGCGCATGCCGGCGTGGGGCGCCCAAGGAGGCACTATGGAGTACGGATCGTTCCAGGCCGAGGAATTCGGCGACCTGCAGCGCCTGGTCGACGGACTGTTTTACGACCGCCACGCCATCGACCGCCTGGATCTGATCGTACAGGCCGAAATCTTGGACCTGGCGCCCGATCTCATGGAAATCGTCAACCTGCTACCGCCCGGCTATTACGACCGCCAGTCACTTTGCGACCAGCTCAACTCCGCCTTGGCCGCCCACGGCTGGGGCGCCATCTACGGCACCGTGGAATAACCTAGTCATTTAAGAACGTCCCGAATGACTAAAACGCCGCCTGTGATGGTGTTCACAGGCGGCGTTTTCAAACTTGTATGTGCTCTTACTCGTCCTTGGGCGCGGGGTGCTTGCAGATCACACTCATGTAGATCATGCCAAGTACGGCCGCGGTGACAGAGCCGGCGAGAATAGCGGCCTTGGCGGCCAGAACCTCAAACTCAGCCGTCGGGAAGGCAAGGCCGCTGATGAGAATCGACATGGTAAAGCCGATGCCGCCCAGAATGCCCACGCCGGCAATCATGTGCCAGTTGACATTGTGCGGCAGCTCGCAGGCCTTGAGCTTGACCAAGGCGAACGTCATGCCAAAGATACCGATCGGCTTACCCAGCAGCATGCCAAAGTACACGCCGAGCGTCACCGGGTCGGTGAGCAGCGTGCTCATGTCCACGCCCACTAGGCGAACCTGTGCGTTGACGAACGCAAAGATCGGCAGAATCACAAAGTTGACCGGCGTGGAGATCAGACGCTCCATGCGGATGAGCGGCGGGGTCACGCGGTGCATGACGCGCTCGACCTTGGTGGTCGAGACGGTAAAGTCATGCTGGCCCAGGATGTGTGCCTCGTCGTCGTAGCGGTCATCGAGCAGCGGCAGGCACTCGCCCAGCCAATCGGTGAGGCTGTCGAGCTTGACGCCGCACTTGGCCGGAATGGTAAAGGCCAAGATGACGCCAGCAAGCGTGGCATGTACGCCGCTCTTGAACATGCAGAACCACAACAGCAGACCCAGTACCGAATACGGGGCAAGGCGGTAATGCTGCGTCTTGTTGAGCCACACGAGCGCGCAGGTCACAAGCGCGGCGGCGCCCAACCAAAACGGATTGGGGCTCTGACCGTAGAAAATGGCGATGGCGGCGATGGAGATGAGGTCGTCGGCGATGGCGAGCGTCGAGAAGAACACGCGCACGCCGTTGGGCACGCGATTGCCCAAAAGCGACAGCACGCCCAGCGCAAAGGCAATATCGGTTGCCATGGGGATGGCCCAACCGTTGCGGGCGCCGGCATGGTTAAAGATCAGGTAGATGCAGGCGGGAACGACGACGCCGCCCACGGCCGCCAGCATGGGAAGCATGGCCTGACGCGGGTTTTTGAGCTCGCCGACTGTCATCTCGTACTTAAGCTCGATGCCCACCAGCAAAAAGAAAATCGCCATGAGGAAGTCGTTGACGAAAAGCTCAACGGTGAGACCGGCCGTCAGGTTACCCAGACCCACATACAGCGGGGTCTCCAAAAAGTGATGGATAGCCTCGTAGGCATCGGTGTTGGCGCAAATGACGGCGGCGATGGCGGCGAAGACCATGACGGCGGCGGAAATCGTGCCGTTCTCGGCGATGCGCTCCCAGATGTCGTGACGTTCAAAGCGCTTGCGCTCACGAACGTTGAATAGCTGCTCAGTTGCTGCCATGGGCGGCTCCTTTCACGGGATGGCTCCCGTCTTAAAAAAGCACGGCCCGCCCAAGTGGCGGCGCCGCGCTCTAACGTATTACGCTTGCATCTAGCCTACCCTGCACGACAAGAACGCAGGCGTGGCCGAAAAGCGGAACCACAGGTTGAACATTATTTGCTCAACGGCACGGGCACGCCTGTCCAAGAGACGACGCGGCGCCGTACACAAAAAAACGACCGGAGCGCGGGGCGTCCGCGATCCGGTCGTGGCGTTTGGTCAACTAAACCTAGCAGGCGGCCATGATGGGGGCAGCGACCTGCTTCTTACGGGAGAGGACGCCCGGCATCCAGACGCCGTCGTGCTCGTCGGCAATGCCCAGGCCCTTCTGAGCAGCCTCGGTCTCGCCCTCGAGCAGGACCTGCGAGCCCTCCTCCATGATGTCAGTGATGCACAGGACGATGCCGTCGGCACCCTTCTCGGCGGCGTAGGCGCGCATGGCCTCGCGAATCTCGTCGATCATGCCGAGTGCGCGAGTCTTGTCGACAGTCTCGTACTGGCCGATGAGCAGCTTCTTGCCGGCAGGCTCGAACATCTTGATGTCATTGCCGACCATCTCGGCAGCGGTGAAGGAGCCGGACGGACGGGTGAGGAAGACCTCCATGCCAAACTTGACCGGGTCGACGCCCACCTGCTCGCCAAGCTTGGCGGCGACGGCGCGGTCGACATCGGTGGTGGTGGGGCTCTTGAGCATGAGCGTGTCGGTCATCATGGCCGAGAGCAGCAGCTTGGCCTGGACGTCGGAAAGCTCAACGCCGAGCACGCCGGCAAGCTTGGTGACGATGGTGCAGCTGGAGCCCCAGGGCAGGCAGATGTAGTGCAGCGGACCGGCGGTCTCGAAGTCGCCGATGCGGTGATGGTCGACGACGCCAAAGACCGTGGCGTCCTTAAGGCCGGCGACGGACTGGGCAGACTCGTTGTGGTCGGTGAGGACGACGAGCTGACCAGCCTCGACGGACTCGATCACGCGGGGCTCGGCGATGCCGGCGTCGGCGAGCAGCTTGGCGGACTCGGCCGGAAGCTGACCAAGGGCGCAGGCCTCGTAGGTGTTGCCGGCATACTCAACCTGGTTGAGCAGCTGGGACAGGACGACGGCGCTCATGATGGCGTCGTTATCGGGGTTCTGGTGACCAAAGACAAGAACGTTTGCCATGGATATCCTCCACTTGATATGTGTACTTGGACGTAGCTATGGTAGCACGCCGATGCCGAGCCTTCGCAGACGGAAGGGCCACGGCATATTTTGGGGCGCAGGCACGGGGGCCAAGGCTGTCCCTTTTGCACCATGTTGGTGCAATGTAACCTGTCCCCCTTGCACCAGCTATTTACCGGCAGCGCGCAGGGCTACGTAGGCGGCACCGATGATGCCGGCGTCGTTTCCGAGCGAAGCGACCTTAATGGGCGTCTCGCGCGAGGCGGAAAGCGCGTACTGCTTAAAGTGCTCGCGAACCTTGTCGAGGTAGACATCGGCCGAGGCGGAGGCGCCGCCGCCGATGAGGAACATCTCGGGATCAACCACGTTGGCAATAAGCGCCAGTGCGCGACCGAGATAGTCGGCCATGGTATCGGCCGCGGCCAGCGCGAGCTTGTCGCCCTCGCGACAAGCCTGGAACACGTCCTTGGAATCGGAAGGGCCGGTCAGCTCGATGGGCTCGACGCCCGCCTTCTTGCACTCGGCAAGGTAGTTGCTCACCACGCCGGTGGCGCTGGAATACTGCTCCAGGTGGCCATGGCCGCCGCAACCGCAGGTGCGCTCCTCGGCTGGGTTCAGGCACATGTGGCCAATCTCGCCGCCAGCACCCACAATGCCCGATACCACGTCGCCGTTAACGATAACGCCGCCGCCCACGCCGGTACCAATGGTGACCATCACCACGTTCTGTACGCCCTTGGCAGAGCCGAGCCAGGCCTCGCCCATAGCAGCAGCGTTGGCGTCGTTCTCGTACTTAACGACCGCGTCGGGGCAGTGCTCCTGAATGGCGATCTTGAGCTCGGGCAGGTTAATGGCAATGTTGGCCTTGACCTTGGCATCGCCCGATGCCGGGATGGGGCACGGAACGGCCAGGCCAATACCCGCCACAAAGGCGCGCGGAATCTGGGCCTTGGCGACCACCTGGTCGATAGCCTCGGTCACCGCGGCAAAGCCCGCAGCGTCAACGATGGGAGGCGTGGGCACGCTGGCCTTGGCAAGCAGGTTTCCGTCCTCATCGAACAGACCCTCCTTGACCGAGGTGCCGCCGACGTCGATGCCGATGTAATACTGCTTAGGTTCCATGGGAGCCCGCCTTTCTCGTTTAAACATTGCCTGTATGGTACCGCTCCCAAGGCAAAAACCTACCAAAAAGGACAGGTTTGTTTTGGCAGGTTTTATCTGGGGAAGCGCAGAGTACGAGATTCGGTTCGCTGGGTGTTATATCGGTTCGGCCCCGTCCTCGGACCGATCATTTCTCAACACGACACTACTCAGATGTTTATCATTTAAAACGCTCTAATTTTACAAGCGGGGCGACTTTTAATTTTATCTTTCTCGAACTTTTCAATAACTCAATAGAGATACTTAGGTGTTGACTATACTTTCTTTTATTCTCAATCAAGTTGGAAAGGAGGTTCCTTGATTCCCAAATACGAGGCGATAGCTGCAGATATCCGTCGAAGCATCGAGGACGGCGCCCTTAAGCCGGGCGATAAGTTGCCCACCGTCGTTGAGTTCTGTGAGCTCTATAGCGTTTCCAAAATCACCGTCAAACGAGCGATTGAGCAGATCACCGAGGAAGGCCTTATTACCAGCCGGCGCGGATCGGGCACCTACGTCAAGGACACGGCGGGGCTTCCCGGCCAGGTGTTTTTTCAAGGCAAAAACGACCGTGCCCAAGGCTTTTCGTACGAGCACCGCGGGGAGAAGGTGACCTCGGTGGTCTACGATTTCTCGATCGTTAATCCACCAGCGGACATCGCAGCCCAGCTGGGAATTGCAGAGGATGACTTTGCCTATCACGTCGTGCGCGTGCGTCAGGCCGATGAGAAGCCCATCGTTATCGAGTACACCTACATGCCCCTCGAGCTGATTCCAGGCCTTAAAAAGAAGGACCTGTACGGATCGGTCTACCACTTCATCCGCGAGCAATGTGGGCTGAAGATTTCGAGCTTCCACCGTACCATTCGCGCCGTGGCAGCAACCGAAGAAGAAGCCGAGCGTCTGGACACCAAACTTGGCTCTCCCCTGCTCGAGCTCACCCAGATTGGCTTTTTGGACAGCGGCGCCGCCTTTGAGTATTCGATCTCGCGCAACGTTGGCGACCGCTTTGAACTGCACAACGTAACGTTGGCATAGGTTTTTATAGTCACGCGGGCGCTCGTTTTGAGCTGTTTTGTGCAACGCCCGCGCAACATAATGGGGGTATGAATATGTCCGATTTGATTAAACTGACGCCGATCTTCCACGAGAAGATCTGGGGTGGCCGCCACCTCGAAACCGTATTTGGTTACGACATTCCCGAAGGTCCCATCGGTGAGTGCTGGGCCATCTCGGCCCATCCCAACGGTGACTGCCAGATTGCGGAGGGCCCGTATGCAGGCCACACGCTTTCATGGCTGTGGGCCGAGCACCGCGAGCTCTTTGGCAATTGCGAGAGCAAGGAGTTCCCGCTGCTCATTAAGATTCTGGATGCCAAGGACGACCTTTCAATCCAGATTCATCCCAATGACGAGTACGCCGCCAAGCACGAGAACGGCAGCCTGGGCAAAACCGAGTGCTGGTATGTGCTGGACTGCGAACCCGGTGCCACGATCATTATCGGCCAGCGCGCGCACGACCGCGCCGAGGCTGCACAGATGATCGAGGAGGGCCGTTGGGACGAGATGCTCAACGTGCTGCCGATTCACAAGGGAGACTTTTTCCAGATCGACTCCGGCACCGTTCACGCCATCAAGACCGGCACGCTCATTTTGGAGACGCAGCAGTCGAGCGACGTGACATATCGCCTGTACGACTACGACCGCCCCGGCACCGACGGCAAACTGCGTCCACTGCACATTGAGCAGAGCCTCGACTGCATCGACTTTGATGCTCAGGCTCCGACCGACGGCACCGTGACCGCGCCCGAGGTCGACGGCGTGACCGAGCTCGAGTCCAACCCCTGCTACACCGTCGATCGCGTGCGTGTCGACGGCAGCAAGACTCTCGACCAGCGCTGGCCCTTCATGTGCCTGTCGGTCATCGACGGCGAAGGCACCATCTGCGGCGACCCCGTCCGCAAGGGAAGCCACCTGCTGGCCCCCAGCACCGTCAGCTCCATCGACCTCGAAGGCAAGATGGAACTGATCATCAGCCACCTCTAGGTCACAACAACAACCAAAACGAAACAAGGGGCTCCCCCGTTCATCAACGGAGGAGCCCCTACTCGTATCTACATTTCAGCCCACCCGGTTCTCCAAATCAAAAAGCGGACGAGCAGAGCAACGTTCGCAAGCTGCAGGCCAAAACGCCACAAGGAAGAGGGCGCGCCGGGGGCTTTGGTCGATCGCGAGTTCCGCACGAGCCGGAGAGCACTTAATGTGCTCTCCGTGCGAGCAGGACTGCCCGAGCAGGCGACCAAAGCCCCCGGCGCGCCCGGTCAACCTCGCAGCTAGGCATTCAGCTTGACAATTGGAGCAAAGCCCTTCATAAGCTTTTTGGTCTGGCCGGTCTTTTCGAATTGAACCTCGATCATGTCTCCGACGACCGAGATCACGGTACCCGTGCCAAAGGTCTTGTGGCTCACGGTATCGCCTGCGGCAAAGTCCTGCGACGCGCTAGCGCGATCGACCTTGCGCTCCACTGTCGGCGACACCTTAGATGACGGCTTTTTGGCTCGCGGCGCACCCGAACCAAAGGTCGAGGCAACACGGCCGGCGTCGGGCGAGACCCCACGATGGCGCTCGGTCCCGTAGCTGCTGCCGCCAAAGAAATCGTCAAAACTCGATCCACCGCGCGAACCGGAACCGCCGGTCGAGCGCGTATGCGAACCAAACACCTTGCCGCCGTACATATCCGAGCCCATGCCCGAGCCAAAGGTGCCGTGACGGTCGCCGCGTTTCTCCCAGCCCGTGCCCTCAAAACCGGCAGAACCGATGCCGCTAAACTCGATATCCTCAAACGGAATCTCGTTGAGGAAGCGCGAGCGCGGGTTGGCAGAGGTCGAGCCGTAGGTGCGACGCGTGGCCGCATAGATCAAGAACAGGCGCTTACGGGCGCGCGTGATGGCGACGTAGGCCAGGCGACGCTCCTCCTCGAGCTTGCCCGGGTCATCGCCGCCGCCAAAGTCGTGCACGTGCGGGAAGATACCCTCCTCCATGCCGGCCACGAACACCGCCGGGAACTCCAGGCCCTTGGCGGAGTGGATGGTCATCATGGTGATGGCATGCGTCTCGCCGGCCAGGGAATCCAAGTCGGAGCGCAAGGCCAGCCACTCCATGAGCGCCGGCAGCGCCTTACAGGTGAGCGGACCGTAGGTGCGCTCGATCTCGTCGGCATGCACGGCACCCGCCGGCAACTCTGTTGGCACGGCATACGCGTTGCCCGCGATGGCGGCGGCCAGGGCATCCTGCGGAGACAGCGCCGGAGCGGCCAAGCTATCGAGCGGATTGGAGCCCGCGGCGTCACGCGCACCAACGAGCGCCTCAAACGAGGATACCGGGGCAGACGGCCCCGGTTCGGGCGCAGGCGCGCTCACCACGACGGGCTCGGGCTCGGCGCTGACAGGCACATCGGCAACACCGGCAGCGCGCAGCTCTTCCAAGCTCTCGAGCGTACCTTCGATATCCTCATGCGTCTCCTCAAATTCGGCAGCGACACCCAGGAATTCCTGGATGTTCTCGGCGCGGCTCTCGGACTCCATGGTGCCCTCGGCGCGGAAAGCCTGCAGCAGGCCCGTCTTATCGACGATCATCTCGACAACGTCCTTGAGCTCGCCGTCCATGCGGCGACCCTCGCGCACCAGCGACACAAAGCTCGACAGGCCATTGCGCACCTTGGCGCTAAACATGCCGGTTTCGGCGCACGCGATCTCGCAAGCCTGGAAGAACGAGCAACGGTTGTCGCGCGCCAGCTGCTCAATCTTTTGGATCGAGGTGGAGCCGATGCCGCGGCGCGGCGTGTTGATGACGCGCTTGACGCTCATCTCGTCTGCCGGGTTCACGATCATCTTGAGGTAGGCCATGACGTCGCGGATCTCGGCACGATCGAAGAATCGCGTGCCGCCCACAATCTTGTAGGGCACGCCTGCGCGCAGGAACATATCTTCGAGGATACGCGACTGGGCGTTGGTGCGGTAGAACACAGCAATATCGTCGTAGCTCGTGCCCTTGGAGTGCAGCTTTTCGATCTCGCCGGCAATCCAGCGGCCCTCGTCGCGCTCATCGCTTGCCTGGAAGGCCTGGATCTTCTCGCCGTCGCCCTCGGCCGTAAACAGGCGCTTCTCCTTGCGCTGCGAGTTGTGACGCACCACGGCGTTGGCGGCGCTCAGGATATGACCCGTGGAGCGGTAGTTCTGCTCTAGCTTGACGGTCTTGCAGTTTTTA